>CALMEF010000113.1 GCA_937862825.1 uncultured Armatimonadota bacterium
CAGGGCTGGAGCAATCTTCTCGTTCACGTTCTCAACGGCTTGGAGAACGCCCTTTCCGGAATATCGCGACTTATCGCCGTCACGAAGTTCAACCGCTTCAAACTGACCGGTGCTGGCGCCGCTGGGCACCGCAGCCCGTCCCATCATGCCCTCATCGAGAAAAACATCAACTTCCAACGTGGGGTTACCGCGACTGTCAAGAATCTCTCGCGCGACGATATCAATGATGATTGGCATGTGAAACCTAATTGTGGCACGAGCCATACTCACTGCATGGTGTTCTTCCATCTGGCGCTCGGTTTGCTTGAAGCACAACCCCTTGACGCATACCTCGCAAAGCCAGACGCCACATACACCTTCAAGGCAATTTCCGCTTCAGAAACCTCGATGGTGAGCCAAACATGGCGAGGGCACAAGTGGAGCCACACCATCCGTCGCTCAGACCCGACACGTGTCACCCAGAACGGAGTCGCGATTCTGCTCATCACAGGAGATCGAGTCGACCGCGCCGATCTTCCTTACTCCGAGGCAATAGCCAAGGCTGCTGGCCTACCGGTATTCACCCTCTTCGACATTCCCAACCAACCGCTGTGGGGCAAAGTCGAAGACGACCTCATTGCCCACACGTTTGAGAACTTCATGAAGTCCGGCGAGTCCGATTGGCCGCTTCTGCTCCCCATGACGAAAGCTGCCCTTCGGGCAATGGACACCGTGACAGCGACAACCAAGAACTCAAAGAACCCGATTCGCAAGTTCGTGGTCACCGGCGCAAGCAAACGTGGATGGACCACGTGGCTGGTTGGAGCATCCGGTAACTCTAGAGTGATCGGAATCGCTCCTATGGTCTTCGACAACCTGAACTTCAAGGCACAGCTGGATCATCAACGAAAGCTCTGGGGTCGACTCAGCCCCATGCTGGCTGACTATTCAGAAAGAGGCTTGGACCAAGTCTTGGACACCGAGCCCGGAAGAAAACTTCTCGCGATGGTGGATCCCTACGCTTACAAGCGTCGATATGGCGTACCAATCCTCAACGTCGTCGGCACCAACGACCCGTACTGGGCACCAGATTCCCACCAACTGTACCGAGACCTCAGTGGTCAGGTGATGCTGGTCGTTCCCAACCGCGGCCACAACTTGGGTGGAGACGAGATTCCCGGGCTTGCCGAATTCGCCAAGCGGGTGGCCAGTGGCGACAAAGTTCCGGTTCTCGAAGCAGGTTTTGACGGACTCAAGTATTCGGTGAGTTCTGGTAGCCGAGTTAGTTGCTGGATCGCAGAGTCCGAGACGATGGACTTCACCAAGTCGGTCTGGAAAGCAACGGGATCGAACTATAAAGGGACACTACCACCCTCCAAGCGGAATCGTGCCGTCTTCTTCAAGACTGCAAATCTCACAACCGGAGTCACCCTCATTCCCAGGTCGAAGTAGCCCTACGCCGCTTCGTCCAGTTCGCCGAGCAAGGCGACGATCTGGGGGTCAAAGCGTCCAGGATCAGCGGTAAAGCAATCTCCTCGATCTGTTGCCTGGCCGAGCAGCGCAGTGACGATACGAGACAGAAGCGGGATTCGAGCCCCTTTCATCCCACGAGCGCCTGTGCCGTCAAACCGCTCTTTGAGCCCATAAAGCGTTGGGAGAACCGTTCGCAACTCGGGTGCCGACTCAAGACGCGCAAGGCAAAAGTGATCCGCAGTCAAGAACGTATCGCTGAGGAAGATGGCCGCACGCGAGATTTCCAGCTGCGTGGTCGACAAACTAAACACTTTGGCAAGTTCATTGAGAGGCGATTCAACCGCAGTAAGCGTGTTGAGCGCAAACTCGCGCCGATCTTCGGGCACCCAATCCAAGTAGGTATCAACGTCGCGCTTTTCGGTTTTCGGATGCCCGGTCAGCAATCCTTCAAAGGCCACTACTTTGTTTCGGCCCGAACGCTTGGCTTCATAAAGCGCGGCATCCGCCGCACGCAACAACGTCGTCGGATCTTGGGCTGCGGTTGGATAGACGGCACACCCTATGCTTGCCGTTACATGACGCGTCCGCCCAGTTGGCGTGCGGAGAACAATATCTTCGATGGAGGCGCGAATACGTTCAGCCGCAATCAAGGTGGCTTCCTGATTGCTTCCTGGAAGAATCACGGTGAACTCCTCACCACCGTATCGGGCAGCAAGGTCATAGGGTCTCACGCAGTTGCTGAGCACGTCGGCAACGTACTTCAGCGCAGAGTCGCCAAGTTCGTGCCCCTCTTCTTCATTGAACGCTCGGAAGTGATCCACGTCAATCATCAAGAGACCCAGCGGTTGGTTGGCCCTATTCGATTCGGCCAACCGCTGATGCAAGAACTCCTGCATCGTCCGGTGATTGGCAATTCCCGTAAGCGGGTCATGAGCAGCAAGTCGCTCGACGCTCTCAAACAGCATGGCGTTATTCAAAGCCAGCGACAAGTGCTCGGCTATCGTTCGAAACAGGTTCTGGTTGTTAGCGAAGAACCGATCACCTTCGCGCCCAATCAACTGCAGTACACCAAGGGTTCTGTCCCCAGATACCAAGGGATGAACGCTGGTGCCACCAGGCTTGAGATAGCAGATCTTCGACTCTAACCCGCTTGTCAACATGTGAGTGGCAACGTCGTCATGATGAAAAGGTTGGCGGCTACCCGCTACCAACTCGGCAACACAACTTGACCCGCCCGTGCTCGCGATGCGCTCCAATGCCTGGATGCCAGCCCGGTTGACGCCAACATGGGCACAGAGGCGTAGCCAAAAACCATCGTCTTCGGGAATCCAAATCAGGACTGCTGCCAACTCCGCTGATGAGTTGATTTCGTGAGCAGCCGCAACACACAGGTTGGCCACGGTTTGGCTCATCGTGAGTGTTGTTCCCAATGACGCCAGAACCTGCGAAAGTCGTTCACTGTGAGCAGCCCGCTCCTGGATCGCCTCTTCTTCTTCGGCGCTGGTCACCAGGAGCACGATTCGATTCTTTGAGCCCAAAGTACCGGAACTTGCGAAGAAGCGGGCGCCAGAATGGAGCATTGTTGCTGGTGATCCAGACAACGCCTTACTGATCAGGTTGTTCAGCGGTCCCGAAAGGACGTTCTCGCCGACAGCCAAAAAGGGGAACTTCTTGGCCAAACCCCAAACTTCTTCAACACGACCAGTTGCGTCCAACGCCGCCAAGCCGGCTTGATCAGCCGAGATTGGCGACAACGGATCAAGACCCGGTACGCCCAGAAAGAGCGTTTGCCCCTCGGCGAGTTCGAGGGGAACCAGATATCCTGGCAGGTTATCGCTTGCGTTGAGAGACGCAGCGATTCCGTTCGCAGCCAAGGTGCGTATAAGTTCGTTCGGGTTACTCACGAGAATCTCGTTTCGATTATCGGTTCCCATTTCAGCGAAGACAACGGCAAATCGAGAATGGTTTTTCTCTTTTGCGCGTCCATATAGGAGGTATCCACAATGACCTTGCCCCTTCGCATCGTTGGTTTGCTCGGTTTCTTGCTAATAGTTTGCGGTTGTGGGGGTGGAGGTGGAAGCACTCCGCTCTCCCAGTTAATCTATTCCACAGACTGGACCCGCATGACTTCAGCCGGAGGCGGGCGCTCACAGAGAGTCTCGCTGTACGACGGAAACGGGCGATTGGCAAAGACAGTCTTGGCCGAGGTCGGTGCCGGGGGACGGCAATCGTACAACCTGAACGATGTTCCATCAGGCACTTACCGTCTGCTCATCGAACTCTACTCTCAACCCACCTTGGGCGGCGTCTTGGTCGGAAGAGTCAGTGACTACGTCACCCTTTCGGGAACATCCACCTATGAAACCGTAGTCGGCGAATCTGTTCAATCCGTCACGGTCTCACCGAGTCAAGTCGTTATTCCAGTGCCTCAGAGTTCACTCCTCCTGGCGAGAGGACTCAGCGCGACAGGGGTCCCAACGTTCACCGACCCAGCAACCATAACTTGGCAAGCACTGGGAGGCGTTGCAACCGTGGATGGTTCGGGCCGAGTCACCGCGACAACAGCCGGTTCTGGATCGGTTAGAGCAACCCACGTTCCATCGGGAAGACAAGGCAGTAGTTCGGTGCAAGTTCAACCCTTTGCGCCCACCACGAGCAAGTGGACTGTGCTCGTGTTTATGAATGCGGCAAACGATCTTTACTCCTTCTCAACCTTGAACATGAACCAAATGGAACGTGTAGCGGGAAACCCAGATGTCCGATTCGTCGTGCAATGGAAGCAGACGACGGGGCGATATCCCGCATCAACATTCGATGGGACGCGGCGGTATCTGGTGCAACCTGACCAGTCGAACGGCATTGCGAGTCAACTGGTCCAAGACCTCGGCAGCAGCGTTGATATGGGTCGCCCCCAGGCGTTGAACAACTTTGTCAGTTGGGCCAAGACCTACTATCCGGCCGAGCGCTACTGCCTGGTGGTTTGGAATCATGGTGGAGGTTGGAGGAGAGGTGCTCGCGACCAGTCAACCCCTTATGCGGTCAGTTACGACGACGAAACGGGTAACGCCATCCAAACATGGGAGTTACGGACGGCCCTGAACGGTCACCACTTCGATATTCTTGCGTGGGATTGCAGCCTGATGCAAATGATGGAAGTCGTGTATGAGTGCCGTGACTTTGCCGATCTCATTGTGGGATCCGAAGAGAGTCCTCCCGGGGAAGGCTATCCCTATGATCGAGTCTTTGCTCCGTTTCGCGACCAACCTGATGAAACGTCGGTGAACCTGTCGCGAAACTTTGTCACGGGAATGCTCGCCGTACCCGAGTATGCCAACCGAAAGATCACGCAGAGCGTGTTCGACGCTTCCAAGGTCCCGAACCTTGCTTCAAAAATCGATACCCTGGCGGCGGCTCTTATCGCGAACAACAGTTCCCTTACCGCAACCGTCCCCGCGATTCGATCCAACTCAAAGAGTTACGGTCAAACCAACGTTCGCTACTACCGCGACTTGGATGACGTCTGCCAACGACTGATCTCAGGTGCCGGGATTCCAGCCGTCGTTAATGCGGCCACCCAAGTTCGAGGTGCATTGGCTCAGGCTCGTATTTGGGAGGGGCACAATGCCAACTCTGCGGGCAGCAACGGGGTGTCCATTGACTTCTCGCCATCGGCCGTTTATGTTGGCGCTGCTGCCGATTACGCGCGTGTCCAGTTTGCGATCGACACAAGATGGGATGATTGGTTGGCAATTGCCCCTTAATCAAAGAGGCTGGAGGCAAACTCCGCAGGCTTGAAGTCCTTTAGGTCTTCAGCCTTTTCACCCACGCCGATGAGTTTGATCGGCACCTTGAACTTCTCGTAGACGCCAATCAATGCGCCACCGCGTGCCGTCCCATCAAGTTTCGTCAGAACGAATCCCGTGACCCCGGCGGCTTTCGTAAACTCCTCAGCCTGCCGAATCGCATTCTGTCCGGTGTTCGCGTCCAAAACAAGAAGTACCTCCTCGGGCTTGCGATCAATGGCCTTTTCGACGACCCTGGCAACCTTCTGAAGTTCATTCATGAGGTTGGCTTTGCTGTGCTGTCTCCCTGCTGTGTCGCAAAGCACGAACTGGATCCCACGGGCCTTGGCCGCAGTAATCGCGTCAAAGATGACCGCTCCGCTGTCAGCACCTGGTTGCGACTTGACAATCTCAACACCTATTCGCTGCGCCCACACTTCGAGTTGCTCAATGGCTGCAGCGCGGAAGGTGTCGCCAGCGGCCAACATAACGCTGAACCCACGCTTCTTGAGCAACTGGGCGACCTTGGCTATTGTGGTCGTCTTTCCAACTCCGTTCACTCCAACGAAAATCCAAACGGTCGGATCGTCATCTGACACGATCAGTCCTGGAGCACCATCCTGCCGAAACCGCTCTGAGATCGCCCGTTGAAGTCGAACCCTCATCGCCTCAGGATCGGTGATCTTCTCTTCGCGAACTACTTTACGCAGATCACCCAGAATCTCTTGCGTGACTTGGACGTTGGTGTCGGCTTGAAGAAGCGCCTCCTCAAGTTCCTCGTAGAAGTCGTCATCGATGACTCCGCGACCGACCAACCGGTCAAATCGCTCCATGAGGCGCTTGAACATCGCTTAAGATGGTACCGAAGGAGGCGTGATCGTCAGGCTTCGTAAATCGCCCTCAAACTCAATGTCAATCTTCCAGGCCTCTTCTTCATTCACCATGCCAGCAAGGCGATCGGGCCATTCGATAAAGCAGACATGAGTATCGAGGTATGCCTCCAGGCCAACTCCAAAGGCGGTGGTTAGCCGATACAAGTCCGCATGCATTACCGGGGGCATTGAATCGTAGAGATTGATCAAGTTGAAGGTCGGTGACTTCACCGAGTCTTGAAACCCCAGTCCCGCTAGTGCCCCACGTACAAAAGTGGTCTTCCCAGCACCCAAGGGGCCAGACAACAAGACCACGTCTCCGGGCCGCAATGACAAAGCAAACGAGGCCGCCTCGCGAAGGAGGTCAGCCTCGTTAACGGTCCGTTGGCTCGGAATCAGTTACCTTGAACCCGCTTCTCAAGCGCCTCAAGTTCGGCATCAATCTCTGAGGCAGGCACGGCGTCCGTTGGAACCGGTGGCAACTCTGCGGCGGCGTCTCCCGTCCCCAAGGAAACTTGCTGGCTGGCTTCAACTGCTGGCGCTGGCGCACCCATTCCAAGTCGCTCTTCAAGTTTCTTAAGTTCTTCTTCAGCGGCATAGTCAATGGCTTGATCTTCCATCTCCATGATCTTGCCCTGAACCGAGTTGGAGAACATCTCGTTTCGTGCGGAGGCTTCCGCTTGCGCGTCCCGAATGCGCTCTGCGGCGGCACCAAACGACTCCAGTTGGTTTTCAAAGGTGAGACCTTCAAGGGCCTTTGAGATCGTGTTCTGAATCTGAGCCTGCTTCCACTGCGCCTTCATCGCCAAGGCTTCGGCAGTCTTCTTTCGAACTTCCTCTTCTTGGCGCTTGATTGCAATTTTGACTGCGTCAACGGCCTGCTGGGCTTGCGCAACCGACGTCTGCAACTGGGTCATCACCGTGTCGTTGTTGGCCTTTTCACGAATGAACTGGCGTGCCAGATCCCGGTTGCCCTGGCGAAGTGCCATCGTTGCCTGGGACTCAAGTTGCTCTGACTTTTTCTTTGCCTCTTCGTACATGCCTTGGAGGCGGTTCTTCTGGGTGATCGCCTGCACGGCGCGCTCGCGGTTGGCAACCAGAACCTCCTGCATGTCGCGCCTGGCCTGGTCAAGCATCATTTCAGGGTCTTCCAACCGATTCATCGTTCGGTTGAAAAGCGCTTTAAACCATCGAACAAGTCGTGCAAACATAGTGTTCCTGAGGCTACATGTAGCCTGCCGACATTATACTCGCGCACGCGAAGCGGGGTTGCATCGGGAACTTCAGGTGCCCTGAAGCCCTCCAATAAGATGAAATCTATATGAAGTTTGCGAATACTGGCAAATTAGCGTACTGTCCAGGCACATTTGTTGAACTACACTAATGTGGTACATCCGTTATGATTCGGATACAAAAGATTGGATGGCAAACGATATAAGAATTGATATTGCCTGAAAAGGGAGCGAAACTGAAATGAAGAATACGAAAACTCTAATGACGGTTGCGGCAATGGCGACACTCGGCTTCGCCGCCAACGCAGCACATGCACTTACTTTCGACCTGAGTCTCGTCTACACGGGTGCCACGCCTGGCGGCACCGCACCATGGATGACGATCACAATCACTGATGTTGCAGCAGACACGGTCAACATGTCGATCTCGCATAACGCGTCGTCGGCTGCTGGTCAGTTTATCTCCGACGTCTACTTCAACCTCGATCCGTTCGTGGGAAGCATGTCGGTCAGCAACGAAGTCAACGCGAACAAGCGAAGTGGCCTGACTCTGTCCAACAACGGCATCAATGGCGCGGCTGGCAACGTGTTTGATATGAACGTCCAGTTCGTAACCTCGAACTCAAGCGGTGGCGCAAACCGACTAAAGCCCGGCGAGACTTGGTCTGCCGACCTGATGGCCGCCGGCCTTTCTGCCAACAGTTTCAATGCGGTGAACAACATGGGCAACTATGTTGGTGCGCACTTACAGGGAATTCAGGGCGGACTCTCCAGTCACATCACGACTCCGGAACCTGGAACTTGGGCCGCCATCGGTCTTGGTGCTCTCGCCCTTCTGCGCAAGCGAAAGAAGGCCTAACCTAAAGCACTCTGTTGCGTCGAAACCGGGAAGCCAAACATGGCTTCCCGGTTTTCGTTTGAGTTCAGCGCATGCAGATATACTCGGAGGCGGTGAAAATCCTCGTCGTTGAAGATGAGCAGACCGCCGCTGAGTTTCTTTGTAAAGGGCTCCGAGAGGAGAAGTTCCTCGTTGACTCTGCTTCGACCTCAGATGAGGCCGATGAGCTCGTACTTGTTAACGAGTACGACGCAATTCTCCTTGATGTGATGATTCCAGGTCAGGATGGATTTGCGCTATGTCAGTCTTGGCGGAAGAGGGGCATAACGTCTCCCATTCTCTTTCTAACTGCCCGAAGCGATATTGCTGACCGCGTCT
This sequence comes from uncultured Armatimonadota bacterium, assembly GCA_937862825.1. Lineage (GTDB taxonomy): Bacteria > Armatimonadota > Fimbriimonadia > Fimbriimonadales > Fimbriimonadaceae > CALMEF01. The sequence goes on from CALMEF010000113.1 coordinate 8,555, forward strand.
TGGGCCTTGATTTGGGCGGTGATGATTACCTGGTCAAACCTTACGCCTTTGAGGAACTTCTCGCCAGGGTTCGTGTCATGGTTCGTCGGAGCGGCAATCCCTCGACCGGAGCGATCCTATTCTTTGGCGAACTGAGAATAGACACCCGAGCGCAAACCGCTGAGATCGGTGGACAACCTGTCAACCTCACCGCCAAGGAATATCAGATGCTGGAGTTTCTGGCTCTCAATGCCGGAAGACTGGTTACGCGAATCGAGCTCTGGGAACACATTTGGGAATCGTACGATCAACCAGACTCAAACGTTGTGGACGTGTACATTGGATATCTGAGGAGCAAACTGGGCAGAGACCCAGATTACATTGAGACCCGACGCGGCCTTGGATACATTTTCCATCCGGTTGAGGCTTAGGGCGCTTACCGTGGCTAATCTTCGACGACGAATCTTGTTGGTTACGCTGAGCCTGATCGGAGGCACCGTTTTGGCGTGCTCCATTGCGGTCTATTTCGTTGCCGCCCACTCGCTATGGCGCAACTTGGACGCCGCTCTGTTACAAATTGCCAAGACCGAGATTGCGTCGGCCACAGACACAGGAACGATTCATGTGCACGAAACTGGACCGATGAATCTAGCGATTCCGGACGTCCGTGGATACGAGAAGTTCGTGTGGATCGAAGATCAAGCCGGCCAGGTGCTAGCTTGTACAAAGAACGTCCTAGAAGCAGGCATTGAGGGGCTGGAACAAGGAAGGACAAGGGCCAAACGCGGGCAAGTTGAGGCCACAGACATCAGCATCAACCAGACGCGTGTTCGGGCTCTCTTTTATCCGCTGAAGGGTCTTGATGGAGGCTCTCTCGTCGGGGTTGTGGCGGTACCGTCTGCTGACACGGAACAGGCCGTCGCCGAAGTCGGCGAAGTTGCCCTAGCCGTCGGCCTCCTGTGCTTTGTCATCGCTGCGATAACGGCCGTACTACTCTCGGAGTTCATTGCTGTTCCCCTGAAGGACTTGGCCCGCCAGATCGAGGTTTCGGATCCCTCCGGCAACACTGTTCATGAACGGGTCAGGGCACCTTACGCCGAACTGGACACGCTCGTGAGCGCACTGAACGAGTTGTCTGGCAAGGTTTCGGCGATGCTATCGGAAAAGAAGGCGATCATCGGAACGCAGCGACAGTTCATTGCCGATACCTCTCACGAACTGCGAACGCCAGTTTCCAATCTTCGCGGGACCATTGAGGTCGCTTTACGTCGGGATCGCTCGCTTCAGGACTATCAAGAAGCGCTTAGGACTTCCCTCGGCGAAACCAAACGCATCTCTCGGCTGATTGATGACTTGTTGACCCTCGCCAAGTCAGATATCGGCGAGTTCGTTATCCGTCCAGTTCCTTGCGATGCCTCGGCGATCATCTTCGAGGCAGTCCGCTTGCTCAATGATCAAAGGATCAAATTTGTTGGACCTGACCACTTTGAGGCCAAACTTGACCCGGATCGATTCCGCCAAGCATTGGACAACCTCCTCCGTAATGCATGTACTCACGCTGAATCGATCATTGAGGTTAGGCTGGAGAGTGATTCCCAGTCCTGGTATGTGAAGGTTAGTAACGACGGTCCGGACATCTCTCCCGACCAACAAGAGGCCATCTTTGAGCGCTTTGTCAGACTTGACGAGTCTCGAAATCGGGATACCGGAGGCTCTGGATTAGGGCTACCAATTGTCCGTGCAATCGCAGAAGGGCATGGGGGTCGGGTCAAGGTAACCAGTGGTAACGGATGGACGGAGTTTCGGCTTGAATTTCCAACTCAATAAGCCTCTCATCGTCCTCTCATAAACCGAACGGCACAATGGATTCCTAGAGCGCGGTTTGAAACCGCAAAAAGGAAGAACCATGACGAAACCTTGTCGCATCCATTGCTTGGTCGCTATTGCGGCAGCGACCATCACTCAGAGTTACGCGCAGACGCCCGTATCGTCGACTTTTCAGTTGGGAGTCTATGCCGATGCCAACCAGACTAATGGCGGCTATCAGCAGGATTACTTGATTCAATCGCAAACCGGAACCCTGAATCCTTACTCGGGAAGTCTTGCGCTTACCGATCACGATCCGCTTCACTCGGGCCGTTCATTAACGGTCCGCTCCAGCGCAGCCGCAACTTGGACTGACGCCGCCCATGGAACCGTGCAATGGCGCGGCATGGGCTGGGACCACAACACAAACGCGCAATCGGCTTCAAAGTTGAATGGATTTGTTGTTAACGGCCCGGTTTGGTCCTATACGTTTGTTGCAGACGCGAATTCCACGTTCTCGATGACCTACGATGTTCGCGGCTCTAGGCTGACCTTTGGATTGTTGGGAGCAACCATTGAGTGGTCTGGAACGGAAGGCGGCTTGGACTTGACCAACCCTTACACGCCAGTTGCCGCAGGTTTGTTTACTCGAACAATGACGGCGGGAGAAACTTACACCGTTGGACTTGCCAACATGGGAAACATCTTCACAAGCCTTGACCCGCGAGTTGGATCCGGTACTTTGGACGCCGACTTCAACTGGAGTATCGGACCGGTTCCCGAACCATCGTCGTTCGTTGCCCTCAGCGGGCTCCTCTTGATCACCCTACGTCGCAAACAAAGAAAGGAGGCGACACGAAAATGACCCGAATCATCCTAATTTCAACACTCGTCGGGCTAACAGCCGCGGCTCATGCCCAGTTGTCACTTGATACATTTGTCTTTGACAACTCGCAATTTGGAAATACGCTCCAAGAATCAGATGGCGGCACTTTCTCATTCAGCAACTGGCTGAACGTCATAAACGTCAATCCGGGAAATCCTGCCTTACTTACTGGAGCCAACTTTGAGACCGGCCTCGCCAATATTGGACTTGGTTCGAGCCCAACGTACACCATTGGATACGATACGCCAATCATGAACCGCCCGGGAGACGATCTGGGAATCGTGGTAGCCCGTTACAGCGAGGATGAAGCCATTCTCTCGGTATCTACTGACGGGGCAACCTTCACAAGCAGCCACTCTTTCGGGTTCGAAACCGCGGTTGATACTGGCGTGCACAAGCAGTACTTCTATGGTGGCGGCGGACCCTTTGACGCTGAGTTGTTTGTACATCCTGTGGATCTGAGCACATTTGGCGTTGCTGAGGGAACGAGCATTCAGGCGGTCATGGTAACCGGAACTCCTCAACTTGACCTGATCCGGGTTGCTGGCTTTGCAGTGCCTGAGCCCTCAACAGTTGTTGCTTTCCTGGGTTTGGCCGCAATCGTCGGCCTCAGACGGCAAAAACGGACCTGACGATAAATGCCGCTCACGCGAGTTTGGGATGCACCAGTGCGAATCTTCCACTGGTGCTTCGCCGGAGGGTTTATCTTCGCCTATCTGATTGCAAACGTTACCGACGAAGATTCCACCCTCTTTGCGTACCATACGCTAGCCGGATACGCCCTCGCAGGGCTGGTGCTCTTCAGAGTCATATGGCTCATTGCAGGAACTAAATGGTCCAGACTCTCTGGGCTAGCCCTGAATCCCAAGGATCTGGTCACTTACATGGTCGGCGTCTTCAGCAAGAAGCACGCCTCTCACACTGGACATAACCCTGCCACCAGTTGGACCCTGCTAGCAATGCTGCTGTGTGCCAACGGGCTGGCTTGGACGGGCTGGCAAATGTCCAACGGCTTAGAGATCGGCGAGGATATTCACGCTCTCCTCGCAAACGCGTTCATGGCGCTTGTGGCAGTCCACGTAGGTGGCGTTCTGTTCCACAGCCTACGCCATTGCGATGGTCTCGTCCTGTCAATGATCCATGGCCACAAGAGGCTGGAACATGAACAGAGCATCCCGGCACGTAGCGGGGTTGCTCTGCTCATGGTTGCGGTCATTACAGTTGGAGCCACGCTGGCTACCTCGTATGAACCAGCAACCGGAACTTTGCGCATTCCGGGAACTGAGAGAATTCTCAAGTTGGGCAGTGCAGACGACCGTGGCAACCGGAATGCCGAGCACGAGGAATATGATCAAGACTGAGGATGAGAGGGTATACTTGAAGACCGTTTCCTAGCACTAGGGAACGTCTCAAACCGTAGGAAATCAATCCCATCATGCCTGGAGTCGGTACCGTAATCCAAGTTTTAGGCCCGGTCGTTGACTGTCGATTCTCGACGGACACCCTGCCTCTTATCAACAGCGCCATCACCATCAAAGATGCCAAGCGAGGGATCAACCTCACTTGTGAAGTTGCTCAGCACCTCGGCGACGACGTCGTGCGCACGGTTGCATTGAGCACCACTGACGGTCTTGTTCGTGGAATGGAGGCCGTCGACACGGGCGCTCCTATTTCGGTTCCCGTCGGTGAGGCCACATTAGGACGCGTTTTCAACCTCTTGGGCCAGCCAATTGATATCCTTGACAAGGGTGAGCATGCTGAGCCAGTCGAAGTTCGCGAAGCGAAGGCCCGAGCCCTCGCCGAAGCACCTCGACTTCCCATCCACCGAACGCCACCCGCATTTGACGAGCAATCCACGAAAGTTGAGATTCTCCCCACCGGTCTGAAGGTTGTCGACCTTCTTATCCCCTTTAACAAGGGTGGAAAGATCGGACTCTTCGGCGGTGCAGGTCTGGGCAAAACGGTTCTTATCCAAGAACTCATCCGAAACATCGCGGTTGAAGCCTCGGGCGTTTCGATGTTTGCTGGCGTAGGCGAACGAACTCGCGAAGGCAACGACCTTTGGCTTGAAATGAAAGAAGCCAAGTTCACCGACAAGGACGGCACCGAAAAGGCCGTTATCGACAAGACCGCTATGGTCTTTGGTCAGATGAACGAGCCGCCCGGAGCGCGACTTCGAGTTGCTCTAACCGCTCTCACGATGGCTGAGTACTTCCGCGACGAAATGGGTAGCGACGTTCTCATCTTCGTGGACAACATCTTCCGATTCGTCCAAGCAGGTTCTGAGGTTTCCGCACTTCTCGGACGAATGCCCAGCGCCGTTGGATACCAGCCAACGCTAGCTACCGAAATGGGCTTCCTGCAAGAGCGAATCACGTCAACCACCAAGGGTTCGGTTACGTCGGTCCAAGCGGTTTACGTTCCTGCTGACGACCCCTCCGACCCAGCACCCGCAACGACGTTCTCGCACCTTGACGCTTACGTTTATCTGGAACGAGCAATCGCTTCGAAGGGTCTGTATCCCGCGGTTGACCCGCTGGCCTCAACCTCAAAGAACCTCGACCCCCGCATCGTTGGCGACACGCACTACGATGTCGCTCGAAAGGTTCAGTCGACGCTTCAGCGCTACAAGGAACTGCAAGACATCATTGCGATTCTCGGTATCGACGAACTCTCCGATGACGACAAGCAGTTGGTCGGCCGAGCACGAAAGATCGAGCGATTCCTATCGCAGCCGAACTTCGTTGCCGAGCAGTTCACCGGTAACCCCGGCCGCTACGTCACGGTTGACGAGACGGTCGCCGCGTTCAAGGAACTCGTCGAAGGCAACCTCGATGACATTCCTGAGCAGGCATTCCTCTATTGCGGTGGTCTCGAAGACGTCCGCGAGAAGGCGAAGAAACTCGCAGCCGTCTAAGGCACAACAACTCTATGCCCTCTCTGCCAACTGGTAGAGGGGGCTTTTTTGTTTTCCACAAGTGCTCAACTTCCTTTCTAGGGTTCAATAGAGTCTCCCCTTGAAGCAACCCAAAACCCCGATGCTCCAGCAGTATTTCCGCATCCGCGCGGAGCATCCTGGCGTGTTGCTCGCTATGCGCATTGGCGACTTTTATGAGTTCTATGGAGAAGATGCCGAGATCGCCGCTAGCGCGCTTGAAATCACGTTAACCGGACGCGAGGACGGCGACAATGGCCGCATCCCCATGGCGGGAGTGCCCTTCCACTCCGTGGAGAAGTATCTTGCCCGCCTCCTTCAGAAAGGCATCAAGGTCGCTCTCTGCGAACAACTGGAAGACCCAAAAACAGCGAAAGGCTTGGTAAAGCGCGGGGTCACAAGGGTTCTTACTCCGGGCACCCTGGTCGAAGACTCGATGCTCCAGGCCTCATCGAACAACTTCCTTGCCGCAATCTGCCGAATCGATGGCAAAGCCGGGTTTGCCGTTCTCGATCCTTCTACTGGCGAGTTTGTCGTCACCGAACTCGAAGAGGAGGAGCGGCTCCTCGCTGAACTCGCCAGAACCAAGCCGAGCGAGTTGCTACTGCCCGAAGAACTCGAAGAACTAGGCCGAATCGTCAACCACGGGATCGGATCCCTCGTGACCACTGCCAAGCCCCTCCAAGCAGACCGCGCAACCAGAACACTCCAAGAGCAGTTCGAGGTTAAGAACCTCCAGGGATTCGGGCTCGAGGGCCGCCAAGCCGCGATCACCGCTGCCTCGATGGTCCTGCAATACGCCCGTCACAACGGCCTCAGCCTCACGCACGTTTCAGGCATTTCCCAATACAGCGTGGATGGCTTCATGCAACTCGATTTAGCCACACGGCGAAGCCTGGAACTTACACAAAACCTCTCCGATGGTTCTAAGCGGTTCACGTTGGTATCAGTCCTTGACGACACGGTTACGCCGATGGGCTCGCGCCTCATCCGTCGCTGGATCGAAGAACCGTTGCTCGACGTACCCATCATCGTTGGCCGCCAAGAGGCGGTTGAACGCCTGATCGCACAAGCCGCAGTCAGAGCCGACCTCCGCGAGTGTCTTCGCCGCGTCCACGACCTGGAACGTCTCGTTTCCAGAGCCGCAACTGGACATGCCAGCCCACGCGACATGGGGGCTCTGCGCACGTCCCTTTTGAGTCTGCCTAAACTTGCTGAGCCTCTACGAAAGGTTGGCCTCGGGCGCATCCAGGAACTCCGCGAGATGTTCGGCGACCATTCCGACCTCGCCTTCTATCTCGACAAGGCGATCATCGCTGATCCACCCATTACTGTCCGCGAAGGCGGTTTCATCAAGCCTGACTTTGACCTAGAACTTGATAAACTCCGCTCCATCGGCAAAGATGGCAAATCCTACATCGCCGAACTCGAGCAGCGAGAGCGGGAGCGCACCGGTATCGCCACGTTGAAAGTCGGTTACAACTCAGTCTTCGGCTACTACCTCGAGGTATCCAAGATCCAGCAGGACAAGGTGCCCGGCGACTACATTCGAAAACAAACCACCGCCAACGCCGAGCGCTACATCACCGCGGAACTCAAAGACCACGAGTCCTCCGTGCTGGGTGCCGAAGAGAAGGCCGCGAGCCTTGAGGCCGACCTGTTCACCCGCATTCGGCACCACGTTGCCGAGCATGCAAAGTCCCTTCTTCAAACCGCCCGAGCCCTTGCCGAACTCGACGTGCTTTGTAGCCTCGCAGAAGTCGCTGTAAGGCGGGGTTACTCCAAGCCGCTATTTGCTGAAGGTAACTCGCTTCGCATCGAGTCAGGGCGGCACCCAGTGGTTGAAGCCAGCAGCCTTCAGTTCGTTCCCAACGATCTCAGCCTAAACGAAGACCAGCGGGTCATGATCTTGACCGGGCCGAACATGAGCGGCAAGTCGACTTTCTTGCGACAGTGCGCGATGATCGTCCTCATGGCCCAAATCGGCTCCTTCGTTCCCGCCACAGCAGTCGAACTCTCGCCGTGCGACCGAATCTTCGCCCGCATCGGCGCGAAGGATGAACTGGCACTGGGACAGAGCACCTTCATGGTCGAGATGGTCGAAAGTGCCAACATTCTCAACCACGCCGGCGAAAACTCACTTGTCATCCTCGACGAAGTGGGCCGAGGCACCAGCACCTTCGACGGCCTGGCCATAGCCTGGGCGATGGTCGAGCACCTCGCCGAGGTCGGTGCGAAGACGTTGTTCGCGACCCACTACCACCAACTGAATACCCTCGCCGACCAAGTCCCCTCAATCGCCAACTTCCGGGTTAGTGTTGAAGAAATCGGTGACGACATCATCTGGACGCACCGGGTTCTGCCGGGAGGAACCGATCGCAGTTATGGCATTCACGTAGCGCGAATGGCCGGGGTGCCTCGCACGGTGTTGTCCCGCGCCACAGAAATTCTTGAGGGCCTTGAGGGCACCGCCTCTCCGGCAATCGCCCAATCCACCCAGCGGCTTCAGATGACTCTGTTTGAGAGCGACGAGCCTCCCGTTTTGAAAGAACTGGAGAAGGTGGACATCAACCGCCTGACTCCGGTGGAGGCCCTCACGCTGATCGATCAGTGGAAGCGAAAGTTTGCTGGGAAGTAAGTCAGCGAAGCCTCCCGCGACCGAATAATCGCAGGATCAGGAACCCGCTCGCCACAGCAAAGAAACTGCTAGGTTCGGGTACTGAAACCCAAGTAAATAGATGTGATTCGCCATTACTGGAAGCACTACCGTACACGTACGTGACTCCATCACTCTCCCAGACTCCATTTGCGTACGATGAGTAGTATCCAGATGGCAAAAAGGCATGGAGGTTGACGTGAGATGCTGTAGTTCCGCGCCACAGCGATGCTTCAGACCAATGGGTGGTCGCGGTACCGCCGACTTGAGTGTTTCCCCAAACAGCGCTTACGCCCGAGTCCCATGGCCCGTACCCTCCCAGGTTTACCCAAGTACTAGCAGAGCCCCTCCAGAGGCTCGCTCGAAAGACGTTGTCTACTCGAGCAGAGCCGACCTGAACTCCTTCGTATGCGCCGAACCCATAGGAAACGTCTGCAGCGTCCGGGTGTAGGTTAACAAACCTCGCGGACTCGCCAGTCCACAACGCAGCCGCGGAGCCAGAATTGTAGTGGGCGGTCCCAACTATCTCATCATTGAAAATATTATTAGCCGATGACTTTGCAAATCCAGGGGGGTGAATGTCCTGCCATGACTGCGCGGTTCCCCGCCAACGCGATGCCCTTGCCTGGGTGTTCCCTTCAATAATAACCGACCCAACTTGGACTCCATTGTGGACCGCCGAGGCCCAGGAGTTCGCGGTATGAGAAGGATGAAGACTTTTCCAGGACGCCGCAGTGCCTGACCACATGACAGCATGATTGCGGTCATTCGTGTAATTCGAGCCCACTTGGTCCAGACCATCAGTTCCTAGTACGAATGGCGTGCCAGATACGCTTGGCGTGATATCAACAGGTGTGCTGTTGGGGCCAGTCCAGATCATGGCCCGCCGTTCGGGGGTGTACGCTAGGCCAACGACTTGCCCGAACCGTCCCCCATACATTTCGGTCGTGACGGTTCCATCTGGCACATTCATGCGAACAGCCACAAACTGGGCCTCCGCACAAACCGCGCTCGCAAGGATGCCCAACACCTCAACGATCCTCAATCCCGTGACCTTAACTGATAATTTCATGTTGCTCTCGCTACCCTACTTTACAGGTGTTTGCCAAGAATTTGGCGACAAAAATAATCTAACTGGGATTTGATGGCCAAGTGCGAGTTCATGGGCACTGCAGGCTCGGGCAAGGACTGTGGTGGTTCCACCGGTGTCCGCTCTGTGAAACTGGAGCTCAGCGGAAAACGCTCAAAGCCAATCCACGCCGGTTACGGACGGATGCTTAAGCAGCATGTCAACCAACTGGTCCGCCGAGCCGTGCAACTGGAACTCGAGTTCAAATCCCTCTTGCTTCTTGTTCAACTTTGCTTCGTGCAGGTGAATGCCATCGTAGGCACTCACCTGCTCGAGAATGTCGGCGACGGCACCGCGGTCGGCGAGGGTTACCCGAAAGGTCTTCGCGACATGCTTCTTCAAGAACCGATCCTCCAAGCGATCAACCCAGACCAGGGTCACCAGACTCAACCCGACCGAGACAATCGCCACCACGGTGAACCCGCCGCCCATCGAAAGGGCCATCCCAATTGCCGAAGTTGCCCAAAGGCTGGCCGCGGTCGTTAGACCCTTGACGTCCGTTCCAGTTCGAATGATCGTTCCCGCACCAAGAAAACCCACACCAGTAACAACTTGGGCCGCGATCCTCGCAGGATCTCCTCCAAAGTGTCGGCTGGCCTCGCTGAACAGGACCACACCCATGATGAGGAGCATGTGCGTTCGCACGCCAGCCGGGCGCGCATGGATCTCGCGTTCCCACCCGATAAAGCCAGCAAGAACGGCTCCAATCCCCATCTTGATGAGAACTTCGGCGGCCATTCTCCATTCCGCATCAGTCAATCCGAGCATTGGGTGGATTCTTGCACATCACCATGTCAAACTGAACCCATGCGTCTTACGCACATGGTTTCGTGCGCAGGTTGAGCGAGTAAGTTGGGGCCAGCCCAATTGGCGGACGTGCTCCGCCACCTACCTCGATCGACCGACCCGAACCTGCTCGTCGGCTTTGAAAACCGCGACGATGCGGGGGTTTTTGCCATGCCTGACGGAAGAGCATTGGTACAGACCGTCGACTACTTCACGCCGGTGGTCGATGACCCCTATGCTTACGGGCAGATCGCCGCGGCGAACGCACTGAGCGACATCTACGCAATGGGTGGCACGCCAATCACCGTGCTGAACATCGCGTGCTTCAACCCGCTTGCGGCTCCCCCCGAAGTGTGGGCTCAAATCCTGAAGGGGATGCACGATAAAACCGTTGAGGCGGGCGCCGTCGTGATGGGTGGCCACTCGGTGGAAGACAACGAACCCAAGTTCGGTATGGCGGTCACCGGCCTGGTTGATCCGAACAAGATGTTTGTGAACACGATGGCGAGGCCAGGAGATGCCATCTACCTTTCGAAGCCTCTCGGGACCGGCATCGTCACCACCGCTGCCAAGAACAATGCTGCATCTGAAGAGGAACTGGCCGCAGCGATTCAGGCGATGTCAACCTTGAATCGGGTTGCCTGCGAAGAAGCGCTGAAAGTGGGTTCGCGGTGTGCGACTGACATTACTGGGTTCAGCCTTGCTGGGCACCTGTTCAATATCGCCCGCGCCTCCGAGGTTAGCATCGAAATTGAATGGGCCGAGTTACCAGTCCTTCTTGGAGTTCAGCGAATGATCGCTGAAGGTCAAACCACGGGCGGAGCGGTCAAGAATCGTAAGTTCTTGGGAGACTCCCTTAGTTTCAAGGGCGTTCCCGAATGGATCGAACATGTCGTACTCGACCCGCAAACAAGCGGCGGATTGGCCGTCTTGGCGAGTGAGCCCGTCGCTGGCAGTGTTCGAATCGGAACTGTCATTGAGGGTGCGCCTCAAATCCGCGTCGTTTGACTTCCAGAAAAATTGCTGGAGTATTCTCGCAAAAAGCGGCATATAATGTCAGCACGTTAACTTGTTTTTGAACAAGGGAGGAGAGGGTATGAAAAGATTCGGACTGCAGTCAATCGTCGTCTTGGCACTTGCCACCACAGCAGGGGCCAACGAAATCGCGTTCTGGAATAACCAATTGTTAGATTCCGTTCGCGCGGCCGGCACGCCGCCACCACGCGCTTCCCGCGCCATGGCTATGGTGCATTTGGCGATGTACGACGCGGTCAACTCGATCGCACAAACACATCGATCCTATGTCTACACAGGCATCGAAGACCCCTTCTGCTCAAAAGAGGCGGCAGCGGCAAAAGCAGCGTTCGAGACGTTGAAATCGCTTTATCCGTCTCGCGAGGCCATCTTCCAGACCGCTCTGGACAATCGGCTGTCAATGATCACCGATGGACAGGCGAAGACTCTGGGGATCGCTGCAGGAGGGCACGCAGCGAACGCGATGCTCGTTGCACGAACCAATGATGGTTCAGGCTTAATTGCAGATCCGTACTTGGGAGGCAATAATCCGGGTCAATGGCGACCGACTCCAACCGGGTTTGCGCCTGGCCTGCTGCCGCGATGGCGAGAAGTCACTCCATTCGGGATGACGTCGGCCTCGCAGTTCAGAATGGGCCCACCCCCGTCCCTGACCAGCGACGAATACACTTCCGCGTACAACGAAGTGAAACGCATGGGCCGCGCGACGGGTTCGGACCGAACTGCGGACCAAACCGAAATTGCGCTGTTCTGGGCTGATGGCGGAGGTACGGCAACCCCTCCAGGTCACTGGTTCCGTATTGCTCAGACGGTCGGCGAGGCACAAAACCTGGGAATCGCGGAATCAGCCCGGTTGTTCGCGTTACTCGGTATGGCTGTTGCAGACGCCGGAATCGCCTGCTGGGATATGAAGTATGAGTACTCGTTCTGGCGACCAGTAACTGCGATTCGAGAAGGTGACAACGATACCAACCCTGATACGGTCGGCGACGCCGCGTGGACTTCGCTTATCGCAACACCACCGTTCCCAACCTACACGAGCGGGCACAGCACGTTCTCTGGAAGTGCGGCCGAGATTCTGGGCCAGTTCTTTGGAACCGACGACATTGCGTTCTCCAGCCAGGGTGAGGGCCTCACGACGGTCACCAGAAACTTTACTGGGTTCATGCAGGCCGCTAATGAAGCGGCGGATAGCAGGCTGTACGGCGGCATTCACTACCGTTTCGACAACCAAGTCGGATTGGATATGGGCGTTGGACTTGGGGATTACCTCTATCAGAATCACCTGACTGCGGTGCCGGAGCCGAGCACTTTGGCAGTGTTTGGGCTGTTGGGGCTGGGTTTGCTGGTGCGTAGAAAGAAATCTTAATGACCAGTAATTATGCTGGCCTGACTGTTTGGTAAATTTGCTGAAGTGCCGTATAATGAAACCTAAGGAGGTACAAAGTGCTTGGCAAAGTACCACAACATTTGCTTGGGAATCGGGCTAGGATCGCTGATCACGATTGCCTATGCCTACTTCAATGGGCCGGACGTAAAGACCTTTCAGGAGGCGATTGCAGAGAATGAGCGGCGAGATCCGAAGCAAGGCTTCCCGGTGCCAACCGTTTGGGCTGACAAGGGGGGTGATCAACCGGTGTTGCTCATCGCGGCTGGTAACTGTAACTCTTGCAGCCTATCAACTAAGCGGCTTTCGGCTGCGCTAGCGAAGCCGTTCAAGGTAGTCATCGCAACAACGGCGAAGACATTTACGAACGCTATTCTTGAAGAGGGCACTCCTCACGAAGTTGTTCAATCAGATGAACTACTTCATAAATCGGTCAACGCATACTTCGCACCGCGACTCAGTATCCTGGATAAACATGGGAGGATCCTGCTCCTACAGGCACGCAATGAGACGGCCAGCGACTTCCTTGAGAGGTGGCCTCGGAAATGAGTCGCGCATTTACGCTTATTGAGGTTATCGTAGTGGTCGCAATCATCGCCATCGTGGCGAGTATTGGAGGTAGCGTGATTCTTCGTGCCAGGGAAGGAGGACTGCAAACGAAGTCCATATCGAACATGCGTCAGGTGTACCTTGCGATTCAGCAGTATCGAGACGAGCAATCGGCGGTTTACGGAGACATGTATGCAATGGGCCTGCCTCCAGGAACGCAGGAGCGTTGGCTGCCAGTCTCAAAATGGGCTTTTTCTCCGAAGTGTCCCGCCAAGGTAAAGGGGTTCTCATATCTTCCGATCCCCAAGGATGAGGATCGCCGATCGTTGCCTTGGTTTCGTGCGACTGAGGAGTTTGGTGACCGCGTAGTGCTCTTAGCAGATCCCTGGTTCAATCCACCTCCTCCAAGGGGAAGCATGTACGAGCAATATTGGATGGACCCGTACGCGGTTAAGTACGCTTTTGGATTGAACTTAGGTGGCGCACTTCAGAAGAGGACGCGCTCTGGACTACTTGATTTGGAATGGTGGCTTTAGTAAGCCACCTTGAGGTAACAACCATGAAAAAACTAATGCATCTCTTGAAACCTGTTATCACGGGAGTAATACTCGGTATTGCCTTTTCGCCTGTGTTCGTACAGGCTTCCGAGTTTTGCTACCCAGACGCTAATCCTTGCGAGGGTCAGTATGTAATCAATGGAAGTGGATGCAGCACGGGTTGCCTGTTTGTATCCGATCCTGCCTGTTGCGGTTACACTGAGTTTCGGTGTGTAGGAGAAACTACCACTTGGCGCACCCGCTCGTGCAACAATACAACGATGCCTTACTGCTCCAATCCAGGCTCGGGGTACCAGTGCACGTCAACCCCTTAGTCGTTGGCGGCGTTGCAGCGACAGTAGCGTTAGGTGGAATTCTTGTATGGGGCCAACTAAGGCCCCATACTTGGAACGACGCCGGGAAGGCTTTAGAGATTGCGTTGCTACACGGCGACGCCAGCGAGTTACTCCGATATGCTGATAAGCAGGAGTTGAGTGCCTTTGGTATCGAACGCGAGCGGGTTGCTTCAGTTGTCCAGCAAGCGGCAAAAGTGTTTGTAGGTTCAACTCTAACGAGAGGTGAAGCGAGAGCGGAGGGCGTTCTGGTTCAAGAACCTTGGAGAATCAAAGTTAAGGGTCACGATGTTCCATGTGGGGCCGCAGTAGCAATGACACCTGATGGGCCAACGGTTGCCGTTTCAAGTGTGCCTCTGTATGCGCTCCGGGCCGTTTGGACGGTTGGAACAGCAACAAACGATCCAACGTGGAAGGCTCGTCATGACGAGTTGGCGGCTTCGTTTTCGGCATTGGGCATCACGGGTTTCTGGGACAGGACGACCGGGAAGGTCATGCCTTGGAAGCGATATACGGGCGAGAGCCCCTAAGTTTTGTGCTTCTCAACCTTGCAAGCAGGTCTCAAGATCGGCTATACTCTTGCCTGCATTCTTTTGTTTGATTGAAGCGTTGGATGCTGAGGTAGCCCAGAAATGGCCAAGAAGTCGGAAGCACGAGAAATCATTCGAGTCGTTTGTACCGAAGACGGTAAGAACTACTATACGACCACGAAAAACAAGCGCAACACCACGGAGCGGTTGGAAGTCATGAAGTACAACCCACGACTCCGCAAGCACACGCTTCACCGCGAGAAGAAGTAAGGACTGATCGAAAATGCCGAATCCAAAACGTCGACATAGCCACGCGCGCACCGCGAAGCGAAGAACTCACTACACCACCGATCTGCCGACCATCCAAGTCACTCGACAGCAGAACGGTGAGGCGGTTCATCTTCGCCACAATGCCACTCCAGACGGCTACTACAAGGGTCGTCGCCTTCCCGGCTACAAAGACTAACCCCATCGTTTTGAAGCAAAGAGGCTCCTGGCTGTTAACGCGAGGAGCCTCTTTTCCTTAGAAGAACCTATGTCCACCATCCGCGCCAACGTTTTGAAGATGCAGCCCTACTCGCCGGGCAAACCGATCGCTGATGTTCAGCGCGAACTGGGCCTCACCGACGTTGTGAAACTGGCGTCGAACGAAAACCCTTTGGGTCCGTCGCCAAAGGCGATTGCCGCCGTTACCGAAGCCGCCCGGCAAATGCACATCTATCCCGATGGCGCTGCCGTAAACCTGAAGAACGCCCTGGCCGAGCACTTTGGGATCGGGATCGAGAATCTCATGGTCGGAAACGGTTCTGATGAACTCATCCACCTACTGGGCTTGGTGTTTCTTGATTCTCCCGAAGATGAGATTGTGGTCGGCAACCCGTCGTTCGTTCGCTACGACGCAGCGGCGGAACTTGCACCAAGCCGCCTCGTCCGAGTTCCGTTGACGCCTGATTACCGACATGACTTGCCGGCTATGGCCCGGGCAGTCAGCGACAAGACCAAGTTGGTGTTCATCGCCAATCCCAACAACCCAACGGGGACGATCGTTACCAAACGTGAACTGGATGAATTCTTGGACAGCATTCCCTCGCACGTGGTCACCGTTTTGGACGAAGCCTACTTCGAGTTTGCCGCCCACGTTAGCGATTACCCAAACAGTCTGGATTATGTAAAGGCAGGGCGAAACGTCATCGGCTTGCGCACCTTCAGCAAGACCTACGGCCTCGCGGGGATTCGCTTGGGCTACGGTTTTGCTCCACAGTGGGTCGTCAATGCGATAGATCGAGCGAGAGAACCCTTCAACACGAATTCTCTGGCCCAGGTCGCGGCAATCGCAGCACTGAATGACGAAGACCATATTCGTGCAACCGTCGCAATCAATGAGACGGGTCTGAAGCGCATTTCCTCTGCTCTGGAGAAGGCTGGGTTCACTCCATGCGAGTCGTACGCCAATTTTGTCTTCGCCGAATGCCATCGCCCTGCGAAGCCGATCTTTGAAGCGTTGCTCCGAGAGGGCGTAATCATCAGGGGTGGAGATGCCTTCGGGTGTCCAACATGCGTTCGTGTCAGCGTTGGTACCCCAGAAGAAGTGTCGAAGTTTGAGCAAGCCATGGAGCGAATCAGCACAGGAGTTTCAGTTTGATCATCGTCATGCGAACCGGGTCCTCATCGGACCAAATCACGACCGTATCGGACCATCTCGTCGAACTCGGATTTGTCGTCCACCCGATCGTTGGAGTTGAGAAGACTGTTATAGGCGCCGTTGGCGCACCTGATGTGGACAAGTACGGCGCTGCAGAGCAACTGCGTGCCTACGACTTCGTTGAGGACGTGGTCTTTGTTGGGAAGCCCTACAAATTCGTCGCCCGTGAATACCGCCCCGAAGGCAGTGTGATCGATGTTGGCGGGGTGAAGATCGGCGGCCAAGAAATTACGATGATGGCCGGGCCCTGCACCGTCGAAAGCGAAGCCCAATTGATGACGACCGCCGAGGCTGTCGCCAAGGCTGGAGCTAAGATATTGCGTGGAGGCGCCTATAAGCCCTCAACGTCTCCGTACAGTTATCAAGGAATGGGCATTCCTGCGTTGGAACTGCTTCGGGAAGCAGGCAAACGGTTCAACCTTAAGGTGATCACCGAAGTGATGGACCCCCGCAAGGTCGAACTGGTTTGTGAGTATGCCGACATCCTTCAAGTTGGCACGCGCAACATGCAGAACTACGACCTATTGCGCGAGGTTGGGCTGGCTAGAAAGCCAATCATGCTAAAGCGCGGTATGTCCGCAAAACTCGAGGAATGGCTTCTTGCCGCCGAGTACATCGCGCAAGGCGGAAACGAGCAGATTCTCTTGTGCGAGCGCGGCATCCGATCCTTCGACGGTGCGACTCGAAATGTCCTTGACCTCGCGGCGGTACCGATGATCAAACGACTCTCGCACCTGCCGATTATCGTTGACCCTTCACAGGGAACTGGGCGCCGTGATCTGATCGCCCCGATGAGCATGGCTGCCATAGCCGCTGGCGCGGATGGCTTGATCATTGAGGTGCATCCTAATCCCGATCATGCGATCAAGGATGGTGCCCAAAGCGTCACCATTCCCATGTTTGAGAGTTTGGTGCCAAATCTCAAGAGGATCGCAGAAAGCGTCGATCGTTGCATTTAAGTTGATATAATGCTTGTTGTGTAGCACTTGCTACTACAAAGGAGGAACAATGCATCGAACACCGTGCCTTTTGGGGCTTTCTTGCCTAGCCGCTTTCTCGCGTGCGGCAATCATTGACATTGATATTCAGAACTTCGCCTTCTCACCATCAACAGTCTCCATCGTCGTTGGAGACTCCGTTCGCTGGACAAATCTGGACGCCTTTCCACATACGGTGACTTCGGACTCAAATCTGTTTGATTCTGGGACCTTGAATCAGAACGACCAGTTCTTGTTTACCTTCAATAGCGCAGGCGACTTCTCCTACCACTGTGGTTTCCACCCGCACATGATGGGCATGGTTCAGGTCGCGGCTGTTCCCGAGCCAGGCACGATTGCTGCTCTAGGGGCCGGTGCGATCCTTCTGATACGTCGTCGACGCCGCTAAAGACCTGACGAGATGCCATGATTTGGCATCTCGTAGAACTCGTTGTATACTGTGAATACGTATTCACAAGGTCGCGATTACTATGCGTTGGATCCAATCAGTTCTCCTCTTCATACTCGCAGGTCACGCAGTGGCGGTGCCCGAGTTTGTCGAGCACATCGCGGGTAGCCAGGTTTTTGGTGAGTCTGCGGGCGTCACTATGCGCGAGCCAGAGTTTGCTCGTGAAGACGAGCCAGTCGACATTTGGGTGAAGATCGGCTACAGTTTCTATTACACCGACGTCGCGATCTACTACACGGTAGACGGCAGCCAGCCGTCTGGGGCGTTTGGTGTTGGAAGCGGATCCACCCTCGTCTTGAGGTCGTCCGCCAATCAGATTCAGTTCATACGAAATGAATCGAGCGGAGGCGGCAACATTGACTGGTGGAAGGCAACGCTACCTATGTCGACCCGGACCTATGGGACGAGGGTTCGCTATAAGGTCAGTGCTTGGCACAACAGCGGTGGTCTTGAAGTCAACGCGAACAACGCTGGCTGCTCGGATGGCGTCTGTAACGATCCGTCGAATCCACCCACGTTCTTCGAGTTCACCAACAAACTGGCCTGGCCGGGACAGGGCAGCGCTTTTCCTAATCACGCAATCGGCTACCCTCCAGTTCACTTTTGGAAGGAGGAGGCGGTGGTTGGCAACAACTACATCAACGCGATGCTGGACCAAAACGGGAGTCTCTATGACGTGTACTACCCCGGCGCGGGCGCAGTCAATGGCGTGGGCACGAAGAACGAGGGCTACGTCGGTGGGCTGGACACATTTCCGCCTGGGTTGCCGCCTGGGCACCGGGGCCAGATGCACTTTAACAAGGCCATGGGTGGACTTCGCGTGGACGGCAAGACCTACTGGCTTTCCAATCAAAATGGCGGCGACTATGCGGGGGTTTCTCAGGTTTACGAGCCAGATTCCAACACAGTTCGTACTCAAGCGACTCTCGTCGCTGGTGGAAACAACATCCAGGTCACGCAGTACGCTTACGCACCAGCGGGCATAACATTTCCGAACGACCTGGGAGGGCAGCCAAACCGAGGCATCGTCGTCAAGCGCTTTGTACTGACGAACCAGGGGGCGAGTTCAAAGACCTTTAACTTTTACTATTACGCGGACCCCGCGATCAATGGTGGAGACAACTTTGACTCCATGGAAACCCGCCCAGATAAAGGAGCCGTGGTGATGTTTGACCGCGCAGGCGGCTCGGCGGTTTCGCGCGGCGAATACAACCCAACGACCTTTGGGGACTACGGCAAGAACGTCTCTGTGTATTTCGCATCGTCCATGAAGGTCTGCAACTCAGTGGGCGGCTCCGCTGGGTCCTTTGCCTCCGAGTTTTGGCGAGACACTAGTGCGGACAATGGTCAAGGTTGGTCAGGCGTACGCCTTACGCTATCTCCGGGCGAGTCCAAGGAGGTTGATGTTGCCCTCGTTGGAGGCTTTGATATTGGTGCCAACATGACCGGAACCTACACGTGGCAGATTGAGCCAGTGTTGAACTGGTTTGCCAACACCTCCATGGCATCAATCCACGATGCAACCAAGACCTATTGGTTGAACTGGCTGAACGAAGGGGTCACCATCGATACGCCTGAGGATGCATACGACAACCTCTTCAAGCGTAGCCTCTTGGCGACGGCGCTTCATCTTGATGCCAAGGGCGGAGGCGTTGTCGCCGGAATGCACAACGGAGCCTATCCTTTCGTTTGGCCGAGAGACGCTGCTTACGCAGCGGTCACTTTGGCGCGAGCGGGGCACTTCCAAGAGTCCGCTGAAGTCTATCGGTTCTTGCGCGACGTTGCCTTCCGTGCCAACGAGACGTGGGGCGGCAAAGGATTCTGGTATCAGAAGTACACCACCGATGGCTACATCGTGTGGAGCGCGCCGCAGGTGGACGAGACGTCGGTCGTGCCATGGGGCGTGCTGACCCACTACCTTTACACAGGGGACTTCGGCTTCTTGCAGCAGAACTACCCGATGGTTTACGACGCCGCCCGCGCCAGCAGCGAAGACAGTTCGATAGACTCGCGCCTGTTCTATGACGATCCAAACAAACTCATGCATAGCATGAACGTCTGGGAGGATCAGTTCGACGACTTCATTTACTCCAACGCAAGCGTGTGGCGAGGGCTTAAAGATGCCCGATCGATAGCGTTGCTTTTAGGCAACAACGCTGATGCAAACCTGTTCTTATCGAGGCAGAATAACATCTTTGACGGCATCCGTGGTCGAATGGCTTGGAACGGCGAGAACACGGATATTTCTCAACTTGGAGTCGTTTACCCCTTCGAGGAAGATCATCGACCGAATCAACGGCGTTGCGACAGATCGCTGGGGCAACAATCGGCCCCTGGTGCGCTTCAACGGAGAATGGCAAGACCTTATTGACCGGTACTGGGGCGACGGGTATTGGAAGGGCGGCCCTTGGTTCTTGAGCACGCTTTGGTACGGCTTGTATTACATTGACCGTGCAGACGTGACGGAAGGCAAGGCTGATATTGACAACCACAAGTTCCGTATGGACCTCTTGCTCCCTCGGCTCGGATCGATGGGGCTAGGGGCCGAGCAGATTGCTCCGAGCAACAGCCTGATGTACCCGGACTTCGTGCTCCAAACTGCCTGGCCAAACGCTTGGGAGTCGATGTCTACCCTGGTGGACTCGCTGATGATGTTCTTGGATATCAAGCCCAACGCGGGCCTAAACACCTTCGAGATCGCGCCGAAGTTGCCCAGCGCGTGGAAGACAGCGACCTTCAAGAACGTGCGAATCGGCACAAGACGACTGGACATTCGCGTAGATGAGGCCGCCCGCGGGGCTACTCACACCATGACTAATGTCGCAGGTGGGACGACGGCCTTTTCGACCTGGGTCCGCTTACCGCAGGGTCGGAAGCCCTTCCAAGTGACGATCAATGGTGCCCCGGCAACGTACACCTATGACGCGCAGGCCCATCGGATTCGAGTTTCGGGCAACTTGGTTGGAACTGCTGGTTCGACGACGCGGGTAAAGGTACAGTGGCTCGGTTCGGGACTGCCTCGGTGACTTTCGTGGTTGTTAGGTGAGTGGTTAAGTGACGAGGCTGACGTCGGTTTTGCGTTATCCATATCTATAAGCCGTTGGCGGAGGATTTTGTCAGCATAGTTTCTTTGAAAAATCTATTCACGCGAAGGCGCAAAGAGCGCTGGGGCGTACGAAGAACTTTTCCTGAGGCTTAGTAGCCGCGGTCCTAGCTAGTTTCGGAAAGCTTGGGAGCCTGCCGAGTCCTTGGTCATCCTTCCGCGCTTAGCAGAATCTTGCCCACGAGGTTTGAGATGCGTTCTTCGCGCTCACGAAGTTGCTGCACGGCATCTTCTCGCGAGATCTGCTCGAATGTCACCGTGTCACCCGGGCGGAGTTGACCAAGGCGGTCCCAGTCGACCTTGGCGATCTGGCCGATGCGCGGATAGCCGCCAACGGTTGGGCCATCCCAACCAAGGATAATGGGTTGGCCGCTTGGAGGCAATTGTATGCAACCCACCTGAGTTGGGCTACTCAGCATTTCGGGCATTGGGTCAATCGGATCGCCGTGAAGCCTTAAGCCGAGGCGGTTTGAGTGTAGGGTGACCGTCCACTCCCTCCCAAACAACTCGCTCTTGGTGGTGTCTGCGCCGGGCAAGACGCGGAAGGGGCCTTTGCGAAGCGACTCTGGCGGTTGGGCCAGCGTAATCGGTGGAAGGCTTCGGGGACTTGTGGCGACGTACCATCGGCAGCCATTTGGCGCTCCTTGGATGGATATGACATCGCCAGGCTCGATATGAATCCTGCGGTTTCCATTAACGGGGCGACCTTGGTGCCACACGCTCAGATCTGCTCCAACGACGGCAAAAGTTCCCGCCGAAATGACTTCAAAGCCGGTAGGAAATGGCCCGCATTCGAAGACTTTTTCTTTGCCAACGAGGGCCCCAGCAAGGGTTGCCGATTCTCGGTCCGCAGGTCCGCCGGGAGGGATGCCACGATGCCGCCGACCGAAAGTTGGCGCGCAAACCTCAAGTACATGACCGGATAGCGTGAGGATCACTGATCGCCCCCGAGGGCTTGTCTCACGAGATGTGCCAGGTTGAGGCAATCTGGTGTGTCCCCGTGGATACAAATGGAGTCAACCTTGGTGGCGAGCAGCCGTACCTGGTTGATGACAGCCTCGCGATCCTCAAGCACGGCGCCAGGCAAGGTTCGACTCAGCAGTCTTCCATCTTCGGTGTAGGCACGATCCGCAAATCCCTCCTTGATGAGCAACCCCAAGGAGTCCAGGCGCTGGGCGATGGGGCTGACTGGCAGGAGCATCACCGGGATGCCGAGGTTTGCAAGAAAGTCAGCATAGGAGACCCCAAAAGCGACAAGTTCGACCGGAGCGTTTGATCCGCCAGCGAGAAGGTTGTACAGCGCACCATGCGGTTTGATGTAGGTGGGGTGATAACTGCTGATGAACACTTTTGTTTGTTCGCGGACAGATCGGAACCATTCGGGAGCATCTCCTAGCGAAGGCAGTCTCCGCCCCATGCCTTCCCGATCTGGAAATCCAGGGTGTGCGCCAAGGCGCACACCATGCTGACGGCAAAGTCCAACGGTCTGTTCCGTCAACTCCGGGCTACCTGCGTGGACACCGCAACATACCGAAGCGGAGGTTGCGATTCCAAGAAGCGCTTCGTCAAACGGAAAGCCCTCGCCGATGTCAACGTTGATGTCGAGGCTCAAAGCCGCTCTCCCCGCAACCGGTCAAACTGCGTTTGATCAATCCGCTCGAACTGCACTTCATCTCCCGCTTCGATTGGAAAGTAGTCCTCTTCGATGCACACCAACTCCAGCGGGCACATGCCGATCAGTCGCCACCCACCTGGCGAATCCGAAGGATAAACTCCGGTTTGGCTACCAGTTATGCCAACAGAACCCTTGGCGACAAACTTTCGGGGATTGGCCAAGCGTGGAACTCGCGAAATCGGTTCCGGGACACCAGTTAGGTAAGCAAAGCCCGGTTGGAAACCCACGGCCACGCAGTCATAGGACGCTGAGGCGTGATAACCGATGACATCCTCTACTTGAACTCCACAAATTGAGGCCACTTCAAGAAGGTCCTCGTTGTGCTCGTAACACACGGGAATGAAATGCTGGCGGGCGGGCACGGTTGAAACTTCCGGAAGTTCGCGCAGGCAGTCGGGATCGAATCGGAACGGATCCACATAGATGCCCACATCCTGATAGGCGGACACCACATCCAAAACTCCGGGAAGATCTGCTTCGCGCAGTGCTTGAGCGAGGCGATAAGGGGCCACATCAAGGTCGCGCAGAAGGAAGGCAGTTTCTCCCATGGGCACAACCTTCATGTTCAGATTATGGACGCGGTAGCATCGTTACGATGATCGAAATCCCCATCACAATTTCTGAGCGAGGATTTGCGCCGGAGTACGCCAGCAATGGAGCCGCTGGCATGGACCTGCGCTGCTCGGAGGACATCGAACTCGCCGCTGGGGAACGCATAGTTGCCCCTACGGGAATTCGAGTGGCTATCCCCGAGGGTTTTGAAGGGCAGGTTCGGGCGCGTTCGGGGCTGGCTTTACGCTTAGGACTTGGAGTTGCGAATGGCCCGGGAACGATAGACTGTGACTATCGCGGGGAAGTTGGGGTCATCTTGATCAATTTCTCTTCGGATGTCGTCCGACTTAAGAGAGGTGAGCGGATTGCCCAGTTGGTGATCTGCCCCGTCGTCAGGGCTTCGCTTCGACCAGTGGACTCTCTTGACGAAACAATACGAGGAGAAGGTGGATTTGGAAGTACCGGGACCCAATAAGAGCTTGCGCATGTGCGATCGTTGTTTCGCCATGCTTGGCGACGCCGACGAGTTTTGCCCCGATTGCGGAGCGCCGACGTCCAAGGAGGGTGTCTCCGAAGGTAGCGACTCCGAGATTTATCCCGAGTTGGCTCGGGCGAACCTACTCAGGATGCGGGGCGAGTACAAGCAGGCGGAGGATGTCTGTCTCGCCATCTTGCGCCGATTCCCCAATAACGCGACGGCAAACACGCTTCTGGGGGACATATGCGCCGAGCGAGGCGATCTTGAACAAGCCGCAGAGTGGTACGAGTTGGCAATCGACTTGATGCCGGAATCCGCTTCTGAGAAGGCAAAGTTGGCCAAGGTTCGAGAACGCATGCAAGAACGGCAAGCAGCCAAGGCAGCACACGAGTTTGAGTTGCATCGAAAGAGCAATGCTCCGATGCTGGCCATGGTGGGTGTCGTTGCCTTTGTCGCGTTTGGGCTGATCGCGTTCCTTGTCGGTCGAAACTTGGCTCCGCCGACTGCGAAGGGAGTTCTCGAAATACCGAAGGTCGAGCAGCCTCAGAAGGAGAATGTCCCGATGTCTCAATCGGGCCCGATCCCTCAGCCCTCATCCGAGCAACCCGAAGGAAAGACCACTGGCACGATGGTAAGGCTTGAGGACGACGAAGTCATCCTGAACAACTTGGCACAACGGTCCCCTGAGGGTGTGCTGCTCATTGAAGCCACCCAAGATAAGCGAACTCTCGGATTGCGGCTCACTTACGCACTGGATGATGGCGTCGACCCGCGAGTTATTGGCGCCAAGTTGGGTGCATCAGCGATGGCGGCCTATCCTGATGCTGGTCGGATTGTGGTGCGTGGTGTCCGCGAAAGACGGGTTGTATATATGGCCACCGTCGCGCGTTCGGATTACGAGTCCACCGTCGGTCAGAACTTGAGCGATGACGCCCTTGCGGACCAGCTCTTGATTGAGGAATGGTCATTGAGACCATAGCGTTTCGAAGTCAAGACATCAAGCCTCGATCGCGCAGACTTACGTATCCCTTGGGACCGTTCGGGTGGTTCTTCGCTCCGATGACCAGATGATCCAGTACTTCGACGTCAAGTAACCGGCCAGCTTCTACCAGTTTCCGCGTCACGGCAACATCCTCTGGACTTGGTGTGGGGTCGCCGCTGGGGTGATTGTGGGCAACGATGATCGCGTTTGCGGCATCGAGCAGGGCTTCGCGAAAGACGGTTCGAATCTCTACGATGGACATGGTCAGTCCACCCTTGTGAACAGTTTTGTCGCGAATGAGTTCGTTTTTGGCGTTCAAGAGGAGAATAACGAAGTGCTCCTGTTTTTCACCACGCAAATAGTCGAGGTAGTTCGCGACCGTTTCGGGCTGGTCAAAGCCGATTCTTGACCCCTCGCCTGCTTTGGCGGATCGGCGCCCGAGTTCAATGAGAACTTGGCATCGCAAGGTTTCGAAGTCTTCAAAGCCAGTGAGGTCGCTTATCACACTCGCAGGCAGGTCGGCAAGCCTCTGAACCTTTCCGTGAACTGCATTGAGCAGGGCCAAGCCAGTCGCTTCGGTAACGTCGGACTCGCGTCTGGCAAAGGCGACCGAGAGCATGTCGGTTACTGTGGCCGAGTTTGTGCCAGCTTGTCGGACGCGATCAGTCGGTGTCTTCACTGAAGGTCTGCCGCCTTGACGCCCAACTGGATGGCCTGAATTGGGTTGCCATCGGGGTCAGCGAAGGTCAGAACGACGCCAGATGGAACGTCGTGGAAGTCATCGGCAATCACGAATCCTTGACCAAGCAAGGTCGCCTTCAAAGCCTTGACATCATCGACCTGAATGCCCATGTACCAACCGCTCCCGACTTTGCCATAGGGCTGCGGGTTCCCGTTTAGACCCGGGTGAAGCGCGAGGGTTCCGTTGCCGAGGTCAAACTCAGTCCACCAGGCTGACACCGACTTCGTTTTCATTCCTAGCGTGTCGCGATAGAACGCGACGGAGCGATCCATATCTGATGTCTGGCACCAGATGGTGTGCATGCCTAAAACCATGAAGTGAGTTTTAGCACAATGGCACCGATCAAACTGCGCCGATGGACTATCCAAACCGACCGGTAATGTAGTCTGCCGTCAACGGGTTCTGAGGGTCGGAAAACATCTTCTCGGTTTCACCGCGCTCGATAAGAACTCCGAGCATGAAGAACGCGCAATGCTTGCTAACCCTGTGAGCCTGCTGCAGATTATGCGTGACGATCAAAATGGTTGTTTCCTGACCAAGTTCGAGAATCAGATCTTCGATCTTCTCTGAGGAGATTGGGTCAAGGGCGGAACAAGGTTCATCCATCAAGATAACCTTGGGCTGGACGGCGAGCATTCGAGCCAGACACAGGCGCTGCTGCTGACCGCCAGACAGTTCCAGGCCATTCTTCCGCCTCATGTCGTCTTTCACCTCGTCC
Source organism: uncultured Armatimonadota bacterium (assembly GCA_937862825.1). Lineage (GTDB taxonomy): Bacteria > Armatimonadota > Fimbriimonadia > Fimbriimonadales > Fimbriimonadaceae > CALMEF01. Next base: position 34,520 of record CALMEF010000113.1, read on the forward strand.
CAAAGGGCTGCCTTCTTCAGACAGGACTCGACGAGACCCTCAAGTTGCGACCCCTTTAGCCCGTAGTGCAGCCGCGGGGCGAGAGCCACGTTTTCAAAAATCGTCATCGGGAACGGATTGGGCTTTTGGAACAGCATTCCAACGTCACGGCGGAGTGCCATGAGATCAATCTTGGGATCATAGGGATTCTGGCCCGCCACTGTGATGTTGCCCGAAACTCGCGCACCCGAAATACGATCATTCATTCGGTTGAAGCAGCGCAAGAAAGATGATTTGCCGCAGCCGCTGGGGCCAATGAGGGCAGTGACCTCACGTTCCGGTGCTTCAAAGTTGACACTCTTGAGCACTTGGTTGTTGCCGTAGAAGAGATCTACGTTTGAGGCGCTTAAGGCGGGTCGGACAAGAGTGCCTACCATCGCTGTTTGGCCCTCTGGCGAGATCGTACGATAATCGCGCCGAGATTGATCAGCAGCACGAACATCATCAAGGTGAGACAGGTTCCCCATATGATTTTCTCCGGAATAACACCACCTTGCCGATAGCCTTCGGCGAGGTGATAAGGTAGGTTGGCGACAGGCTTGGACAGCGTGTCAAAGTCCAAAGTGAGTTTCTCTGTTGAGAAGTAAAGACCAGCGGTCAATAGGATTGGCGGTGCCTCGCCAACCGCCCGCCCCGCGGCGAGCACCAGGCCAGTGATGATGCCCGGGACGGCACTGGGTAGCACGGCTCGTCGAAGAGCCTGCCACTTGGAGAGCCCAAGGGACACTGCGCCTTCAAGAAAGGTCGGCGGTACCGAACGTATGGCTCTTTCGGTCGTCAACATGACCACGGGAATGGACATGAGCGACAAAGTCAGCCAGCCAGCCACCAAACTTGTCCCGAGTTTCCACTTGAGAACGAAGATTGCCAGACCGAAAAGACCATAGATGATGGATGGCGTTGCGGCCAAGGTGCTGATGCACGCTCTCACAACCTGCGGCAATCGACCATTTCCGGCGTATTCTGCCAGCCAGATGCCTCCAAGGATTCCGACTGCAGGAGTAATCAGGAGAGTGCCAGCCATGAGCAGAATAGACCCACGAATCATGGGCCAGATTCCGCCAGCAGACATGCCTTCTGCAGGTGCGTGTGAGAGAAACTCCCAGTTGATTGCAGGAACACCTTTGACCAGGATCGTTCCAATAATCCCGATCACCACACCAATCGAAATCAGCGCGCATATAAGAAGCCGAACTGAAAATAGTTGGGATGAGCGCTGTCGCTTCAGGTCCCTTTCGAGGAGGTTCGCATCGTCCAGGCCTAGTGCTGCCATTGACGTCTCCTCCCGTAATAATGCCCCAGCATGTTGATCGCGATCGTAAACAGGAAGAGGATCAGGCCCAAGAGAAAGAGATGTCCGTAATGCGGCATCTCAAACTCGACATTCCCCATTTCAATCCCAATCGTGTCGGGGATGCCCCTCGTTGGTTGACCAATATCGCTCAACCTTCCCTGCGGCATCGTCGCCGTGCCCCCAGAGAGAATCCACACAATCATGGTCTCACCAATCGCACGCGCAAAGCCGAGCATAATAGCGGCAACCAGTCCAGTTCGTGCTGCGGGAAGCAACACCTTGCTGATCTCCTCAGATTTGGTCATTCCCAAAGCGGCTGCGCCGTCGCGTAGAGGGTTGGGCATGCTTCGCAGAGCGTCTTCCGCTACGGAGATGATCGTTGGCAGGATCAAGACACCCATCATGATTCCGGCCGTTAGGAGGTTGCGCCCGGACTCCATTCTGAGTGCAGAACCGAACACTCCGACCATGGCAGGTGCAACGAGCATCAGTCCAAAGTAGCCAAGCACCACGGTCGGAACGCTAGCCAACAGTTCAATGACTGGCTTCAGAATCTCGCGAACCTTGGGGCTCGCTACCTCGCTCAGCCAGACGGAAGTGCCTGCGCCAAGAGGAACCGCGATCGCCAAGCCAATGAGGGTTATCAACAACGTGCCCAGCAGAAGCGGCAAGAGCCCGAAGCGAGGATAAGGCAATGTGGGGTCCCAACTCGTACGGAAGAACGCCCCCAGGGTCGCAAAGAAGTTATTGGTCTGAGGCTCAGCCTCCAATGCAAACAAGTAGCCATTGGCCCGTTGGTCATCCGATTTGGCAATCCACGTAGGGACCTTTATCTCGCCCTTAGGGTTCGTCGATAGGTCAACGGAAATCGGATCAAGGGTCACTCCATCAGGGGCACGAACTAGGCGCAGGGTGAGTTTATGCGGCGATAACTTGGGGTCGAAACTTGCGTCCGGCTCCCACGCGATTCGGATCGCTCTCTCCTTGTATTCGGGCGTGGCATAAGCGCAGAAAAGCATCGTTGTGCCCTCTCCTGCTGACTTATTCAGTCTCCAATCATCCCGAAAGAGCGTGCCTTTGAAGTTTTTCGGATCGTCGACCAATAGTGTCCCTGTCGCCGTTCCACTTACGCCCGATAACTCCTCAAGGGTTGGGGCAAAAATCCCATCCTCCTTTTCGTCAACCCCCTCCGCACCCTCAAGATTGCTTGCGAGAAGAGAGGCATTTGGATCCATTCCAACTGGATCTAATGGAGCCGTATCCCCAGTTTGCGCCGCGACTCTGAACCCAAACCCAAACTTGCGATCAAAGGCAAAACGCGACTCCATCGCCAGGTAGAAACCTAGGCCGAGAATTGAAACGGCGACAAGGACGGCTGCTGCCGCAACCGCCCTTTCCATTATCCAGTCGCCGATTCGATGTCGCATTCGGAGGCTTACTTAAGGCTGTAGTAGCCCACTTCCTCCGCGATTCGTTGCCCAGCAGGTGACAAAACGAAGTCGATGAACTTCTTCGTATCTCCACTTGGCTTACCGTTCGTGTAGTAGTAGAGGTATCGCCAGATTGGATACTTCTTCGATCGAACGTTTTGCTCAGACGGCGCGAAGGCCTCTCCGCCCTTCTTCGCGGAGATGGGCACGAGCCGAATGTTCTTCTTGCCCTGGAAGTATGCAACGCCGCCGTAGGCAATGCCGCCATCGGTGCGAGCAACTTCACGCGCCTCTTCACTCGTTGAAGGCATGAATCGGACTTGGGGGCCCCAGTTCTGATTCTTCAATACGTTCAGTTGGAAAAACCCATAGGTTCCAGAGTTGCTGTCGCGGCTGAAAACCACGATCGCTTCATCTGGACCACCCAACTGCTTCCAGTTTGTGATCTGGCCGACGTAGATGCGACGAAGGTCGTCCATCGAGAGCGACTCGATTTTGTTCGACTGGTTGACTGCGATGGCCAGACCGTCCAAACAGACCGGAATCTCATTGGCAATGGATCCACGGCTTCGAGCGCTTCGAATTTCGCTTTCTCGCATCGGACGGCTGGAGGCACAAATGTCGGCCACGCCATTGATGAACGCTCGAATTCCGATACTCGAACCTCCTCCAGTGACGGCGACACTGCCACCAGTTGTCTTCCCGTACGCTTCAGCCCATCGTTGGTTGACAACCAATAGGGTGTCCGAACCCTTCACGGATACGGTGCCAAGGGACTTGCCAATGGCTAATGCTGCTACTGCTTCAAGAATCATTGATGTGTTCTCCTATTCCTCAAGGTCATTCCTAGAGCCTGTACTGGACTCGAAGGGTCCAGACATTGTTCTTGGAGTTGAATGGCTGCTCACGATTCCACTCGTGGGCCAAGGTCAGGCGGGCGCCGGGGTTGATGTAGTAGGTGTAGCCGAGCCCGAAAGTCGACACGGTGTTGCTACCGGTTCCAGTATCTGGATCAAACTCGTCGTATCGAGCGGTGATCGCATTTCGATAGTTCACGTTGAACGTGGCTTGAAGTTGGTAGCCACGCATGTTGGTCTTTCCAAGCGCAACGGGGACACCGCTGTTCAACGTGGGATTTCGGTCAGAGCCGAACATCATTTCGCCGCGCAACGTGAGTTCAGGGAACAGGAATCCTACATACGTTCCATCAAGGTAGATGAACCGACGTTGATTGGAGGCGATCGCTGGAACAATCGTATTGCGAACTTCGCCGCTGTCAATCGTTCCGTTGTTGTTGCTGTCCGTCCAAACCGTTGTTGTTCTTGACGCGACTGCTGCGCGATCGCCGACAAGAGCAGAAATGCCGAAATCGAACGTCGTTGCTTGGTAACGAAGTCCGCCATGAAAAGCCAGGTGGGTTCCGTCCAAGTTACCGAAACGGTTTTGGTCGGTTTGTTGCGGATCGTTGACCGAAAGCGCATTCCACACGCCCGCATGAGCAAAGAGGTTCTTGGTCAGACCGTACTTGGCATATACGCCACGGCCTCGCTCACCGTTGAACATGATGCGGTTGTAGGAAGCGCGTTCTGGCATTTCGCGTTCACTCGATGACCGCTCCAACTCGTAACCGAGAGGAATCGGCTGTTGTCCGGCTAAAACCTGAATGCCAACTTGAGTATCCGAAGGGACGATATCCCACTGGATCTGTGCGTCCTTAAGTTCGGCCGTTTGTCTTTGGCTACCTGCAGAAACGTCGAATGACAATTTGGCCTGAGTCCGCGGGTCAATTCGGTTTGTCGTGCTTAGACGAAACCTTCGCATGGCAAAACCATCATTGTTCGTTCGTGGTCGACCACCCAAACTGTTGGGGCCTTCCTCGGTATCCGTGAACTGAAACTGAACGTAGTTCCCCCATGTCGCTCGCTTGAGGTTCTCGACATCACCGATCAGTACGGGCATGCTCTCGTTTTGCCCCTCAATCCAACCCTTGATGTCGTCGATCTCTTCCTGCATCTTCTTCAACTGTTCGTTGATCTTCTGCAGTTCTTGAACCATCTCTTGAAGCGCCTTTACGCTTTCGTCGCTGGTAACCGAGCCCGACTTTGCCAACTCGGCCATCTTGCTCGTGACCTCGTTCGCTTTGGACCGAAGCGCCGCCATCTCTTCCCCCTTCTTGGCGATCACTTCAGCAGCCTTCTTCTTCGACTGCTCGACCTTTGGCCGTTGATCCTGCGTACTCTGCTGTAAAACTCCCTCTGTGGAAGGAATAGTAGTCGCCGCTGCTTGAGCGGCCGGACCAGCGAAAACCGCGCTGAATCCTAGAAATAGTAGTGCCCTCTTCATCGTTGTTGACGACCTCTCGTCGGATGAAATGGTGATGGCGGAGTGTTAACAAATGGTTAGGCAAATGTTAAGGGGGCATTAGCGCCTTAATATTGCGAGTTTTCGACCATACTTTCATTTCTGATTAGTCGTTCTCTGCATCAGGGTTGGATGGTCCGACCAGTTTGTGCGGGAGTGGGATTCCCGCAAATGCATCGTCACGCCGTGCCTTGGTTGCCTGCGGTTGTCCCCGGACACGTCCACGAGGCGCTGATCGCCAATCGCGTGATCCGAGATCCCTTTGATGGACTTCACGAAGTCGGTGCTGAGTGGGTGGATGAAACCGATTGGGAGTATTCACTTGAGTTTGATTGGCAGCCCTCCGATCATCAGCCCTTTCGAGTGTTGCGATTTGAATGCCTAGACACCGTGTGCGAGGTTGAACTCAACGGCCAATTTTTGGGACATGCCGCCAATATGTTCCTGCCGGTGGAATACGACGTCACCCAATTGCTCAACCCTGGAACCAACAGGCTTAAAGTACGTTTCAAGTCCGCTGTTCAAGAAGGGATCAAGTTGCGTCGAGCCTATTTTGAGCAGGAGGGTCTCCCTTGGAGTACCGATTGGTTTGACGAACGTGCCTTCGTTCGCAAAGCGCAGTACATGACGGGCTGGGACTGGGGGCCCCGACTTGTTTCATGCGGAATACCCGGGACAGTGAGCCTGATTGAGTATGAATCGCGGATATCCCGAGTAAGTTTCCTACAAGAGCGTCGATCTGATGGTCACTTTGAAGTCTGGGCAGAGGGCCTGCTCACGGGTTCCCAGATTGAGCAGGTGAACATAAACGGACAGCACGTTCGCTTTGGCGATCGAGTCGTCATGCCGCCAGAACTCTGGTGGCCTGCCCATGAAGGACCGCAGACGCTTCATGAAGTTTCCGTGCAGGCGGGCAACCATCGAATTGAGAAGCGAATAGGACTTCGAACGATCCGCTTGCTTCGCGAGAGGGATGAGCAGGGTCAGTCCTTCGAGTTTGAGGTTAATGGAAGGGTCCTGTGGGCGAGAGGAGCCAACTGGATTCCCGATGATGCCTTCGTTGGACGCGTTGATGTGAAAGGGCTCGCCGACCGAATCGCCTCATACCAAAGCCTTGGGATCAACATGCTTCGAGTTTGGGGTGGCGGTTTCTATGAGTCAGAGTCGTTCTACGATGCTTGTGATGCTCATGGAATCTTGGCCTGGCAGGACTTTCCCTTTGCCTGCAGTTACTATCCCGAGAATCAGGAGTTCCTTGACGCGGTGGAGGCCGAAGCCGAATCTCAGGTTTACCGCCTTCGAGACCGGACTTCACTCGCCCTTTGGTGCGGAAACAACGAGAACGAGATCATGTGGGTCCAGCGCTGGGGAGGTGATTCGGCTCCGGCAAAATACTACGGGGAAGACATCTATCGTCACCTGCTCCCGCGGGTCGTCGAACGGCTCTCGCCGTCAACGCCATACTTAAGGTCAAGCCCTATTGGCATCTTCGAAGAAGGTCCAATGTTTGGCGACTCTCACTATTGGGATGTATGGCACGGTCGCGGAGACTGGGTGCATTATCAGGACTCTCATACGCGCTTTTCCTCGGAATACGGCTTCGCGTCGTCGTGCTCGCTGGCAGCATGGGCGACTTGTGGTGGCGAACTTGATGATCCGCATGGCCCAGTGGTTCGCTGGCACGACAAGACCAAGAAGGGACATGAAGTGTTCCACGGGTACGTTGAGTTACATTATCCGAAGAGCGGGAGCCTTGAGGACTGGGTCTATTTCAGCCAGTTGAATCAACGAGACGCCATGCGACATGCCATAGAGCACTATCGTCGATCCGATTATTGTCGCGGCTCACTCATATGGCAAATGAACGACTGCTGGCCCGTCCAAAGTTGGGCACTCGAAGACTACTCCCGACTGCTCAAACCCGCAGGCCACGAGTTAAAACGAGTGTATGCCCAGCATCTCGTAAGTATCGTGCTGTTAACTGACTCAGCTGAAGTGTGGCTGATCAATGACTCGCAGCAGACGTTGAACGAACAAGTTTCCTGTCGACTAGTGAGCACGCTGACCGGAGAAGAACTGCTGAGCGTGAAGTTCGAGACCCTTGTCGGGCCTGGTGAGCGGAAGCGAATCGGGGCCATACCCTTCGGGAACCTTGAACGGTCAACCACTGCAGTCAGCGCACGAATAGACAATCAAGATGCTACGGAGACCTGGCGATGGCTACAGGAGCCCAAAGACATGCAATTCCTCACTCCGCAGATCACGATGGAGTACGCGAGGGGCAAAATGGCGCTTCATGTCAAGGGCTTTGCCGCCGATCTGGTCGTGTGGGATGAAGATGATCCCTATCGCGTCATCTCTGCTCGAACTGGACTTCCAGGTTGGTGCGCGCAGACGATCGCCAATGGTAGCGCGCATTTTGAAATGAGGGCGCAACCGACTGGTTTGAGATTCAGAGTTCTTGGGATGACCTAAAGACTTCGCCCAAGATGCCGATAACCTAACCAGGAGTTCCTAGTTGGCATCGAAGAACGCAGCATTTGAGTATCGCAAGCAAGCCGTTGGTGGGGCGTCGCCTCTCCAACTTGTCATCATGCTTTATGACGGCGCGATTCGTTTCATGGAGGCGGGCAAACAAGCGATGGCCCATGGAGACTTGCCGGGCCAGAACGACAACCTGCAGCGCGCCCAGAAGATTGTCCTTGAGTTGATGTCGTGCCTTGATATGGCGAAAGGCGGTGAGATTGCGTCCAATCTTCTCGCTCTCTACACCTACATCGTTAACGAGCTCGTTGAGGCCAATGTCGCAGACAACCCCGAGTGCATCGAGCGCTGTATCAAGATACTGAGCGATTTGCGATCGGGCTGGAGTGGCATCGAACAAGCAACACATCAAGACCATGAACAACCCATCGCCGCATGAACTCGGTCAACGAGTCCTTTTGCTTACTTTGGCACTTCAAGTCGCCGTGGAAGCCGAAAACTGGGATGAAGTTGATACGCTCATAAAAAGTCGAGAAGAGGCTATTGACAACTGCCGGGGACTGAAACTCGAAGAGGGCCTTTGGCAACAAATCCGAACGTCAGAAGCAAAAGCATTTGAAGGGCTGATGCGCCAACGCGGCTCACTCTTAGCCTCAATCGAATCTGGGCAAAAGGCTGTTACCATGCGAAGGGCCTATGGCTCCGCCACCGATTCAGCAAGCCTCGCTGATTATTGACCTGGTGTTTGTACCAACATTGAGAACTTTCTTATATCTTTCTTACGACTAGAAGTTGGAGGAAGTTTTTGGCTAGCGGTTGGGGGGAGATTGTAAATTTTCATGCTATTGGCCTGCATCTCGTTTGGATAAATGCGATGCTGCTACCAAGCGGCAAGGTTTTGATGTACTCGCGGAACCCCGCGACTGAAAACGGGAACACACACTCAACGTTTGCATACACCTGGGACGCCTCGACTGCCACCGCGACACCGGTTCCTGCCCACAACCCCATGTCAGATATGTTCTGCTCGGGCATGGTTGTCCTCCCGGACGGTCGGGTGTTCGCCGCAGGAGGGCACATAGCCGATGACACCGGGACCCTCCACACGAACCTGTTCAATACGCTGACGAATCAGTGGGTACGGGGTCCATATATGGCATATCCACGTTGGTATCCTACGTGCACAACGCTCCCGGATGGCCGGGTGTTCATTGCTTCGGGCACCATGACGCCGTCCACTGGAGCGGCACCAGTTCCGGAAATTTACGATCCGAAGACAAATCGCGTATTTGAAGTTCCTAGCGCCACGATGCGTCAACACTACTATCCATTTCACTTCGTCGCTCCGAACGGCAAGTTGTTTTGGGCTGGCGGCGGGAACCAGACCTACATGAACAATGGAAAGGTGAGCCGTTTCCTGAATCTAGCGACCATGCAATGGGAGCCAATGCTCGAAACAGCCGAAGCAGGCACCAAGTACGGCTCAGCAGTCATGTATGAACCAGGCAAGATTCTCAAAAGCGGTGGTAAGAACGCTCGAGTTTACGGCGGACCCGAAGAGGTTTTCCGACCTAGCACGGCAGCCGCAGACTTGATAGACCTCAATCTTCCCAATCCAAAGTGGGTATCAAAGCAGTCAGGAAAATCGGTCCAGCCGATGAACTTCAATCGTTGGCAACACACGCTCACCGTTCTTCCTGACGGAACCGTCTTCTGCAATGGAGGAACGAATCGTGTCTACTCGGGTGCCGAGCCAGAGATGTCCGGTGACCAAAACTACACGCAGGCAGAATTGTTTACTCCCGGGACTGACTCTGACGGACAGCCGACGGGCACTTGGACGTTGCTACCTGGCAATGCACAACGGCCCCGTTGGTATCACTCCACTCAGTTGTTGTTGCCGGATGGTCGGATCCTCACGATGGGTGGCGACAACTCCTCGAAACCTCCAGTCCCGCACGATCAAGAACTTGCGCAGTATTACTACCCTCCTTACTTCGACCTATACAGTTCAATCCTCCCCCAGCCACAAATCCCGTCCTGTCCGCCACAAATACGTTACGGCACGAAGTTTCGGGTTGCTCATGATGCCAACTTGACCAATCCTGCACCTAAGGCTGCTCTCATCGCACTCGGAAGCGTAACCCACGGATTTGACATGAACCAAAGGCTTGTCTGGCTTCCGTACGATCATCTGAAGAAGGAACTGGCCGCGCCAGTTAGCCCAAACATAGCTCCGCCAGGCTACTACATGCTGTTTCTACTTGATCGGCGGGGAGACAGTGGCGCACTTGCACCTTCAAAGGCATCAATCGTTCGGGTGATGTCGGCACCGACTTCCGGGGCTATGCCCTAATCTGGGCTACCAAGCCCTGAATATCTGACCACGCGCTCTGAAGATCGGAAATCAGTGGGGTATGCGACCTCGCAATTTCAATCATATCAAGGTCCACTTCGGAGACGAGAAGGTGCGGATCGGAGACGGGACTTCGAGCCAAAACCTCGCCCATCGGGCTGACGATGCTGCTGCCTCCTACGAATCCCTTTCCTCCTTCAAACCCGCATAACTGGCAGTTCAACGCGAAAACGCCATGCTCTTCACACACCGCACGTAACATGCGGTCATACCTCTCCAAGTTGCCAATCATGTCACCACTAAACCCTCTTCCCGGAGATGCGCTTGGAACGAGAAGGATCCTCGCGCCAGAGACGGCACAAAGCATGGGCAAAACGGAATGCCACACGTCCTCACAAATGAGAATTCCGACCTTACCAAATCTCGTTTCAATCACACCAAGTTCGGAGCCTCGGCCAACGAACCGTTCTTCGTCAAAGACTCCATAGGAGGGAAGAAAGAACTTGCGGTAGGTCCCCAAAGTTGATGGCTCGCTCCCAAAGGAAAAGCAGGATGCTGAGTTGTATAGGTTTCCTTCGTGAACCTCGAAATAACCGATCACCACGTCAACGGGGTGTTTCAGCGGACCAATCCGCCGATTCAGTTCGCCCTGGAGGTCAGAGCAAGTCATGGCCAATTCCAGTGTTCCGCCTTCAAGGAAGTAACCAGTGGTTGACGATTCCGGAAAGAGGACCAAGTCGATGACCTCAGACGAGCATTGGCGGATGATTTCGGCGATCGAATCGAGGTTCTGTCTGATCTTTCCCTTCATCGGTGCGAACTGGGCACAGGCTGCCGTGATGGTCATGAACAATAGTGTACAGCCCACCGAACTTGCGTGGGAGAGATACCTCGGTTACAATGTAACGGCGCCTATGTTGAACCTGAAAGTGCTTGCTGGACTCAGTCTGATGACGATGATCACCTCGTCGCAGGCCGTGCTTTACTTTGAGGTCGAGTCCAACAATACATTTCCTCCCAATTTCCTTACCGGCAATCCGTTGATACAGTCCGGAGATCAGGTCTTTGGGTCAATCACATCGGGCGATGTGGACATGCATTATCTTCGCTATGCTGGAACCAACGTTCCTGGCATTTGGCGATACCGGTTTGATATGCTCGCCAACAGTCAAGACACGTTCTTGCAGATTCTGGACCACACCGGATCAGGGAATATCATTGCCGAGAATGACGACTACCCGAATCGAATCGGCGAAAGCGTTAGCCACTTTGACTACTTTGACCCGAATGGTCAGCCCGTGGTTTTCGGCTTCAAACTCAGGCATTACACAGCCACGGGGATAATCCCGAACTATTTCTTGACCCTTACACGAACGCGGATTACGCCTTACGAGTTGGGCACTTTGGCACCTGGTCACACGCAACGCCTTGAGCCCAATCCACTGGGCGGCTTCACAAACTGGTACCGATTCACCCTGGACAAGGAGTCCGACGTTGTCATTGATACGATCGGCGTGTCGTCTGGAATTGATACCGAGTTGATCCTTATGGATGCTAACGGAACGATGTTGGCGGGTAACGACGACATTGACATTACGTTCAGCATCTTCACCTCCAAGATTGAGAAGCACCTGCCAGCCGGTGTCTACTATGCGGCATCTGGGCGCTTCAACATGGCCTATAACTGGAATTTGAACACCAATCAGGCCGGGCCGTGGGACCGTACGGGTATGGCGGCTATCGGCGATGTCCAGACCAACAACATCCAGATGGTGATGAACTTCCGAGTCACTCCGACCGAAGTCGTGCCAAGTTCCTTCGAAGTGATGAAGGGCGAACTCTTCGAGGGAGATTTATCCTCCGTGGCCAACTCAGACGACATCCGCATGACGCTGTTCAACGATCCGGTGGACTTAGAGGCGTGTGTGGACTACTTCGGAGTAGGCCCTATAGGAACACCTTCCACGCTTCGACTAAAGGTTGAGACGTCCGTGGCAAGACCAGGCCTGGGACAGAGCATTTCCATGCTCAACTTCGACAACCTGCAATGGACATTGGTGTCTGGGGCAGTAGCCTCTCTTGACGACACGACGTACGAGGCAGAGTTAACCACTACGGCCAACGCCCACACTGGCGACACCGGAGAGGTGAAGACTAGAATTCGGTGGACGCCTATCAACGACGAGGATCCAAGTCAGGATGGATGGCTCCACTCCGTTGATTACGTGCACTGGGTCCAAGTCCGATAGCCCTGCCATAATCGGCCAATGCTGATTGGCGCGCATATGTCCACAAAGGGCGGTTTGGGCAATGCCCTCCGAAAAGGAAAGGAAATCGGCTGTACGGCAGTTCAGGTCTTCACTTCCAGCCCTCAGCAGTGGTACGCAAAAGAAGTGTCGCCCGACCTTGTTGCGGATTTCCGTCGAGCACAGGAAGAAACTGGGATCCGGTCCGTTGTCAGTCACGACACCTATCTCATCAACCTCTGTGCGCCAACTCCAGAGATTCGAGACAAGAGTCTCCACTCACTCAAAAAGGAGTTGCTGCGATGCGGTCAGTACGGCATTGAGTACGTGGTTTCACACATCGGTTCGACCAAGGGGCAAGATCATGCGGAGAGCATGGTTACTGCCGCTGAAGGGATCAAGGAAGTGCTGGCCGAGACTCCCGAGAGCGTGTTGCTTCTCATGGAGACCACTGCAGGTCAGGGGAGTTCGCTGAACAGCAGATTCGAGGAACTGGCCATGTTTTTCGACCTCTGCAATCACCATCCGAGGCTGGGTGTTTGCCTAGATACGTGCCACGTTTTTGTCGCGGGTTACGACATCCGGACGCAAGAAGGCTACGACCAGATGTGGTCAAAGTTTGATGGACTTGTGGGGATCGAGCGGTTGAAAGTCATCCACTGCAACGACAGTAAACGTGAACTTGGAAGCAAAGTTGACCGACACGAAGACATCGGTGACGGGTGCTTGGGCATCGAACCTTTCCGCCTTTTGATGAACGATGCCCGGTTCGAACGCGTCCCCATACTCCTCGAGACTCCTGACGGCGAGGCTATGCACGAGGAAAACTTGAGGCGCTTACGAGAACTTGTTCAGACGCCAGCCTAGCGCTTGACTTCCTTGCCATTTGCCTGCTCGCTTTTCCAGAGTACTGACACCCTTGCTCGTTTGGCGAATGGTCATGTCCTTCTTGGTTTGGGGATTGGCGATCACCATGATCAACTCCGAGGTTTCACTTGCCTCCGCCTTGTTGCCTTTCACTTTGACGGACACGGCTTTGTAGTCAACCTTCTTCATTGCCTTGATCGCCGCCATTTGAACCTTCATTTGGTTGAGTTGTTGGTCAAGAGTGACCTTTTCACCCTTGGTTCCAGTATTCACGAAGTTCTTGTCAAAGTTCGCCCTTAGGATCTTCTCTGCGCCAGCGACGTCCTTTTTAAGCAGGCACTGGGAGGCCTTGTTCATTTCAGACTGGATGTGCTTCTTGAGGTCGCTCGCCTCATCCGCAAATGAGATACCAGTCAGACTCAATCCAATGACGAAACAAAGTGCTCTTTTCACGGTCGGAGTATAGCAGGACATACTTGTAGCATGAGAACAGATCGAATGGCTGCGGTTTTGGCAAGCGCGGGGGCTGACGCTTTCTTCGCTTGGTCACCCGTTGCTATGGACTACTTGTCAGGATTCAGGGAGGGTGCGGCCGAGCGCTTCATGGCACTTGGAATAAACAGCGATGGTCGCGTAGCGCTTATCGCGCCGGCCCTCTCGGCGACTCAGGCTGAGCGCGCTGGGATTCGCGATGTAAGACCCTGGAAAGACGGCGACGATCCGCTCACCGTCTTTCAGTCGTTAGCCAGCGAGTGGAACCTGAAGTCAGCAATTGTCGCCCTCGACAATGAGATGCCTGCTCACCAGGTTTTGGGTATGCAATCGGTTCTGCCAGCGGCCCTCTTCCGGCCCGGTGGTGAGTTGCTAGGTGGTCTCATGCGAGTAAAGTCCCCCGAGGAGGTTTCGATCATGAAGCGCGCTGGCGCTATTGCTGACGACTCGCTTGCAGCAGGTTTGGCAGCACTCAAAGCTGGAGCAACCGAAAGGGATGTTGCAGAGGCACTTGGCTCCGCAATGTCCTCAAGAGGCGGAACTCCAACGTTCACCATTGTGGGGGCAGGTGCGAATGGAGCAGAACCGCACCATCACACAGACCGAACCGTGATCCAGAGTGGCGATGTCGTCGTCTTGGATTTTGGGTGTGATCTGGAGGGTTACCAGAGCGACATCACTCGAATGGCATCGGTTGGCGAACCTGATCCTGAAGCGGACCGAGTCTATGATGTTGTTCTGGCAGCCCACTAT
>CALMEF010000114.1 GCA_937862825.1 uncultured Armatimonadota bacterium
TGTTGCGAGTTGGCGACCTTCCTGGTTGAACCACATGCGTTTTGTGACGTAACGCTTGTCCTTGTCCACGAAGACACGCTGTCGGCTGGAGTCGTCGAACTTTTTTTCGAAGGTGAGGTCAAACACGAGGTCGCCTGATTCGCGATCGACTCGGACGAAAGTGGCGACGAATAGGTTCTTGAAAAGGCTCGGGGTTAGAAATCCGAAATCGAGGGGAGTTTGCCGCTTGCCGGGTGATTTGCTAAGGTCTTCGCTTTTGGAGAGTTTGATGCGCGGGACGGAGTAGGTTCGTTTGGCGCCATCCAAGAGGTAGACCACGTCGGTGTCGTCGACAGTCGATTTGAGTTTGAGGAGGTTTGGCTCCTTGATCCAGGCTGTTGTCGTGCCAAATCGGTAACTGGCCGCGAAGTCCCGATTGATCTTTTTCAACTCCGTTTGGTTGCTCTGGATCAGTTTCGCGGTAAATGTCGCGTCTTTGAACGTCTTTTGTACGATGTCATCGGCGTCAAAGGATTGGACGCCAGACACGACGAGCGATAGGGCGAAAACGTTGGCTAACATAGTTCTACTCAGATACACTACGGACAAGAAATGACGTCTGATCCGCTGTCGCGTTTCTTATCACAACATACCGCAAGACTTGGGCGGCGCATGCGGTTGCGACCGATGGCCCCTGGTCAACTTGCGGATAACGCGATTCAGACGTTTCAATCCATGGGCAAAGACATCTTGGGGTTGACCATGTTGCCAACCTTTCTGTCGTTCCTTGGTTTGGTGTTTATCCAGGAGTTTGTGATCCCGCGCCTGGTGACGACTAGCGATCCAAACAATCTTGGTACCCAAATTTCCGAGGTCATGGTGGCTTTGGTTGTCGCGATTGCCGTTGCTGCTCCTTTGTTTCTGATCGGCGTGGCGCTCATCAACGGACTGGTGATCAGCATGGTCTCAGATTACGTCTGTGGCCGCGTTCCCGACTTGGCAGCGGCAAAGTCCAATGCGACACGTTTGATGAAGAAGTTGTTCTTGGTGTCGTTGGCCAAACTGGGTTGGTCGTTCGCAAGTTTGGCGGTGGCGGCGACCATGCTTGGGTTGAGCGCTTTCCTGAGTCAGAACAGTCCGTCTGACTCGATGATGGCCCTCTCGGGGATGATCGCCCTGTTGGGCTTTGTCCTCTTTTTCCTCCTGCTCGTTCTGCAGATTGGTCGGTATTCGCTCGCCTACGCGGCTGCCTTTCACGAGAATCTCGGGGCCGTTGCGGCAACGAAGCGGAGTGCGAGTCTGCTCAAGTCGCGAGGAATGGTACCGAGCGGCTATGATGCACTTCGTTCGGCAGAGGGGCTTATGCTGTTCATCGGGTTACTTCTCCTTGTTGGTTTGGGCACGATGATCGGGATACTGTCTCTCAACGAGGTGCTGCCAGCCGCCGGAGAGCACCTGGGTATTCGCGACGTTGTGGAGACCGCGCTATCCCTTTTGCCATCCTTCCTCGTTCTTTGGCTTCTTCAGCCCATTTGGACAACGGCGACTACATTAATCTACTTTGATCGACGATTCCGCCTTGAAGCCTACGACGTGGAACTCCTCGCCCAGGATGTTTGGAGGACGCATCAGCAGTCGCGTTTTCAGTTGTAGCCTGCTCGTGCTGTTCCTGGCTTCATTGGCTTGGTCGCAGCCAATGACCTCGGGCGAGTTGCTGAAGCGCCTTGAGAAGGTTGAGAGCCGGGAGGATCGTCTTGCAGTTATCGACCAACTTCAGGCAATTCATCTCCCAGAGATCGCCCGGGAGAGTTTTCGGGCGGCGAAGCAAAACCGGATGCACGGCGACATTCGGAACCTCATGAAAGTTCTGGAACTGGGGACTTACGTTGAGGGGTCTTCTCGGGAGGGTACGCCAGCAGTTGAGACGGCTCGCAAGATCAAATCCTCACCGCTGTACCGAGGTGCCGAGCAGGAGAAGGAGAGCAACTGGTTGAGTCGGGCCTTTGAAGCGCTTGGCGAGGCCATAAGCCGTCTCTTTAACCGTCGGCAGAACCAAGAAGAACCAGCGAGCCCATCCTCTGCGCCCTCCGGGCAGTGGCTCGTTTACACGATGTGGGGCGTGCTCGGCGTGGCCGCGGCGGTTCTCCTCGTGCTCGCAGCTCGTTACTTCGTTTTCAAGCGCAGCCTGACCCGCAAAGCAAAGGCGCTGATGGAGGAGGACGAACCCGAACGGACGTTGGATGAGTGGCTCGTGATGGCTGATCAGTTAGCGGGTGATGGGAAGTTTCGTGAGGCCGTTCGATGCCTCTATCTGGCGTGTCTGCTCAAGTTTGATGAGGCGGGTGTGGCCCGTTTTCGCCGGGGACAGACTAACTGGGAGCACTACGCACGCATCGCGTCAAGTCCGAAGAAGCCCGAAGGGCTCGATTTTCGATCGCCGACTCAGGCCTTTGATCGGGTGTGGTACGGCATGTACGTTGAAGGGTTGGCTGACGTGACGCGGGTCAAAGCGTGGTACCAGATGGTGTCGGATTCACTCAAGCCGCCGGAGGCAGTGAAGTGATGCGAGGCTGGAGCGTTTGGAAGGTCACGGGTCTGCTGGTGGCGGTTCTGCTGGTTGCCTCGATCTTGTTGAAGTTTGGTGAGCAGCGGGCGACGGCATTTCCCAGCATCACCTCGTATGAACCCAGCGGACTTCGTGCGTTCGCCGAGTTGTTGCAAAGCGAGGGCTATCAGGTTGAGCGGACACGATCGGTGTATCCCAAGGTCGACGCAAACACCTTGGTCATCGTTCCTGTCGCTGCTACACCGACGTCGTGGGATACGACCCCCGAGTTCATCATGCGGGAGGATTTGACCGAAGCCCTTCGCGAGGCTGGTGCCCCGAATATCCTCCTCACTGTTCCGCGAGAGTTCCGGACGGCGATTAAATCGGTCACCGGGGTCATCACGGCAACAAGTCCCGCAGATGGTTCCGAGTTTGAGGTTACCGATGCCACAGCAGTTTCAGACACGGTCAGTTTTGAGGATCTCGACGTTGTGCCCCTCTGGAGTTTGGGGGACGTGGGAATATTCCTCTCCGATGGCGATGAGGCACTCCTTGAATACACGCTTCCGATGGGGTTGCTTGCGGTCAATGCCTACATTGATCACTTGGACAACGCTGAGTTCCTGATGAGGGCGGTCAGAGCCGCGGCCGGGCCGGAAATCAAAAAAGTGGTGTTCTGTGAAGCCATGATTGCGGGCGCCGATGATGATACGCTTCTAGCCGCATTGGGTGGCTGGGCAACTGGTGCGTGGACACAAGTTCTGGTTTTAGCGCTGGTGATTGTTTTTACGCTCGGAAAGCGCTTTGGTCTTCCTGATGAGCACAGGTTGAAGCAACGGGGCGCACGAGAACTGGTGGATGCGATTTCGGGAACGCTGAACCGCTCCCAAGCGACCGGAATCGCCTTGGACGCAATCGCAAGTGATGCTGATCGTGAAATTCGGAAGGCCCTCAAATTGCCACGGGATGCACCGGCCGAACTTCGAAACGAGCAACTGCCCGGTCCACTTCTGAATGCGCTCCAGCATGTTGAAGAGCGTCGGGGGACGAGAATGGACCCTGGATTTGCGCTCAAACTCATTCAACGGCTTGAGGCTGAACTTCGGGCATTCATCGCTAGCAGGTCTGCGCTAAGATAGAGGGGATGTTCTTCCCGATTCCATTTTTACAAGTCCCCGACGATCTTTCCATGCCGAATCCATGGAAGGAGCCCGGCTTTGGGAATGTCATCTTCGTGAAGTCTCCGAACTTTGGCCCACGACCGATGGACGCCGTGATTGACACCGTCGTCGTTCATTCGACGGTTAGCCCCACGCTGCAGGGCACGACGAAGTGGTTCACCACTACCGAATCTCAAGTGAGCGCCCATTTCACCATTGGGAAGGATGGGTCGATCGTGCAGCACGTAAACACGTTTGACCGGGCTTGGCATGCTGGCGTTAGTGAGTTTCGAGGAAGGACCAACCTTAACAACTTCACGATTGGCATCGAGTTGGTCAACTTGAACGACGGCATCGATCCGTATCCCGTTGAGCAGACAACTGCGCTTCGTTATCTGATTACGACCCTCAAGCGCCGACACGAGTTGAAAGTCATCACCAGCCACGAGTACATCGGTCGCCCGCCTGGCCGAAAGAGTGACCCGAAGGCGTACCCGTGGTCGACACTTGAAGGGATTGGGCTGGAGATCGTTAAGTAGGTGTTGGTTTTTAGTTGTTAGTTGTTAGTTGTTAGTTGTTGGGGTGGAGACTGATTCGTTACGGCGCGAGCCGCTCGATCACCCAGGCATCACCCGATCGCGTGTATCGGAACCTGTCGTGGACTCTCGCGGGGCGGCCCTGCCAGAACTCGATGACCTTCGGTACGATGCGATAGCCTCCCCAATGCTCTGGGTAAGGCACCTCGCAACCCTCAAACTCTTCAGCCAGGCGCGCGATCTCAGCATCAAGCGCATCCCGGTCGTCTATCACTTGACTCTGTGGGCTGACGGACGAAGCGATCTGACTTTCTCTTGGGCGAGAGCGGAAGTAGGCTTCAGACTCCTCCCGGCTCACGCGCTCAGCACGGCCCTCGATTCGAACTTGGCGTTCGAGCCTTGCCCACCAAAAGGTGGCGGATACATTGGGGTTTTCTTCAATCTCGCGCGATTTCCGGCTTCCGTAGTTGGTGTAAAACGTCATGCCCCGCGAGTCCACTTCTCTGAGAAGGACGAATCGTGATGACGGGCACCCTTCGGTGGAAACCGTTGACAGGCACATGGCCGTGTGCTCAGGAACACCGAACGACATGGCGTCTCGGAGCCACTCAGTAAAGAGGGCGATCGGATCGTCCAACAAGTCAGATCGATCCAATCGCCCAAACGTGTAGTTACTTCGCTCAGGCAACGCTTACGCTTTTTCTTCCTTGTTGCCTGAAAACAGGTCCTTGGCCTTGTCTACCAGGTTGCCGGCGACTTCCTTGCCCTTCTCAAGCACGTCTTGTGCCGTTTCCTCAACGTCTTGACCCGAAATCTTGCCGTCGTCGTCGTGGTCAATGGCGTCCTTGGCCTTCTCTACGGTGTCTTGCACGGCGGCCTTGGTCTTGTCGTAGGCCTCGCTCGCGGTTGCCTTCAGGTCATCGGCTTCCACCTTGCCGTCGTTGTCCTTGTCAAGGGCGTCCTTTGCCTTCTCGACGAGTTCGCCTGCTTTCTCCTTCACACTGTCAATGAAACTTTTGTTATCGCTCATGGCTTCCTATTCTACGCCAGGAAACACGTAGTTAACCTGGGTACCTGCGGTTCTAAATCCGATTTTCTCATAGAGTGCCTGCGCCCCATCGTCTCCAGGTGTTAGCCACGCGACCTCGCCGCCGCTGGCGAAGAACTGGTTCAACAGCGAGTGAATCACTGCGGTAGCCGCTCCCTTGCGTCGGTGTGCCGGGTGGGTGGCAATCCCGGCGACCTCCCGTACCGTTTGGGTTCCGATGGCCACTCCCGAGGCGATGACAGGTGTCCCAAGGACGGCACCCAAAACACGTCCGGTTTCAAATCCGCGACGGCTATCGTCGTCCCCCTCTGGTGAGGCCTCCATCTCAAACGCGAGGCTGGTCAACTCTCGAATTGCCACCACGTCGTCTGGTGTGGCGGGTCGTGCGCGCGTCGGTTCGGGGGGAGCCTCATGTCCTCCGCGGTCCAACACCATGATGGGAGCCGTTCGTTCGCACACGAACCCGGCTGCGACAAGGGCGGCAATGGTTTCGGGCCAGAGGTCGGCAAAGAA
>CALMEF010000115.1 GCA_937862825.1 uncultured Armatimonadota bacterium
TGTAACTGCCTAAGAACCTCGTCCTCGGGTAAGTCGGTGAGTTCGGCTGCTTCCAGTTCGAGCGCTTCCAAGTGTCGCAAGCGCACCGCTAACGCCGGCTCGCGGGTGGCTTCGGAAGTCAGTTGACCCTGGATGTATCCTTCAATTCCGCGGTCGTTCAGTTCGGCAAGAAGTGCCTCTGAGGGCCCGAACGCAAGGCGATTCACCACACGGTCAGTTGGTGTTTGAAGCGGCTTTCTCGTGAGGACTTCTGCGCCATTGGGAATGGCACGATTCGCCAAAGGGCCACATCCGACCAAAGCCCCCGAAATCAAGGCTCCGCTGATCAACTCGCGTCGGGAGACACTCATGGCATGGACTCAGGGACCGGTACGTTGCCACGCTGGAAGACGGCGATCACTCCTGCCCCTAGTGAGAAGGCAATCATGAGCGGCGCAAAGGCAAACCACCCTAACACGGGAAGATAGCCTGCTGTAACCAAGAGACCAGTAGCGCGGACGGTGTTTCGATACTTGCTTGCTGTGGGGTCCATCTCCGCGATTCGGTCGCTTACGAGGTGGGCTACCCCAGTGAGACCGATGGCGGCGTGGGAAAGCAGCCAGAGATAGCCAAGTGTGCCCAGTAACTTGAGGCGAGGGTCTGGTAGTGCCGCAAGCGCAACGCTAAAGGTGCCAATCGTCAGCAAGAGCATAAACCCAAGCACCAAGCACTTCCAGGGGCTTGACCTCACCACTTGGTTAGCCCGATGTGCGCGCTTCTCAAACAGAAAGCCCATCACGAGGGTCAGCGCCCAGGTGGTCACTCCAAGTCCCACCAAGGTTGCAACTACCGATAAAGAATCCCCAATCGTTATTCCCATGTTTCTACTCCTTCTAAGGCGTATTCTGGGTTACACGCGATGCTGTTTCAGCGTTGCACAAAAATCAAAAAAAGGGTCATTAGACCCAGTTATTCCTACCAGTCGGGTTTTGCCGAGCATTTCGGGTTCCGATACGTTCAATATATTCGTACCGGTTTCAAACATTAATGCGCTCTGGTGACGTCGAGACAACCTTCTTCTTCAGTGATATCGAAGGTAGCACCCGTCTGTGGGAACAACACCCCGACTCTATGAGTCGGGCGCTTGTTCGTCACGACATGATCTTGAAGCACGTTATTGAGAGCCACGGCGGCACGGTTTTCAAGACCGTTGGAGACCAGTTCTGCGCAACCTTTGAGTCGCCAGCACATGCAATCGCCGCAGCGGTTGCTGGCCAGGTGAACCTGAGAACCCAAAAATGGGAGGAGCATTGCCAGATTCGGACTCGAATGTCGATCCACTACGGTCCAGCACAAGCCCGTTCGAATGACTTCTTCGGGACCACAGTCAACAAGGTCGCTCGATTGCTCTCCACCGCTCATGGGGAACAGATCGTCGTTTCAAGTTCGGTCGCGACGTTGGTTGAAGGGAACCTGAGCGACGGCATCTCCCTACAGGACATGGGCACCCATCGCCTGAAAGACCTGCAACAAGCCGAACAGATCTACCAGGTCTTGCATCCGCAACTGCCAACCGAGTTTCCGCCGCTTAAGACGCTCAACCCGGAAACCAACAACCTGCCCATCCAACTCACTTCGTTCATTGGACGCGAAGCAGAACTTGCCGAGGTCAAGTCTCTGGTCGAGGCGAACCGCTTGGTTACCCTTTCGGGAACAGGAGGCAGCGGCAAGACCCGCCTCGCAATCCAGGTGGCTGGCGATTTGATTGAGGACTTCCCTGACGGCGTATGGCTCGTCGAACTGGCACCTATCGCCGATCAGAACCTAGTTGCCCCGTCAATGGCTTCGGCTTTGGGCTTGCGTGAATCGGCAGAGCGACCAATTTTAAAGGACTTGATTGAGCACTGCAAATCACGTAAGTTGCTCTTGATTCTCGATAACTGCGAGCACGTGATCCAGCAGGCTGCACAGGTGGTTGGAAGCCTCATGGCCTCCGCACCGGGCTTGAAGATCCTCGCCACGTCGCGTGAACCCTTCAGCATTCCCGGCGAAAAGAACTGGCGAGTGCCGTCCATGAAGCCGCTCGATCCAGAGGATCTGGAAATCGGCGTTGACCTATTCGACGCGATGAGCAGAAACGATGCGGCGCGGCTCTTTGTCGAACGGGCCACTCAAGTGTCGCCCGCCTTCGAACTTACTCAGGACAACGCAGAGCCCGTTGCCCAAATCTGTCACCGGCTGGACGGGATTCCCCTCGCCATTGAACTTGCTGCGGCCCGTGTCAAGGTCTTGCCGGTCGAGCAGATCGCCACACGGCTGGACGACCGGTTCCGCCTGCTCACTGGTGGAAGTCGCACGGCCCTCCCTCGACAGCAGACGCTTCGAGCCCTTATTGACTGGAGTTATGAACTCCTTGCCGATAACGAAAAGGCCATGCTACGGCGTTTGTCGGTGTTCGCTGGAGGCTGGACACTAGAGGCTGCTGAGTCGATTGCCCCTTGTGAGGCGATCGAAGCCTGGGAGGTGCTGGATCTTCTTGGGCTCCTGGTTGACAAGTCCCTGGTTACTGTTGAAGAGGGTGGCGACGAGAACCGTTACGGGATGTTACAGACTGTGCGTCAATATGGGCGCGAGTTACTCACCCAACTTGGTGAGGAGGCGGAAGTTCGCGATAGGCACCTTGAGTTCTTCTCCAGTATGGCCAGTGAAGCGGCGAAGCATCTTCAAGGACCTCAGCAAGCCCAGTTCCTGAAGTCGCTCGCTCACGATCGTCACAACCTGAGAGCGGCGGGTGGCTACCCCAAAAAAGCCGGGGCCCACCTTGGTGTCCAGCCGGTTGCTGACCCGTGGCGGGTGCGCGCTTTTTTTTCCCCCCCTTTAGCAAAGGGGGGCGAGGGGGGATTTAATTTGCTGCCTAAAATCCCCCTCAATCCCCC
>CALMEF010000116.1 GCA_937862825.1 uncultured Armatimonadota bacterium
GCGTACACTGGCCTGAGAACCCAGGCCCAGTTCTATAAGATCATCAGGCTACGACGACGCTCTGGGCTACCTCACCTCGGCGAACTACGGCTCGGGAGTAAGAACCTGGACATACGATGCAGCTGGAAATCGCATTTGCTCCAGCCGCAAAGGCGATCTTCGACCAGATTCCACACTGGAGGAAGGAGATGTCGGTGCATCGCCCTTCGCGGGGCATAGAGTCTAGGCTTTGGCAACAGGGCGGTGGCTATGACCGCAACATAGTCAACCTTCGAACTGCGGCCCACGTGATCAACTATATCCATTGAATCCGGTTCGAAAGGGACTCTGCGACCAGCCTGAGGACTGGCCTTGGTCGAGCGCGGGAGCCTATCTCACGCCTGGCAGCGCCCCAATCCCTGTGGACTGCTTTTGGGGTGACGTTTGAGTTATGCGTTTGCCGGGGCTACAAGGCACGGGCTTCGCCACATGCCACCCCTTCTCAAAAATGTGTTGTTGTAGAATGGGTGCTATGAGGTACGTTGCTCGTCCGGCCCACCCAAGGTGGCTCGTCGTTGATCTTGCCCGCCAAGCGCATCAAGATGGCTGGGGAGCCGGAAGTGATGTAAGCAAGCAGACGAAACGATCTATAGCGATTTGCAGAACCTGGCAAAAATCTGTGTTGGAGACCTTTCCTGAGCGCTTTAAGCAGGAGCACTGCCTGAATGAAGTTGGTAGCGGTCAGAAGATTGACCTTGTTGACCTAACCGACTCAACAGCCTACGAGCTAAAGGCATCGCCAAAATAACGTGCATATGGAGATTTATCGAGACGTCTTCAAAGCGCTCGTCTTCAACCTTCGTAATCCAGCAATCGCTGTCAAGATGCTTGTCTTCATTGCTCCGCAATCTGGAATCGACAAGTTGGGCAAGGACTTTCCGAAAGACGTCCAGGCTATCGCGAGGAAACTAGACCTCTCGCTTGAACTTGAGGGTATCTAAAAACCTGATTGGTCAAGCACCTCATGGTTGACGCCGACCACCGGCTCAGTTCTCGCAGATGTACATCGGCAACTGTTGGAAGTGAATAACCGTTGAGAAAAACGAAAACCCGCGCATCGTTTGGCAAGACCCTCCCGTCTTATGAATCACCCGGTTATTGCCTTGACCAGAACGAATCCGATTGTCAGATTGCGCGGGCCTCGTCACATAACACTGCTGAAGACGCGACAAGGTTGGCAAAAGATTCGCATAAGGTGTGGATAACTCACTCAAGCGCTGAGAAGGGCGGAACCGGGCCATTCTAAACAGGAGGTTCGACCCATGGCAGAAAAGAAAGTCTATCGGGATGCGGGAACTGGCGAATACGTCAAGAAATCGTACGCTGACAAGCATCCGAAGACGACTGTAAGTGAGCCGGCAAGAAAGCCGACCCGGCCGCCTGCTCCCAAGAAGAGCAAGTAATGACCACCCGCCCCCACTTCACAGGGGCGGGTCTGTTATCAACGCTAAAATGCCAATCATCGTCGAAAAACGTCTGAAGGAACACCAAAATTGTTCTTTGCGTCAAGCTGTTCTGGAAGGATTGACGGGAACGGAACGGTTGGCCGCTTACCTCGCCTCATGCGGCATCCTACCAAAGCCTCTCAAAGCACTCGGCATGCTTCGAAATCTGGGAATCGCCGGAGTTGGTGGGCCGGGCGCCCTACCGGGCTCGGCGGCCGAGTTTGCAAACACTATGGCGGCCATGTGTTGCGACGAGCACTTTAGACCTACAGAAGGCTCTCCTTTTGACCGCCACGACCTTCGAAGGGCTGCATTTGCCATTTGTGGGCCGTTTACTCTGGAGAAAATGACGGCTCTTCAGGCCCGTAAGCTCTTGGGGCCGTACCCATTTCCGACCACGTTCGATCAATTGTGGAAAGGGCGTAAGAAGTTACTTCGAGTCGTTCTTTCATCTATCGAGTCATGTCGTCAGGTAAGGGCGTCAGACCTGGAGGGAAGAGGATTTGGTATTCATGTTCACAGTGGTACTAAGGAAACCGTGGACGTGACAGTGCAGTTGGCCTCCCATTTTAGGACAGACAAGGATGGCGGTCAGAGGGCCGCCACCGGGACGTTCCTTCGCTCGTACAACCTTCTCAAAGGGACGAAGTTTGAGCGGTTTGAAATTGATGGAGAGGATGAGGAATGTGACGTTCGGATCCCTGGAATCGGAGATATGCAGATTGTAAAGGCCGTGATGGAGTCCTTCGAGCATCTGGCGAAGACCGCAAAGTACGAGATGCGTGGTGACCTTGCACAGGCCTTTTCGAAGCTAATCGAACCGATAAACAAGAAGACTGAGAGGTACCCACCGGCAGTTAAAGAGAAGCTCATCCTTCTACTCGATGGCGGCTATCCACCTTTACCGTGGGAACTGGTCAAAAGCTTTGCGAACGTCCACAGGAGCGACTTGGCGGCGTCAGGTTTTCGCGAAATCTGGTACGCGTCCGTTCCAGAGAACGTAGCTGGTCGGTTGTATCCTTTTGATGAGAGGTCTTGGCCCAGTAAGCGATCCTTTGAAGAGGCGACGGCCACCGTTCGATACGATGAGAGTGAAAGCTTGGCACAACACATATTTCAGAGGACCCCCGAGACACCTCTAGGATGGAAGATATTCCGGCGAACCTGCGAACAGAAGTCTTCCAATGGCAAGGTAGTGTTGGCTCCTGCCGATCCGAGTTGGTTTCTTCGCTTCGCGCAGAACCCCGACGCCAACGGTCCGCTCAAGGAAGATGCTTCTCAAGATGATGAATTGCCCTAACCCCCCATGTTTTGAGGATTACTGAATGAAGCA
>CALMEF010000117.1 GCA_937862825.1 uncultured Armatimonadota bacterium
ACACGAGATGGATCGGCCTTAACTTGTCCGGTGGCCGAAATGCCCGTGCCAGATGTGAATGACTTGACCTCTTCAACACGGAGGTCCAAGAGCCTCTCCTGATCCTCGGAAACATAAACGAGGGACGGATCCGGTGTGGTGACAATTAGGGTCATGGTTAGGCGAAAGCCCTCCACCATCTTGGTCTCAGTCATCTTGCCGAGCGTGCCAATTCCGATTTTCAGCACCTGGCCCCCAGTCAGTGCTAGAGCACCGTGATCGTGACCATCATCTTCGCCACCAGCCCATGCTGACTTGGCAAGGCTTCCGGCGACAAGGATGGCCACGAGTCCGACGGCCGATCTCGTACGACCAGTTGATCGCCCCAGAAGAAAGGCCAACGCCAGCGCGAGGCCAGCACCACCCACTATCATCCACAAAGGGGTGCCGTGTTGATGCTCCGAGGGGCCTTCCGCAACCGTGACTCCGAAAGTTGCCTCGAGTTCCCTGCCTGCTACTGGGAACTTCCACTCGACGTCGTAGTTGCCGGCTTGATCAAAGACATAGTCAACGTGATAGGCACCTGGACTCTCTTCAGCATGAGATGTTGAGTTGAAAACCTTGCCAGTGTTCGACTTAAGGAGCAAATTGACCTGATCGGAAATGCCGGTAATGGGTTTCCCGCCTTCGTCTTCAATCCTCAGGTTTAACTCTACGGAGACTGGCTTGCTTTGACCCCCAGTGGATGCTGGTGTCCCATGATCGTGCCCATCTTCCTCCCCACCGGCCCACGCACCAGCGACCGCGAGAGAGAACATCAATGCGGTCAAGCGGCGCATCACGACTTGACCTCCAGCAGTCGTCCCGTGACGAATAGCCGAGTTCCATAGGCTTGGCTTCGTTTGTACTCAGCCTCGACCAACGCTTCTTCAGCCGTCCGAAGTGCGGCGGCTGCCTCCAAAGTCTCTACCAACGTGAGCGCACCAGCAACCAATCCCTTTTCTGCGATTTCGACCAGTTGTTTGGCGTCCGAAACAAGTCGATTGTGTCGGGTTACCGACTCATCAGCAAAGACAATCTCAGCCTCGACGACCTTCAACTCGGTTGTGAGTTGGCGCTCCGCTTCCATGAGCGATGCCTCGAGTGATTCCCGACGCAAACTGACTGACTTCACTTCGTTTCGGCTACGTCCGTAATCGAACAGCGGAAAATGGATCTGGACCCGAAGACCGAAATCCTGCCTTTGATTCCAGGGCGATCTCCTTAGTTCAAGTTGGGTATCTGGAAGATTTGACCGCTCCAAACGCTCAACCTCGCGAGCCCCAGCCAAAACCTGATTCCTGATCAAGGTCAACTGTGGGTGATCAGTGTTCAGCGCACTCTGCATTCGATCGTCCATGAAGAACTTGTCTGGTTCTGTCGCGATCTCCGCGCCCACCGCAGCGGAAAGCCGAGCTTTTGCTGAGGTGTACTCGGCCTTGCGAGCATGAACAAGATTTTCAATCCGGTCACGCTCAATGGATGCTCGCAAGACTTGAACTTCCGGCACTTGGCCCACCTCAAACCGCTTTTGAATCGCCTGCCGAAGATTGGTCGAAATCCCCAATGACTCCTCAGCAATGGACAGGCGCTTTCGCGATGCGACAATTTGGGCGTACCGCGACAGAACGTCCCTTTGGACTTCAAGTTGAACAAGTTTCAACTCACTCATCGCGACGGCGACTTCGGCATCTGAGCGGTAAACACTGGATCGGACTTTGCCGAACAGGTCGATGCCTTGTACCAGGGAGAAATCGTTGTCGTCAGCCCCTGGAACCTTTGCTGAACCCTTTCCGATCCAAAGAGTGGGTGCCCAACTTGATGCCGCCGACTGCCGGGCGGCTTTCGTGCTTTCAACCCTAAGTGAGGCTGCCTTGATGGCTTGCCTATTTTGGAAGGCCAACTGTACGGCCTCGTTAGGCGACAGCGACTGCGAATATGAAAGACTGGCTACCAAGCCAGATGCGATGAATACGTAACTTCTTATGCTCATGCGTTTGCGCGTCAAATGGGCGGAGAGGTCCGCCAAACAACGGCCTACGCAAGGCTAGTTCAAGTTGGGCGGACAGGTGAGGTGATTTTCACGCGCTGGGGCGGCGCACGCGCATCTTGCGACTCCAACTGCCCATCAATGATTCGGGACCCCGGTTCTGGCTTGATTCCCAGAGACCTTAGCGGCACATCACCTTGCACTGTGGAAACCGATGACACCAAGGCCAGAGGCGACTCGCCGAGGCTGAGACGTTGAACCTTTGCACCTTGCTGGGCATCGGTATGGGCGGTAACTTCACACTGTCCCGAGGTTGGTTTGACTTCATTCGTGCACCTGAAGCGAGCACCTTTGGAGACATGAAGGTGATGGGGTTCACCATCAGAATGATGATGGTGAGGCACGTGCAAATGCACCTGCATCAGGAGCAGACAAATGATCATCCAGTGCTTCAGGATTCGATCACTCACGGTAGTTACCTGAGTATGACGCTGGGCAAACCTCTTTCGTGCTGCACAGTGCCAGACCCCTGCAATTATGATGGCTCATTAATGGGAAAACCGGAGATTTCAGTGGGAACTCGCGTCACTCCGCGGATCCTCTCAACACTTGCCAGAAAACTTGGTGGAGGCGGGGGGAATTGAACCCCCTTCCAAAACCGTCGGCCTTTCCGTTACCACGAGCGTCTCCCCTGTACTTTGTCTCGGCGTCAGTCTCTGCCGGGGTCGCCTGACTGATCGCCCAGTTCGGTTGTTTTAGCCGGGCTTCCTACGAACAGAAGGTTACCAAGCGATCCGGATTTGTCCACGCCCGAACTCTCCCCGACCGGCTTGGGGAGTGCGGACGACGCAGGCTAGTTAGGCTGCGTAGGCGAAGTTTGTGTTCGCGTTTACTTTTTTGCCGCTTTTTACGAGGCCAGCGGCGCCTCGGCTCGCAACCGAAAGTCGAACCGGCTCTGTCGAGCCCGTTCGCCCCCATGTTGTCAATAGTATAGACGTTTACCCCTGCTTCCCCGTTCCATTTGCGGTTAACGCCTGCAGTACCGCCTCATTCGCCGGGAGGGGGCGATCAATCACCGCCCGCCAAAACTGGTGCAAAGCGCGAGCGCAATCCGCGACGTGTTTAAGTTGAACTGGTGGCCTCTCAAGTTCGGAGGGTTTGGAAAGTCCTACAACCGCCTCGAACGTTGATCGAAAGGTGTCGTGATAGCGCGACGCTACCGAAGGACACACATAGCCTCCCGCCATCGGGGAAAGCAGAGGCTGCGGCTCATTGATGGTCGTCCCAGTCGCTACGCAGGTCAGCCAGTGGGGCATGAAGCCAGACAGCCTCAGCAGGCGTAGTGACGCCCACACGTAGGCAACCAGCGGTTCCGTATGAACTTCCAAGTAGCGCAGAGACTCGAGAACACACTGAAACTCCGCCTCAGATTCCTTGTCATGTGGCAAAACGCCAGAGGCGAGTTCAGCAATGGCAAGGCCCAGCGAGAGGCGATCGTAGTCTGCTCGAAGACCCGGGAATGAGGTAGCGGGTTGAACCTGTGTTACAAACCAGTTCACCTTCCCTTTGGTCAAGTGCATGATACAGGCAACCAACGGTTCCGACGAACCAGTCAGGCGTGAAGAGGCCTTGCGGGCGCCCTTTGCGATCACATCAAACACGCCTTGTTCGCGAGTCAAAATGGTGAGGCGACGGTCGCTTTCACCAGCGTCCCGTCGCCTCAGTACGATTGCGTGAACCGTCAACCGATCAACAACTTCAGCGCATCGAACCACTCAATCGTGATGAAGTACATCCGATCGATGAGGAGTGAGAAGCGCATCATAACTGTCGAGCCGAAGATCGCACCAAAGCCGATCATCAGTAGATAACGCCCGGTGAGGCTCATGCTGCTTACCACCTTGTTCTTCAGTTCAAAGGAGAACAGGAAGTAGGTCAGAACGCAGATGACCGTGATGATAGCCAAAATGTTTCCGATGGCCTGCGACGGATAGATGTTGGCCGTCACAGACGCCATTTGCTCTGGCGTCAGGCCGTTCATTGCTGGACGGGTCAGGCTCTCCCACGTCGTCGGGACGACGGGCAGCATGGATGCCTTCATCTGAGGGCCGTAAGTCTGCCACCAGATCTGGATCTGCTGACCCGACCAAAGGCCGAGGATGATTCCAATCGGAATCTTGGCTATCCAAGAGTGCTTTTTGCTGTAAACGAAGTAACCGAGAACACCAAGTGGCAGCATGACCGCATAAATCCAGTAGCCTGGCTCGCCAGTCGAAACACCTTGTTCCACCGACTTTCCAAGCATGGCATCCCACCAGTTTTCTTTAAGCGTCTCTGTCCACAGAGTGACCGACGCCCAACCAGCGGCGAGCCCGAGGAAGACATGCTCCCAGAACCGGTAGAACTTGTTTTCGCGGTAGAGCACCGTATAGAGCCCTACCGTCGCCAAGACGCCAAGGGTCAGTTTAATCGCATCATACGTTACTGGGTTCATGATTGCCCCTTCTTGCGAGAAAGGATGACGCCGATGTTGCCGATAACAACTGCGGCGATGAGAAGAAAGATGGCCGAGTGAAGGGTTAAGATGTACTGCGTTCCCTTAGCCAAGTTGGTTTGTCCTGGGAATCCAGGATATTCGCCTGGGACCGCTGGAACCTGGTTCGGGCTACCCGTGACGTTTAGACCGCTCTCCATCATCGTCTCGAGGTCGTAAACCCCCTTCAAACCAGCCGACATTCCCTTTAACTGACCACTGGCGTAATAAGTTAGGGTTTCGGGTCCCATAACGCCAGTGACCAGGGCCAACATCGTGACCTTGTTGTTGAGTCGCTCAATAGCGATCTGGCTCGATTTGGTGCCGGTTACGATGATATAAGCGGCAATGTCGGCAACGCTCTCAACGCCCTGGAACACCGGGGAAAGCATGACCTTGCGCTTCATGCCACTTGCGTCAGATTCTTCCTTCGTTGCGAACGTGTTCGACATATTGAGGGCAATGCCGTTACCCGTTCCTTCGGCGTTCGGGAACAGGCCCAGACTGAGCCAATCTTCCCAACGGCGATATTGTCGTTCGCCCTTTTCTGCCCGCTCACGGTTGATTGCGTCGACGACGTCCTTGGCAACCTGTGGGGCTTGGGGATCACCGACGCTGAGGACAGCGAACTTGATGTTTCTGCGCATCAAGATCCTCAAGAGCGCGTCAAACTGACCGCGGCTCTCGCCTCGTGTGCTGTTGGTCCAGTCGGACTGGACCAACACGGTCGATCCCTCAGGAATCGACATCAAGATGCGGTAGAGGTTTGCTGAGTTTTCGGCAGGGTTGTTCGGAATCGTCACCTTGCATCGCAATGGGATCGCCGTCGCTAAAACAAGGATGAAGAAGAGGACTCCTCTTGGAATCGACAACAACTTTTCGCCCAAAGTCTTTTCGTTTTGAACTTGTGCCATCTTAACTCACTCCTCCCTTTTCGAGGCTCAACCAAAGGCGGAGGCCCATCGCCAAGGCTCCAATACCGATACCGAACTGGATCGCTCGAATGCCAGGCACCTGGAAGGTCTTCTGAATAAATCCAGCGATTTCACTCAACCTGAAGTTATTGATGAAACTTGCCGGATCGGAGCCACCAGCCGCGTTGATCATATTGCTCCAGAACAAGTCGGCCAGCCCCAAAAGACTGAACATCACCAAGAAGGCCGAGGCCAGGAGAATCGTCGCTTCGATGGATCGAATGCGGAACGCTCGGTAGGCTGCGGAGAGAATGTAAAACGCAATCAGCGAGAACATCGCCGCGTCCATCGCTTGAAGGAGACCATCGAAAAGCAGTGACTGTCCCAGACGCGCTGTCGTCCAGTTTTCAATCTTTGTCGCCTCTTCAAGTTGAAGCGGGGTCATTCCCTGCCGTTGCGCCCAGTCCCAGTACCCGAAAATCGTGATACTGATCATGCTGACCAGAAGGACAATGCTAAACGACCAGTCCCTTTGCTTTTTTGCAAGGCGTGTCAAGTGAACCCGCATAAGCGAGAACACTCCAAGGCCGAGAAGGAATGCCGTCAGAATGTTCGAGACGTTGGCAATCTTGGGCAGGGCATCCGAGAGCCAAAAACTCACCGACTCGGTGAAGTTGGCTGGAAGATCCGTGGGTTTTCGGTCTTGAGCCTGAGGCCAAATCCAAAGCAGGACATAGAAGAGGCCAGAGACAAAGGTGAACGTTGCGACCACTGGCCTTCGGAGTCGCGACGGCATCTGCAACAAGCCAAAGATGAGTGCCGCACAAATGGCCAGCGTCAGAAACACCATTAAGAAGAGCCCGCCTGAGCCGCTCTCGCGGGCCCAGAAGTTGGTGGCGTTGGCGAGGATCATTCGCCGCCTCCCGCGCCTTCTTCAGCAGGTTTCTGCGGTCGGGTTATCTCCAAGGGTTTTGGAGGATCTGGGTTAAACACGTTGTGCATGAAAGTTTCGTTGGCTTTCTTTAGACGCTGTTCCGCAATCGGAGTGTAGGAACCATCAGGCTGCTTCTCCATTCCGGTCATCTGTCCCCGTTGAACGCTTTCCATCATGAATCCAAAGATGATCGTGATCAAAATGGCGATTTTGCTCCAGTCCTGACCGATAAGACTTCCGACAAGGACCGGTTCGCGGGTGAGATAAGCACTGGCGGCATAAAACTCTTCGCCGATGAGAACGTAGTCGCAGGCGGCAATAAAGAATGGGGTCTGCGTGTTCTCGGTCGACGACGCCACTTGAATCGCTCCAATAGCGTTCGCGGTTTCAGCAAAGATCAACGATTCGGCAAAGAACTCACCCATGAAGAACGTTGCCGCTGTCTTCTCTCGAAGGATCTTTCCAGAGACCGCAGCCGCAAAGGCAAACTGACGGTCAGAAAGGAACTGGACGGTCTCGTCGTCAAACTTCTCCGGGACACCTTCCTGTTGATAGACGTCGCGGATGATTTCCTGTGCAACAGCAAAAACGGGAGCCTGTGAACAACACAACCTGATCGGATTGCTGAACTTGACTGCCGTACGCGCAACATAGGAGAAGATGCGCAGCGCTTGCACGGAGATCGCGTTCAACTCACCAAGCCCTGGAACCATGAGAACTGGGCGGCCCATTTCAGTGGCACGGCCAACAGCCTCATCGATCGCATTCAGTCCGGGAATCTTACGAATGTAGATATCGTTGTTTTTCCCAGCTCGGCGGATGTTGAACAGGACGAAGAAAACAAGCATCAGCGTAAACGCGATGCCGATCCAGCCTGTATCTTGATATTGCATGAATTACTCCGAGGCCTCTTCGGGTTGACTGCGAAGACGGTCGAGACGATCAAGAAGTCGCTCAACATTCTCCCGCTTGGCGAAAAGGCGCGAATAGTTGTTGACCCCATCAAACCCAAAGATGGGGACTAAGAATGGCGAAAAGGCGAGAGCCGCTTGGCTCCCCAAAAATGAAAGCGGTTTGTGCATCTCCAGCGCGAGAATCGCAGGCATCTCAAGTTTCCGCTTGTGAATGGAGTCGGCAGCCTTAGCAATCAAGGCTTCGGTTTCCTCCTCCGTTAACTCGTCTTTCCAGAAGTCAAACATGAAGGGTCAATCCGCTGAGAGATGTACTCCCATACCTCCTCCTGGTTGGATTTTGTTCGCAAGAATACGCCGCGAAATGCATCGAGCCGACTTGGCAAAGCCAGCGGTGACAGCCGTATTCCATCGGGAGACCGTTCTACCCGTTTGACTTGGCAGAAGTCTAGTTGCGTGACGCTTAATCCCAAACGTCTTGTTGCGCATTCCTCGTTGACCACAAAACGAATGGGTAACCAATACTCTGCCGTCGAGAGAATGATCGCCAGAAACCCGATTACGGGCATCAATGGGTTTTGAAACATCCACCATCCGAGTAACGCCGCCAACGCTGCCGCGAACAGAATGCCGTAACGACGATTCGGTTCGTTTTCCCATAGACGGATTTCCCACTCCAAACGTAACTCCTTCCCTCGCATCGTCTGGTGCTATCCGTCACCCAAGACCGTCCTTACTCTAGCACATACAACATGAACGTTGGAATC
The DNA here is from genome assembly GCA_937862825.1 of uncultured Armatimonadota bacterium. Taxonomy (GTDB): domain Bacteria; phylum Armatimonadota; class Fimbriimonadia; order Fimbriimonadales; family Fimbriimonadaceae; genus CALMEF01. Next base: position 8,068 of record CALMEF010000117.1, read on the forward strand.
GTACGAGAAACCGAAGGCGGTGAACGCCGCGTCGCCCTTGTCGCAGACTCCGTCAAAGCCCTTGTTGGTAAAGGCCATTCGGTAATCGTCGAGGCTGGCGCTGGCTCGGCCGCTGGAGTGAGCGATGAAC
>CALMEF010000118.1 GCA_937862825.1 uncultured Armatimonadota bacterium
AGATAGCCCGCATCGCGGGTTCGTAGTCTGGCAACCGACGAGGATCGTGTAACTGTTCCCAAGAAGGATTCAGGAAGCGCTCTGCATCTCCTGGGTCGCTCCATCCTCGTTGAACTAGGATTGACGCTACGAGGGATGAAACCCCCAATTGGTCAATCAAGCGGCTTTCGGCACCAAAGTCTCGCTTTGGCGCCCGAATCTCAACTGATTGTAACTGTTTCAACTGTGCGCGGCTACATCTTTTCGACCGACGTGAAGTCGAGTTCTACTGGAGTATCGCGACCAAAAATATTGATAAGGACCTTGAGTTTCTCTTTTTCAGAGTTGACTTCTTCGATTTTTCCGGCAAAGTCGCTGAACGGCCCTTCGATAACTCGGATAGCATCCCCTTTCTGCCAAGACACCTTCGGGACCTCTTTGCTGGTCTCCAGGTTGCGCATGATGCGATCAACCTCGTACTGCTCAAGCGGGACCGGCTTGTTTCCGCTCTGTACGAAACCAGTAACCCCGCTGGTGGACTTGACCAATTTGTAGGTGTCGTCGGTCAAATCCATCTTGATCAGGATGTATCCGGGGAAAACCTTTTTGTCGACAAGAACCCTTTTCCCGGCGCGGGTGGTCAGTTCCTGCTCCATCGGAATGAGGATGTCGAAAATGTCCAAGTTCCAGACCTTTTCGACCTGGGCTCGGCGGGTCAGAACGTCTTTAACCTTGTTCTCGTGACCCGCAATTGTATGAACGGCGTACCATGCTCTTGGCATCTTGAGTTACCTAAAATCCCCTTGTTAGGATGTGAATGACCTTGTCGGCCACAAGGTACATCACGGTGAGTACCAACACGACAAACGCGCACACGCCCAGCACAACTCCGAAGAGGCGATTGGTTTCTTTGTGCGGGGGCCAAGTCACCTTCTTCATTTCACGCACGACCTCGGCGAAGAACGCCTTCGGACCCCGGCTCATTTTCGGGGTTGGGACGCTACCTGCAGTTGTCTTTGGCGATGTATCCATACCGTTTGTCCAGTCCTAGTAACGCCGAAGTTTCCCTGACGATTACTGGGGATGTGGCAATTCTACCACGTCATCGGCTGATCGAGACGATCTTGTAGCGCTTCTTGCCTTCTGGTGCCTGAAACTCGATGGAAGCCCCAGATTCTTGCCCAAAGAGAGCTGCGCCCATTGGTGAATCGTTACTAATGAGATCCTTGTTGGGATCAGCCTCAATTGAAGCAACGATCCTAACCTCAAACTCCTCTTTGAACTGCTCATCAAAGACGGTTACCTTTGAGCCAAAGCCAACATAGTCCGTTGGGATGGCGTCTGGATCAAGGACTTGGGCCGTACCGAAAATGCCCTTTAACTCAGCGATTCGGTTCTCAACCATTGCTTGCTCGAATTTAACTTCGTCAAGTTCGCTATTGTCCTCGCTAAACTCACCGTGTTGAAGGCTCTCTCGAATCCGCTCGGCAATCTCGGGTCGCTTGACCATAGTCAAGAACTCAAGTTCCTTGTGCAAGGCAAGGTTGCCCTCTGGAGTTAGAAGGAGTCCGCCTTGGTTGTCTTGCTGTGATTGGTCCATTGAAATTCTACGTCTTCAAATCGAAAAGTCCCGCCATTATAGCGGGTATCCATGCTCATACGCCGAAAAAGACGAGTTGGTTCTCAAAAAAAGTGCTTCTAACTCTTGTTTCCAAGGAAAGACTCCTACGGTGCTGGTAGAGTTCACGGCATGAAGCGAATTCTTCTTCTCTTGCTTGCGACCCTTGTCGTAAGCCAGGGATTTGCCCAAGGGAAGAAGCCAGATATCGTCGTCGTCGTTACCGAACATCAGACCTCGGCCGAGATGGTTGAAGTTACGGCTGCACTCGCGAACTATCCACCAGATCTTCTAAAGACCCAATGCGAGAAGATCGGTAATGAAGTAGGAACAGCGGTCCGCGGGTTAAAGGTTTATACGGTTCCGATCAACGAAACCGATCCCAACATGAGATTCCTGAAAGCCTCGTTCGCCACGAACGGGCTGATCGACCGGGCTGCAGGGACGATCAACCTTCAAGCGATCATCCGGGCTTTCGCTGGTGCTCAAGAGGCCATTCAAGTGACGCAACTCTCGATTATCTTTGCAGGTGAACAGCCGACCGCCAAGACAGTCAAGACCTACTCCAAACCAGGTGTTCTACAAGCAACCGCAACCGCAAGTGTTACGCCACCGGGTCTCGAGTATCACGTTGTTTTGGAATCTCAAGACCCGAAGGTTATCGAATTCCCTTCTGAGGTTGACGGCGCAAAGCCTGTTGAGGAGAAACAACCTACAAATCAATCGAACCAAACTCTTGTTTATGCCCTCTTAGCCATAGCGGCGTTATCGCTCGGGGCGTTGGTATACTCGCTATTCCTGCGTACTGGGCGTAAAAAGCCTTAAACTTCGCAATCCATCGAGCCAGAAACAATGATCGCAGCAGCAGACGTCTCTATTCACGAACTCATCGAGATTGGCTTCCACGAGAGAGCCTCCGACATCTTCCTGAAGGCCGGTTCCGTCCCCATGATGCGCCAGCACAGTGTGATGCGCCCGGTACCCGGTGAATGGCCAGTTATCGACGCGGACGCCGCCAAGAAGATCATTTGCGGCCTGTGTAACGAGCGACAACTCCGCAAGTTCGAAGACACCATGGAAATGGACATCGCTTTTGCGGTTAAGGACCTCTGCCGCGTTCGTGCCAACCTTCACATGCAAAAGGGCACACACGGAATTGTCTGCCGAATTATTCCGTTGACGATTCTTTCCATTGATGATCTTGGGTTGCACCCTACGCTCAAGAAGTTCTCTGATGAGCGACTCGGACTCATTCTATTCACAGGACCCACGGGTTCCGGAAAGACCACTTCGCTCGCAGCGGTGTTGGACCGAATCAACATTGACCGTTCCTGCCACATCGTAACCATTGAAGACCCACTTGAGTTTGTTCATCGGGACAAGAAGAGTTATGTCACGCAGCGAGAAGTTGGAATCGACACTGAGGACTTCCTCCCCGCAATGCGTGCAGTTCTCCGAGAGGCTCCGGACGTCATTCTTGTCGGTGAAATGCGCGATACCACCACCTTCACCACTGCACTTCAGGCTGGTGAAACAGGACACTTGGTTTTCTCGACCGTTCACACTGCCAGCGCGTACGAAACTATGGACCGTGTCATCAACATGTTCCCGCCCCATGAAAAGGACCACCTTTGTATGCGACTGGCCAACTCGCTCCGGGCCATTGTCTCGCAGAAACTGGTACCCAGGGCTGATGGCAACGGTCGAGTTTGCGCGATGGAGATTCTCGTCTGTACTCCAACGGTTAGCAAGAAGATTGAGGACGGCCTGTTCTCTGACCTTTACGAACTGATGAATGAGGGTGACTTCTGGGGCATGCAAACGATGAACCAGTCGTTGCTCAAGTTTGTCCGTGCTGGCCTGATCACCGAAGAGGTGGCCATGAAATACGCTGGTATCGGTTCCGAGTTGAAACAGATGCTCCGAAGGTAGTCACATGCACATCGACGATCTGCTTCGCGATCTGGTTGAGAAAAACGCCAGCGACCTACACATCAAGGCAGGACAACCTCCCGTGATGAGAATCCACGGTGATTTGGTTCGCTCACAGTGGCCAGCCATGACCGAGGAGCAGATTGAGAACCTACTCTTCTCCATTCTCAGCGAAGATCGGAAGCAACGCCTTTATGCCGATCGTGAACTTGATCTCTCTTACTTTGTTGAGGGGGCTGCGCGCTTCCGAGTAAACATGTTCTGGCAACGCCATAAAGTTGGTGCCGTTTTTAGGGTGATCCCCTATAAGATCCGAACGATAGACGACCTTCGACTTCCTCAGGTGACGAAGAAGTTGGCGCTTTTGCCTCGCGGCCTGATTTTGGTGACCGGGCCAACGGGTTCCGGTAAGTCAACTTCTTTGGCGGCAATGATCAATCACATCAATCAAAGCCAGCGATGCCATATCATGACGATCGAAGATCCGATTGAGTATGTTCACCCCGACCAACAGAGCATTGTCAACCAGCGGGAACTTGGCACAGATACCTACGCGTTCCACGAAGCACTTCGCCACGTGATGCGGCAGAACCCGGACGTGATCCTTGTCGGTGAGATGCGAGACCTCGAGACCATTAAGTTGGCGATCACAGCGGCGGAAACCGGTCACCTTGTTCTTTCGACGCTGCACACCGTTGACTCAGCCCAGACGATCGACCGAATCGTCGACGTTTTCGACCCTGATCAGCAGGCGCAGATTCGAACGCAGTTGAGCGTCACTCTCCAAGGCATCGTTTCCCAGTCCCTTGTGCCCACAAAAGACGGCAAGGGGCGCATTGGAGCATTTGAGGCAATGGTCGTCACGCCATCGATTCGAACGCTAATACGTGACGGAAAGACGCACCAGTTGTATTCGGAGATTCAAACAGGCGGAGAACTAGGAATGCAGACATTAGACAGCGATCTGCTGCGATTGGTGCGAGACGGTCAAGTTGACTATGAGCATGCCATTGCAAAGTCCTCGATACCCGCCGAGTTCCAACGTCGTGCCCAGAATATGGGCCTGATTCAGGTGGCCGCTAATGCATAAGCGAATCCAAGACCTGCTGACCAGGACCGTCGAAATGGACGGCTCCGATCTTCACTTTAAAACGGATACCGGCAAGATCTATGTTCGCGTGTATGGCGAGTTGGTCCAACTAGAGGACGAGGCACCGTTTCCTAGTGCTGAGTTTCAAGAAGCGCTCTTCGAGATGTTCTCGAAGGAACAGATCGCTCGCTACTACAAAGAGCACGACCTTGACTTCGCTGTAGAGATTTTGGGAGTTGCCAGATTCCGTGGCAACGTCTATCAGCAACGGGGTTGTACACAGGCTGCGTTTCGAGTTATTCCCTACACCGTTCGGTCCATGGAGGACCTCCAACTGCCCGAGGCTGCCTTCGATTTCATCACAAAGCCGCGCGGACTGGTACTGGTCACTGGCCCAGCAGGATCGGGCAAATCAACTTCGCTGGCGGCAATGATTGACCGGATCAACTCCACCGAAGCCTGCCACATCGTCACGGTTGAGGACCCGATCGAGTTCGTCCACAACGACAAGAAGGCCCTTGTCCATCAGAGGGAACTGTATGAAGACACCCTCACGTTCTACAACGCCCTGAAGTTCGTGCTTCGACAAGACCCGGACGTGATTCTGGTCGGTGAAATGCGTGACCTTGAGACGATCCACCAAGCGATCACCTCCGCTGAAACGGGGCACCTTGTTTTCGCCACGCTCCATACGGTTGACGCGGTTCAGACCGTTGATCGTGTCATTGACGTGTTCCCAACCCATCAGCAACAGCAGATTCGCATGCAGTTGTCAGTCAACTTGATCGGCGTCCTTTCGCAGACGCTGCTCAAGCGAGCAGACGGCCGTGGACGTATTGCAGCCTACGAAACTTTGGTGGCGACGAACGCCATCCGCAACCTCATTCGTGAGAACAAGAGTTATCAAATCAACTCGATGATTCAGACCGGGATGAAACAGAAGATGATCACCCTGGATCAGTCCATTGCGAACTTGGTGGCTAGAGGTCTCGTCAAGTTGGAGGATGCTCGGGCCAGGGCAAAGGACATTCACGAGTTTGATCGCTTGATCAAATTGATGCAAGACGAAGGGGACATTGCTCCGCCAGGTTCAAATATTGGCGGACCGGCCCCCGTTTCGGTCGCTCCACCGCCTCAACAACCGGCCCAGCAGCCGCAGGGCGGAGTACGCGGTCAACCTAATCGACCAGGTTACAATCGAGAATAACTGAAGCCCTTTTATAAATCGGCCTAAAGATATTCCACAGTTGTGCCGAAGATTTCACATGAAGTTTGCATGCGAACCAAAATTTCGCATGACGGAGCAGAAAAGTGAGTCTGAGGATCAACACCAACATCCCCGCCTTGATGGCTTTACGAAACCTGAACTCGACCGAAACCGAGATGTCAGGCACCATCACCCGTCTTAGCACTGGTCTCCGAATCAATAGCGGTGCAGACGACCCGGCTGGCCTGATTATCAGTGAAGGCATGAGATCACAGATTAAGGGCGTGGGCCAGGCCATAAGGAACTCTCAAGATGCCGTCAACATGACGAAAACTGCTGAGGGTGCACTGGACGAGGTTCAGCGACTGTTGCGCGACATTCGCGCTCTGGCTGTCCATTCGGCCAACAGTGCTGTAGTGGACTCCAATACGCTTCAGGCAAACCAAACTCAAATTCGATCCACACTTCAATCGATCAATCGAATTGCCGAGCAAACCCAGTTCGGAAACAAGAAACTTCTTGACGGTACGGCAGGTGCCGTTGCAAATATCACGGCCAGCAACCTTGCGTCCAGCATTTTCATGGGGGGTACGTTTAACGGCGAGCCAGTTGTCAGCGGTGCCATCACGATCGCTCAAACGACGGCTGCGGAACGAGCCCAAGTCTCCCTTGGTAACACGTTTGCCGATGGAAGCGCGATTGTCACCACAACCGGCACGTTCGTGATCAACGGATACTCGTTCTCCAGCAATGGAACCGAGTCGGTCGACACGCTGATTGAGAAGATCAACGCGATGTCTCAGACGACAGGTGTCTCGGCTAGTCTGACTGGCACCTCGCCAAACATGACCATCGATCTCAAGTCCAACGATTTTGGTTCTCGCAAGTCAATCAGCTTCTTTGATCCTAGCAACATTCTCCACTCTTCCGGAAGTGCTTCCGATTCAGGTGTTGACGGTGTCTACGACGTAACGGTCATGACGACCAGCGGAGCCCAAACGACAAGTTTTCAAGGAGGACGATCTGCCACTGACTCCGGTCTTCGGCTCACCGATCAATATGGAAATTCGATCATGCTCAGCGAGTACGGCAACTCAACGATCACGACCGCGGTTGAACTTGGTCAAATCACTGCAGGTAACGTCCGCTTCCAGATTGGTGGTAACTCGGATCAGTCGGTGGCCTATGCCATGCCGATTGTCTTTGCAAACCGCCTTGGCACCAGCGCGGTGGCTGGGAAGTCTCTCGCCGACCTTGACGTCACCTCCTCGCAGGGTGCCCAAGACGCGATGAAAATCATCGACGACGCAATCAATCAGATGGCTTTGATGCGCGGTGAACTTGGTTCGTTCCAAGCCAACTTCCTCGAGTCGACGATCCGATCCCTGAATGTTGCGAACGAAAACTTGACGTCAACTGAGAGTCAAATTCGGGACGCTGATATGGCGCACGAAATGACCCAGTTCACGCGACTCCAGATCCTGAAGCAAAGCGGTATGGCTGTTCTCGCCCAAGCGAGCCAGGCTCCCCAATCCGTCCTCCAGTTGCTTCAGAACGGCTAATCCTTAGGTGCCTCGGGTGTTTCCGAATAGGTCCACATGCAACCGCGGACAAAGTCGGAAACCTCGGGCGACAATTTGCGGTGCTAGTTCTCTTGCCCGGTTCCAAAGGGTTTCCGAGTCGGTGCCCTCGGGCATGATCAGCACTCGGCTGGGGTCAATCGGCACTTCATGGAGAATCGCTTCGATTTCTTCCCAGTCACGGTTCGACGACACCACAAATTTCATCTGGTGCTGATAACCCTTTGTCAGATTACGCAGTATGTCAACTTTGAGCCTCGTTTCCTCGTGACGCTTCTGCCATGGTCCGTCGGGTGTAGAGTTCGACAGTTTGGGGCTAATCGACATAAGGTCGCACTGAACCTGCCGAAACACCGTGCCAGCAGTCTCAATGGTGATGACGTGACCAGCCTGCTTCAACAGGTCGGCAAGGTGCTCGATTCCGTCAAAGAGCATAGGTTCCCCGCCCGTGAGCACCACATGTCGAGTAGCCCGCTCCACAACGTCCTCAACGATTCTTGAAACTGGCAAAACCGGCCCTTCTGGGTTCCAACTTGCATAAGGGGTGTCGCACCAAGAACACCGAAGATTGCAGCCAGAAACGCGCACGAATGTGCTGGGCACGCCAGACCAGATTCCCTCGCCTTGCAGGCTCGTAAAGACCTCGGCAACTCTAAGTCGGGGTTCGGACAAGGACAGGGTCCTCCATCCCGAGGCTCAAAAACGCCTTCATTCGAATCAGACACGAGTCACAGTGACGGCAAGGTTCCCCTTCAAGACCAGGATCGTAGCACGAGTGAGTCTGGCTGAAGTCCACACCCATCCGAAGTCCCAGTTGGATGATCTCAGGTTTAGTCATTTCCAGCAAGGGCGCATGGATGGTTATCTGAGCACCTTCAACGCCAATCTTTGTCCCCAACCGGGCCATGGCTTGGAAGGCCTCGATAAACTCGGGGCGGCAATCCGGATAGCCGCTGTAGTCAACGGCGTTAACTCCACAAAACAGGTCAGTTGAGCCCAACGTTTCGGCATAGGCAAGGGCCAGGCTGAGGAAAACCGTATTCCGGGCTGGCACGTAAGTCACGGGAATGCCCGGGCTTCCCTCTTGGTCCTTCGGAACATCAATGTCTCCAGTCAGGGCTGACCCGCCGAAAGCGTCCAGCGGAATCTCGATGTTTTGGTGAGATGACAGTTGAAGCGATCGAAAAACGCGTTCGGCAGCCACAAGTTCGTGCCTGTGCCTCTGCCCATACGAAATCGTTAGGGCGTGCACTTTGAACCCCTGATCGCGGGCATGGGCGGCAACGACTGCAGAGTCAAGCCCTCCGCTCAGAAGGACGACGGCCGGACGCACTAGGTGGTCGCTCCCCGCTTTTTGCGCTCCTTCGCCTTCTTCTTTTTCCACTTCTCGTAATCGCTGACAAACTCGCTACTCCGTGGATTGAAGACGGAGGCTGCATGGAATGCCAAGCCCAACCCCCAACCCAACAGTGGCCACCAAAACCAACCGACCCCACTCCCGGTCTTCAGGTCGATGAAGAAAAGGAACGAGTTAACGATCGCGTAACTGCAAAGATGGGACCAGAATGTGCCTCGGTAGTGCCTAACAAACTCGCGCAGGTCTTGCTGTTCTTCCCGCTCCTTCAAGTACTCCCGCTCCGCACGCTGAAGCGCTTCCCCAGAGATTCCAAGTTCAGCGGCCGTACGCTCTAGCATGGCTCGCTGATCGGCGGTTGTCGCGTCGATCGAAATGGCCCGCTTCAGAATTTCCTGAACGTCGTGTTCTTCGTAATCAAACCTCTGCATCGCTCTTCTTTGCGGTCTCTTGGGATGGGGTCGTCACACTTACGTGAACTGGAGTTGGCTCTTTGCTACCTAGTTGCTTGAGTTTCTCAACAACGTCGATCCCGAACACTTCTTTGACCTGTTCAAGCATCGGCAGGGCTTTCGCAGGTCCACTTGCACCATCACCGCCGATCATCGTCAACTTCTCGACTTTCGTTTCGGCCACAGTCTGGGTAATCGCCTTCATGATCGGATCAAGCCGTTGAAGGAGCATGATCTGCTTTGCACTTGGTCCGGCCTCTTTCCAGGTTTGGGCGATGGCCCGAAGTGCTTCCGCACGTGCCTTCCCATCTTCTATGATTGCCGCGACATTGGCCTTTGCCTGGTTCTCTGTGGCTTCAGCGGCTGCTTTTGCGGGCTGAATGACATCTGCCTGCAGTTTGCTCCGGATCTGCTCGATTCTGGCGTTTTGTACGTCAACCTCGGCCTTTGCCTGGGCCACTTGTGCGGCGACAGTTGCCATCTCTTCGGCGATCAGCGCATCTCGTCGAGTCAACGCATCGGTTAATCGGCGCTGAGCATCAGCCTTCGCCATCGCAATCTGCGCTGCGATCTGAGAGTTAGCCTCCTGCTCCATGTTCTCTGCCTGCCGAACCACGGAGTCTGCTTTGGCCTTCGCCTCAGCAATTCGTGCCTGACTAATGATCTCGGCGTTCCGCTTGCGGCCGATCGAATCGAGGTACTTCACTTCATCGTGAACGTTCTGAATTTTCATCGTGTCCACAACCAAGCCGAGACTGGTCATATCTTGCTCGACTTCGTGAACGAGGCGCTCGGCAAACAGGATCTTATCTTCGTTGACCTGTTCTGGGGTCATCGTGCTCAGAATGCCCCGTAGAGAGCCTTCTAACGTTGCCTTCGCCACTTGCATGATCTCTTGGCGACTTCGACCGAGAAGCCGCTCTATGGCATTGTTCAGAACAGGCTCGTGTCCGGCGATCTTCACGTTGGCGACGCCTTGGACGGTTAGAGGGATACCACCCTTTGAATATGCGTTTGACGCGCTCACGTCAATGACCATGTTGGTTAGGTCCATCCTGTCAACGCGCTCAAGCATCGGAATCCGAAATCCCTTGCCCCCTTTGATCAGGCGGTAGCCAAACACTCGGTCGCCTTCCCTTCGTTTCTTCCCCGAAAATATGAGCACCTCGTTGGGAGCGCATATATAGATGATGCCGGGCAGGCTCAAGACGAACAGAAGCAGCAGGACGGCAAGAACAACACCAACAACTAACAGCGGACCCATTACTTCTTCTCCTCCACTTGACTAGAAATGCTCTTGGGAATGTCAATTCCCGTTGTCTCGTTAACCGCCTGGAAAATCGCGCTCAACATGGCTGGATAAGCACTGACATAGTTAGAGAGCGTCTTCCCGTCGCCTGTATCGATCATGTTGAGATGCTGCACCTTGACTTTGTGGACACCCTGCGCGGCAGTTGCCAATATCTTTTCCAGGTCTTCGATGAGAAAGATGCTCTGCGCTGATGGTCCGGCCTCAGCCCACGCCTGATGAAGAAGGGATAGCGACTCTGAAACCGCCAAGCCGCGTTCGCGGATCGGGGCTGCTTCCGCTCGGGCTCGATACTCTTGGGCGACCTTGTCCGCCTCAGCGGGCAGGACTTGGTCGACCTGCAGTCGAACTGCTTCGAGGTTTGCACGAATCTGCTGCAACTCTTGTTCGGCTTTGGCCCTGGCCTCCCGCGCTGCGGCTTGGGTCCGCTCTTCTTCGGCCTTGACGTTGGACTCCAAATCTGCCTGAATCTTTCGAAGTTCGTTTTTCAGTTTGGCGATGTTGGCTTCTGCGGTTGAAAGTGCGACTTGACCGCGGCCTTCGCTGTCCGCAACAATCTGCTCGGCCACTCGCTTGGCATCTGACTCCGCCATTTCCGCACTGCGAATCACGTTGGCGATCGCTTCGCGCCCGATTGAGTCCAAGTAACCCGTTTCGTCCGAAACGTGTTGAACCTTAAAGGTATCCAGGTGGATGCCAAGTTTGCTCAGGTCCAATTCCGACTCGCGGCTCAACTCCTCTGCAAACTTCAGCCGGTCCTCATTTACTTCCTCGGGGGTTAAGCGAGCAAGAACGCCTCGCAGATGTCCTTCCAGCGTTTCCTTAGCGACCCTTTTGATCTCGTTCGGGTTCTGGCCTAAGAATCGCTCGATGGCATTGCCTACTACGACTTCGTCGCTCGAGATCTTGACGTTTGCGACTGCATCAACGTTGAGCGGTATGCCACCCTGGGCATACGCCCCACGAATCGAAATAGGAACTTCGATTGTATTCAGGCTAAGGCGATCAACCTTCTCGAAGATCGGCATTTTCCAGCCTCGACCACCAAAAACCAGTCGAAAGCCGCGCATCGCGCCATCTGCTGTTCGGTGCCGACGTCCAGAAAAGATCAGCACTTCGTTTGGCGGGCAGATATACAGTAGCCACTTGATGGCCATCAACAGGAAAATGACTCCTGCCAAGACCATGGCCGCGATTGGCAAGGCTATCTTCAGAATATCGGGCAAGTTTTCAAATGGCATTGGTTTATTCCATCAGGGCAGACTTCTTCATGACGTAGGCGCGATCACGCTCAATGTTAAGGATAATGACTTCCTCGTTCGCTGCGATGGATTCATCCTCTTGGGGGAGAGCAAGAAGTTCGATCCACTCCCCCTTTACGCTGAATCGCACCTTCCCCGGGAGCCCGGGGCGGATCGGTACAAGGACGTTTGCAGACTTGCCGAGCATGTCTTGCGTCTTGGCACTGCTGTCAGCCTCACTGCGCATGGCCAATCTCGTCACGTAAGACACGATCAATCCACAAACCAATCCAGTTCCAATCGCCCAAGGAACCGAAGCAGCAACCGATTGATTGGCCAAGGAAAGTAGAAGTATTCCGGACAGACCAAATGCGGTCAGTCCATACATCCAGAACCGGAGACTTAGGAATGGTATCCACGTGTCGTGATCGCCGCTCCCGTGATCAACATCTCCACCATGATCAAAATCTGCGTCGTGGTGACCGTGGCCGGTGATCGCACTCATCACCACCAACGCCCCGCCGACGATCATGGACACAATGTATGCGATTAACAACCTTTTCCTCTTCCGATTACTATATCGAATTTAGGGATAAACAGGTTGCATTTACTCAATTTCGAGTGAACTGAATCGCTTTTCGGTTGGATCTGCATCCACAGACAACTGCTGAAACGCCCAGTGAACTTTACGGTGGATCTCGGCAGCCTGTTTGGCTTCTTCAGATCCCGTTGGGAAGTTCTTGGGATCGCTTCGCTGACTGAGGCGAAGATACGCCTTGCGGACGTCGGCAAACTTAGCGTCTGCAGTTACTCCCAGAAGACGTCGAGCGTGTTCTTGGTGGTTTGTCGGCGCAGGCGCTTTTGTTGGTTGAGTTCGGACTTCATACTCCAAGAGTTCCTGCTCTGCGGTGTCCAGTTCGATCCCGTTGATTCGATCCCACTCTCGGTTCACATAGCCCCGCAATACGTTGTATGCCCGACGACCCATGCTCATCCTAGATATGCACCTTCATTAGTTCTTCAACCTCGTCGAAACTCTTCGTCAGGGAACGAAGCCGGGTAATAGTATCCTCGATTTCAGAACTCGATTCACCTTCCTTGTCTCCGGCAGCCGCCACCGCTATGCGAGCCTTCATCTCTGAGAGCGCTGCTTGAGCCTGGGTGATCGCACCATCTACCCTGTCGATGATTCCCTCAATCTCGCCGTAATGAGACAATTCAAGTTGGCGGGCATTCAATGCCAACTCCAAGTTGCTCTTCTCTTCTCCGCTTGCCGCTTCGGCAATCTGGTTTTGTAGGGTGTTGATCTCGGAATTGGGATCACCTTTTTGGCTCAAAACCTTCCTCAGGCTTGCCCGGGTTTTCAGTAGTTGGATGCTGTGGGACAGGATGCCGTTCGCTTCCTGAATCGCTTCGCCACCAATAACTTTGATTGCCGGAGATTTTGAGTTCTCCAAAACCAACGCTTCAATCTCGTCGCGGAGCCGGCGAATTGGACGAAGATAAACTCGGTCGTTTGGTGAGATCTCGTCAAATGACGAGGCGGCCCTTAGCGCCTTTGCCCGGTGCGCGCTCCACATCAAGCCGGAAAGCACCAAGCCTCCCAAACCGACAATCGCGATCATTGGGGCAGCAATCACTCCATACGTGAGTGCTGCAAGCGAACCCACCAGCAGGAGCCAACGCATGCTAAAACTGGTACCTCATTGAGAGGCCGTAGGTTGCCGCCCCGTTGCGCTGAACCCTAACAAGCGGTTCTACAGACACGCCTTTGTAAATGGGAAGGCCACCCTCAAGCCTGAAAAAGTCCGCCGAGTCACGCCAGTTTCGTGCCCAGGCTAGCAAGAGCCAAATCTTCTTAAACTGATATCGCACCGACAGTTGCGACACTTCTAGGTCGGCATCCGCCGCGAAGTGGCCACGGCGAAGCGCCAGCGCCTCACCACTAAGTTCAAAGTGCCCGAACTTCCTTGATCCATCAACTCCGATAACCAGCCGATGACCACGGTTCTCGCCTGGAGAGGCCTCAATATCCCGGACTGCGGACAACGCAGTGGCGCTAATTCCAAAGTGCTCTCCAACGGCAACACTAAGGCCGACTCTGCTTCCGAGCCTTGCGATCACCCCACGAGTGAACTTGGGGCCATTGTCAGCCAAAGCGACCGCGACAGGAAGGCCCTCGATAAACAAATCCGTGTCGCCGCGGACTGCGCGAGCATATTCACGGAAGAGTTCTGATCTTCCGAACGGCAGAACCTGCTTGCCAACACGCCAGATTCCCGGGTCCTCAACGTAATACTCATCCAGTTGCTCATTGTCTCCACTGTTTGGGATCTTCTGAAGTCTTTCGGAAACCCATGCTCTGAACCCTGGTTCCAAACCAAATGAGAACCCAATAATGCTGTGACGCCCGAGGGGGTCATACCAACGAAAAGAACGCTCCTGCTTTCCTCCGAGCGAAAAATGCCCGCGAATATCACCGTTGACGGTTACATCGGGTAACTGCCCAAAAGCGGCTGCAGGCACGAGGGACAGGATCAACCAGGCTCTCAACCTTTAACCCTCTCCAACAACGCGCCCTCGCTCATAAGCTCTTGGCTTGAGTCTGATAAGTTCCTCAGGGTAACCATTGATGCGGCAGCCTCATCATCACCAATAATCGCGACAAAGCGCACTCCCAATCGGTCCGCCTGTCTCAGTTGCGACTTGAGGCTTTTGGCGTCCGGATCAATTATCGCGGTAAGACCAGAGTTTCTGGCAGTTGCGGCCAGGCCTAGGGCGGCTCGCTCATGCTCCGAGCCCGCAAAGGCGACAAATAGGTCGGGCTTAGGGGCTTCGGGCCAAAGACCGAGTTGCTCCATAACAATCAGAAGGCGCTCAACACCCATCCCGACGCCGACGCTGGGCAAGTCAGGGCCACCAAGTTCCTTGATCAAGTTGTCGTATCTGCCACCACCACAAAGTGCGCTCTGGCTACCGAGGTGCTCCGACTGAATCTCAAAAACCGCACCGGTGTAGTAATCCAAGCCGCGGACGATCTCTGGCGCTACTCTGAATTCAATCCCCAGAAACGTGAGTGTGTCCTTCAGTCTTTCGAAGTGTTCGCGACTCGGATCATCTAGGAAGTCCAGGATGACTGGCGCCTCTTTAAGGCCCTCAATCATTTGGGGGTCTTTGGAATCCAGGAGCCGGAGTGGGTTTTTCTTCGCCTTCTCGATGGCTTCCTCACCCATTTCGTTCAGCAGTGGCATTGCAAAATCCAGCAACGCCGTTCGGTACCGAGATCGGCACTCATCGTTCCCGAGGCAGTTCAGAAGCACCACCACGCTCGGCACTCCCAGCGACTGATAGAAGCGTGCAGACGCCTCAATAATCTCCGCGTCAGCCAGAGGTGACCCACTTCCCACGATTTCAAGTCCGAACTGGTGCAACTCCCGTAACCTACCTTTCTGCGGCCGTTCGTAACGGAAGCAGTTCGTGATGTAGGATAGGCGAGCAACAGTCCCTTGTGGACACAGGTTGTGTTGGATAAGGGAGCGCATTGCCGGGGCTGTACCTTCTGGCTTAAGGGCGATGTGCCGGTCACCCTTGTCCCGGAAGTCGTACATCTGCTTGGAAACCGCTTCGCTGGACTCACCTGAGGACCGCACGAACAGGTCGTAATCCTCGAAAGTCGGGGTTCGAAGCTCAAGGTAACCGTAGGAGGATGCATGCGCTCGAAAACGCGATTCCACGTACTGCCAGAGGTGACTCTGTGTGGGGAGAACGTCTTCTGTGCCTCGTTGGCCCTGATACTTCATTCGTTCTATTTTGGCTTGCTGGCCTCGGACCTTGCCCGAACCAAGAAGTACAGCCCAAGGGCGCACATAGCCGCACCGGGCACCATGAATGCCAATATGAACTGAACGCCGACCACATCCCGAGGCTCACTCATCAGCGCGATTGCCAAGATGATGGAAAGACCGAGATCAACGATGATCCCGGTCCCCAACAGAACCCAGCCCCAGACCTTGAACGAGGTCATTTCTTCGGCGGAGCGATTAACTTGGCAATCTCAGGATCTTTCATGTTGTCCTTCGTTACGAGATTTGCGCCCGTGTCTATGCGCTTCTCTACCGGCTCTTTCTTGAGATGAGCGAGCATGTTTTTCACACCAAGATAGCCCATATTGAAGGGATTCTGAACGACGAGACCATCGATTTCGCCTGTCTCAAGCGCCTGCACCAACTTCTCTGAAGCATCGAATCCAACGAGCCTTACCTTGCCCGCCCAACTGTTGTCTTGGAGGACTCGCAACATTCCAAAGGTTGCTGACTCATTCGGGCAGAAAATTCCGTCGATGCCAAGGCTGCCGTCGGCTTTTTTCAGCGGTTGCAACAAGTTCTCGCCAGCCTTCTGCGCAGACTCCACCGACGCTCCGGCATATTGATTTTCACTCACCACCGTGATGCCAGGGTTAGCCTGCATCGCCTTTAGAAATCCACGTTCTCTCGCGTCTGTGCTGGCGGATCCCACCAGATACCGAAGCATGACCACACGGCCTTTACCGCCAAGCAACTTGGCCAGGTGCTCACCAGCAATCTCGCCTCCCCGTTCATTGTCGGTCGCGACAAAACTAACCGTCTCAATGTCCTTCAATCCGCTGTCAAAAATCAAAACTGGGATCCCCGCATCCTGCGCCTCTTTCACGGGCATGCGAAGCGCCGTATCGTCGAGGGGGGCCAACAATATTCCGTCCACTTTCTTTGTGACAAAGTCCTGGACAGTCGAGATTTGGCTATCGCGGTCATCTTCCTTGGTCGGACCTTTCCAGATGATCTCGGCACCAAACTCTGTTCCTGCCGCTAGAGCACCTGCGTGGACCGACTTCCAAAACTCGTGCGAGGTCCCTTTGGGAATCACAGCCAAGACGGGGGTGGCGACCTTTGTGCCAGTTCCACCAGATCCCGCATTTTTCACGCTGGTCGAGTCGCCAGAACCTGTACATCCGGTAAGAAAGGCGGCAAAACCTATTGCTACCGCCAGAGCGAAACACTTCTTTGAAGACATGACAATCAACCTCACGCAGATGTTACCGACACGAACCTCTCATAATTCGGTGGATGTCCCAAATTTGTGCAGTCGCGTTTGATGCCGCTGGCACATTGATTCGTGTGAATTGGGAGCCTGGCACATTCGCTCTCAAAGTTGCGCAACAACTCGGATGGGATCTGCCAGCATCGGCTTCCGACGACTTCAGGGGTCGCCTCGGCTCGAAATGGAGCGACTACATCGAACTCAACCGAACCCGAGATGCTGATGTACTCGATCAGTTTTGGTTCGACCTCTGTCGTGACTGGCTAGGCACTCACGGTCTTACCGATGTTGACTCGTATCGCGAATGCTTCTGGGAGGGGCTGTACG
>CALMEF010000119.1 GCA_937862825.1 uncultured Armatimonadota bacterium
CGATGATGACGCAAATCCCCCCGATGTGGAGAGTAATCGGAATGGAGGCCTCGCGGGCCAGCCAACCGAAGAAGATCACGCCAGGCGGACCCAGCCCTGACAGCGCCCAAACGTGCATCGCTAAGACCCGCCCGCGAAGCCGCTCAGGTGATAACAACTGAAAGAGGGTGTTCGTCGTGTTGAACTGCATGATCGCTGCGCCACCGGTGATGGCCAGTAGCGGTGCAGCAACCCAGATTGACCGGGCGAATCCAAGGCAAAATAGCCCGGTGCCCATGACAGCCATGGACCAACCGACCAGTTGAGCCTTGATCTTTCGTCCCGAAAGTGCCGTCAGGATCAAAAGGCTGGTGATCGTTCCAACCCCGATTGCCGACATCGCTGTACCCAGTCCGTACTCGTTTGTCCCGAGCATCTTCTTGGCAATCGCAGGCATCAAGGCCAGGTAGAACAAGCCAAAGCAGGATACGGTGGCCTCCATAAAAAAGAGGGTCTTCAGACGGGCATCCTGAAACGTGTAGCGCATGCCCTCAAAGAGGAGGTCACCGATCGGTTCTGGATCGCGCTTGACTGCGGAGAGATCGGCACGGATCGCGGACGCCGCCAGAATCAGCGCCAGGTAACTGACGCCATTCATCGTGTAGCACGCTTGCGGGCCAAATCGAGCCAACAAAACCGCCCCAATTGCGGGTCCAAGTAACCTGGAAAGGTTAAAGGTCATCGCATTCAGCGGTACCGCTGCCGGTAGGTCTTCGGCAGGAACGACGCGACTTACGATTGATTGTCGCGCAGGCATCTCAATCGTTGACGCGAGGCCATTCACCAGGGCAACCAGCAGAATATGCCAATACTGCACGAAGCCGTTCGCAGTCGCGATCGCGAGAAAAATGGCGGAAGCAGAAAACACCGCCTGGCAGGCGATCAGCACGCGCCGTTTGTTGAACGTATCGACCAGGCTCCCAGCAAAAGGGCCCAAAAGTGAGACCGGAACCATGCCGCAAAACGTGACGAATGCGAGTTTCGCTTCGTCGCCAGTCAACTCGTAGACCAGCCAGCCTTGGGCAACGTTCTGAACCCAGCTGCCGAGAAAGGAAAAGAAGGCACCTATCCACAGCAATCGGAAGTCCCGATGCCGGAAGGCGCGCATGGTTACAGCATACCGGGACGGGTAGAATCCCAAACCATGCTGGCCGAGTTGAAGGAACTCTGGCGTTTTCGCGAGTTGTTGGTCAGCCTTATTGAACGCGAACTCAAGATTCGGTACAAGAACAGTTACCTGGGCTTCATGTGGTCGCTGCTCAATCCGCTCATCACCGTGGGAGTGATGACCGTTGTGTTCAAGTACTTGCTGGACAACGGGACCGGAAGTCTCAGCGTCTACATTCTTGCTGCTTACCTACCGTTCATGTTCTTCCAGTTGGCGCTGATGGATTCGGCTCAAAGCGTCATTGTGGGTCTGCCGCTCATCAAGAAGATCTACTTCCCGCGTGAGATCTTGCCGCTAGCCACGATCTGCGCGAACTTCATCCATCTACTTCTTGCACTGCTTGTCTTTTTTGCCTATCTGCTCGTAGTTTGGATTCGGCACCCTCAGGTCCCGCCGTTCACAGCAACCATCGTTTACTTACCCATCTTGCTGGTGATTAACTTCGCATTGGCCACAGGTCTCGGTTTGATCATTTCGGCACTCAACACCTTCTATGAGGATGTGAAGTACATGGTGGGTGTTGCGCTCTATCTTCTCTTCTTCCTCTCTCCGATCATGTATTTCAGTGAGCAAGTGGCGGCATCCTCCGCGGCCAAGGCCAATCCGTGGGTGTATGGGCTCTATCACTTAAATCCGGTTGCCATGTTGGCCACGGCTTATCGGAAAGTGCTCGTCGCTCCCCAGGAAGTCGTGGTCAACGGAGTCAAACACGACCCTCTTCCGCTGGATTGGGGAATGCTTGGGGTGACCGCGCTGATTTCTCTGATTGCCTTGGTAGGCGGCTACCACTTGTTCAATCGCATGAAGTGGAGGTTCGTTGAGCGACCATGAGCAACGCGATCGAAGTTCATGATCTGCGGAAGGAGTTTCTGGTCAGCCACAGTGGTGTCGGTTCGGTAAAGACTCTGCTCCTTTGGTGGCGTAAACGCCAACTGGAACACTTGGAGGTTCTTAAAGGCATCACCTTTGAGGTGCCCCGAGGCCAGTCGGTCGCCGTTGTCGGGAGAAATGGAGCGGGCAAGAGCACGTTGCTCTCACTGCTGGCCAGGGTTTACAAGCCAACATCAGGCTCTGCAACGGTGATAGGACGAGTTGCACCACTTCTCGAACTTGGCGCCGGATTTCACCCTGACCTAACGGGCATTGAAAACGTATATTTCAACGGCGTGGTCCTTGGCTTGACTCGCAAAGAAGTGGAGGCCCGGCTCGACTCAATCATTGAGTTTGCCGAACTCAAACGGCACATTGACGCCCCGGTGCGCACGTACTCTTCGGGCATGGTTGCGAGGCTCGGATTCGCTATTGCGGTCCATGTTGATGCGGAGGTTTTGTTGGTTGACGAAGTCTTGGCAGTGGGTGACATGGAGTTTGAGCAGAAGTGCTACGCCGCGATTGATCGATTTCGGGCGAATACGGGCAGTATTCTGTTTGTGTCCCACGACTTGGATGCCGTCAGAAGGGTTGCTGATCGCGTGATATGGCTGCGCGATGGCGTTGTTGAGATGGATGGCGATCCCGTTCAAGTTCTTGATCACTACATCAAGGCTCACGAGGGCCTTTTAGAGGGCTGAACAGGACCCGCCAGAACATGGGTTTGATTGGAGCCCTCAGCAATGCTCCAAACCGGTTAAGCAGCCAGCAGATGACCGCTTGATGCCGACCGTGGTGGATACGGAAGTAGAGTTCCTTTCCCCGGTTGTAGCGGGCTACGGACATCCAACGATTCTCGCTACTGCTGGCACCAAGCGCGTGCTCGAATATTGCCGATCGAACGTACCGAATCCGACCGTGACGGCGCAGTCTGTGGCAGAGTTCAGTATCTTCACAGTAAAGGAAGAAGCGCTCATCGAAGCGCTCTACTGGGCGAAACATGAGACAGGCACCCATGACCTGCTCCACGTCCTGTGACGCATCGCTTTTACCCGGTTCAATCCAATAGGGACTGGTTTTGGCGAACAATCGTTCAAGATAAGTTTGCTCGCAAAAAACTGCCCATAACGTCAGGTTTCCGGCGGCGGAGCGTTGCCGCCGACCATCCGGGTAGACCAGACAACCGCCGGCTGCGACAACCTCGGGACTTTCGAACTCTTCAGCGAGTCTCTCAACCGCTCCCAACGTGCATTTTGCATCGCTATTGAGAAGCAGAATAAGGTCCCCGGTTGCTATCTCCATCCCTTGGTTGTTCGCCCGACCGAAGCCCCGATTCAATTCGTTTCGAATCAAGGTGACGTCTGGGAACTCGGAGGCCACCAACTTCGCGCTACCGTCATGCGAGGCGTTATCAACCACAATCGTCTGGACTGAGGACGGCAACGAGCCCAAGCACGCGCGAAGGTGTTCGCGGGTGTTGTAACTGACGACGATGACCGAGACGGTTGACAACTTCAGACAAAGTGTCTCACATGTCGGTTAACCTGTGCACTACTTGACTGCAACCCGGTTTTGCGGTCCCTGAGACAGAAGCGTCAAGTACTGGGCCAAGTAGCCAACTTCCTCGTCAGTTCCCACCAGCGGTGGCATGTACTTCTTGTAAGGGGAGTCCGGGGCGGGTTTGTGGAGCGTATCAAGCAAGAGCCTAACGGCTTTTGCATCACGACCTTGGAGCAACTTAGTCATGGACCGATATCCCTTCTGGGTGTGGCAGGCGACGCACTGGCCTCGAAACATGGCTTTCCCAAGTTCGACAGGATCAGCAGAGTCTGGCGTCCAAACTGAGTTAGTCAGGAAACCTTCACGATTAAATCGATCAATGTCCGACAAACGGATCCCATTCGAGTACATGTGATTTTGAATCACGTACGGCTTCCGAACGGTTTCGCGCGCGAACTCGGTAGATGAGGTTGCGATGGCCGCCAAGAAGAGAAGAGATGCCGCGTGACCAAAGGACAACTCCCTCGGATACTTGTAAGCGAAAAAGTAGACGACGCCAGCAATGGTGATGGTTGTCAACACCGTTAGCATCGAAACACGGGTTACGACCGTGAACTGTCCCGACCCAATCGTGTTCATCCCAAGTTGTAGGATCTCTCGACTCTCCGGCTTCATGGCAAGGAACATCCACACCAAGCCCACCGGGAGTAGGAGGACCATGGGCATCAGCCAGTTTGCGCTCCATCGAACCATCGCCTGCTTGCTGTCTTGCAGTTTCTCGTCCTCAACTCGAGAATAAGTGATTAACGCATAGATTCCCGCCAGCGAAAGACAAGCCAAGGTCCGCATCAATAGTGATGGGAAGTAGGTCGGGTTGAAGAAAGCATGCCAGAACTTGCTGGCCTCAGTCCCTGTTCCAGCCACGCTCAACCAATCGTCGCCGGGCGTTAACATGAACGAGAGAATCCCGTTGATGATCACCAGGGTGAGAAACGAGGCGATTGCGTAAAGGAATCCGACCTTGAGGTGTAGTTCACGGGGAATCCGGTTCCAGGTGTAGTAGTACACAGCGGCTGCGGCCAATTCGATCACAAAGAAGACCCATTCGATCGCCCATCCAAAAACGAAGTTGTGAATCAGGGTCGACGTTGCTTCTGGTTGGACAAGACCAATTGCGAACCAAATTCCAACGCCGGAGACGGCACCAAATACGCCGGTCAGAACTAGGAAGAATCTGGAGTGCCGTTGAAGGACAGGTATCCAATCTTCTCGTCCTTCGCGATAGAGTTTGCGCTCAGCGTATGGCAAGTAAATGCCGCCGCCGACGGCAAACCACGCAATCAGGACATGGAAGATCGAGATAAGCCCAATCACCCACGGTCCGCCGATACCAGGTACATCCCAGACTGGATAGTTCATTCTTTCGTTTCCTTAGGCCTTGAAGTAGCCCCAAAATGTTGTGACCAAGAGCACTGTAATCACGAAAATGCCGAAATAGGTGACCCGACGACTCCGTCGACCGTTTGCTCGGTCATTATCGAATAGCGGTATGAGGGTCCAAAGCACCAAACCCAACGTGAAAAGCGTCATGCCGATGGCTTCACCTGTCGCTCCCGGAAAGATGTTTCCAAGGATTTTTAGAGTTGAGAAGGAACTCATGAAATACCACTCAGGCTTTATCCCTTCAGGTGCTGGAGTTAGGGGATCGGCAGGCGGTCCGAGTTGCCAAGGGAAGAGCGCGGCAATAAGGGCAATGACGTTCAATGTGATCAGCCACATGGCCAAGTCCTTCGCCAGGAAATTTGGAAAGAATGGCATCGCCCGCCGTTTTTCTAGCGGCTTTTGTTCTTCCGATGGTGGCAATGCGTTACCGTGCTTTTGAACCATCCAAAGGTGAAGCATTAGCAGCGGGAGATAAAGCAACGGAAGGATTACCGCATGGAGTGCGAAGAACCGTTGAACGGTGTATTCGCCAACCTCTAAGCCTCCCCTCAGAAGATTTGCGATCGGTGGCCCAATGAGTGGAATCGAGTTAGGGATTTCCAACCCGACTTTCGTGGCAAAGTAGGCTAGTTCGTCCATGGGTAACAGATAGCCGCTGAACCCAAAGGTGAGCCCAAGGAGGAGCAACAAGATACCGCTCCACCAACCCACCTCACGGGGGCGCCGATAAGCCTTCATGAAGAAAACCGAAAACATGTGTACGAAGACCGAGACGAGGAATGCCGTCGCACTCCAGTTGTGGACCGATCGTATCAGCCAGCCGAAGTGAATCTCATTGGTGATTTGTCGAACAGATTCGTACGATTCAGGTCCTGGGCGGTAGTAGATCATGAGAAGCACACCCGTAACTACCTGGATCAAGAAGCAGAAGAGTGAAATCCCTCCCCAGTAGTACCAAAAGGTTTGGTTGTGAACGGGAACCGTCTTCTTTTGCAAGTAGGCAACCGAATCTGAGAGTCCGATTCGGTCAACCAAAAAGGCTTGGAGTCGTTTCACGAAGCCCTCTTTACGGTGACCGAGCCCGTATTGACGGTGACGACGTATTGTGTGAGGGGCCTTGGGGGCGGACCGGACACGTTACCTCCTGTCTTGGCATCATAAACCCCACCGTGACACGCACAGACAATCCGCTTGGAGTCGCCATCAAACTTAACTGTGCAACCCAGATGGGTGCACACGGCATCAAGCGCAACCCACGTATTGTCGTCATGGTGGATGAGGAGGGCGGGTCGCACGCCAAACTTGAACATTAGCGCGGAGCCTTTCTCGAGCGCGTCGGCTTTATCCAAAGTCACCTCCTTCACGGCAGCTGCTGCCTGCGATACTTCGACTGGTGAGTTCAGGTACCGGTATATTGGATACCCAACCGCCCCGGCGTACGCCAGCGAGACTCCTGCTAAGGCGGTCTTAACGAAGCCGCGTCGGCTCATTTCATCTTCGGATTGTATGGTGGGGGCTGTTTCGCTCATAGGGAGACTTCCTCCTTGGGAGGCGTTGCTTGGCGCATGACCTGCAAGAGCCAGTAGATGACGCCAAGCATGATCACAAAAAGAAGTAGGAAGACGACTAGGACGCTCCAGTTTGGGTACACCTGAACATCGTTGACGTCAAATCCTTTGGCTTTCAGAACGACATCTCGAATGCCATCGCGGACGATGGTCGACGTTGCGGCGGCAAGAAAACCCACCACGATCCCAACCGAAGAAAGCCAGACGTTCGTTCTTTTGACCTGTAGAACACCGACTATGCCTGCCAATGCAATGGTCACCCCGCAGAGGAGCATGCTAAGGTTTACCAAAGGGATCGCCTTGATTCCCGCTGCGACCTCTGGGGTCTGAAGAGAGATCACCCGGTACCCAAAGAAGAGCATCAACGCGGCGCCAGTGACCGCGGACACACTACCCGCTCGGCGCAGAGTTGTACGTACGCTATCGGAGAGGTACACCATGTTGCTTAGCAGGGCGGCCCACAGTCCGCCGAACATTGGTCCGCCAGCCATCACGAACATCCATCTCGGCGTGGTCGTCGGGTCCCCAGAGAATCCACGCAGTCCGACTGGGCTTGACTGGTACATCTCGTTCCACAGTTCTGGTCGGAGCATCAGTGTCATGTTCATCGCGTAGATCTGTCCAATGCCCATGACCACCAGGAGTGAGATCAGGGCAGTTAACCAGCCCGCCTTGGATGCCTCAATCTGAGCAATACATTTGTACAGGAGCCAATATGCGAGAATGAGGAGCGGTATTACAGCGATCCAGATCGTTCCGATCAGAACGCTGCTGCTGTAGATTTGTCTGCCGTACAACACCTGGAGGAACAGTAGGGGAGGAACTCCCAGGTTGATAACGTAGGTCATGACGACGGGTAGGCGCTTTGCCAAGACGTGAGATGCTCTAACCCAGTCCAAGTTCTTGGCAGTCCTTCCACGGAAGTTCAATATAACGACCAAGAGGAGGCTACCGACGAGCATCATCACAGCAGCAAAGTGCAACCCGAGCGTTAACAGGCTGAGTAACTTCATCAGCCAGACTGGAGCTGGCAGTGGAATAGGGTCGGCAACGGGGAAGCCGCTCATAAATGGGCCCCCGTGGACATCGGACTTCTCACACTTAAATTGTGTGATTCAGTGAGCGCTCCGCGGTATCGTATACTTTGTGTCCTAAGAACATAGGACAATCCAATGGTCGAGACGCTTTCCCCCCGCGAGCAACGAGTTCTTGAACTTGCCGCGCAGGGCCTGACCGACAAGGGGATCGCTGATGTACTGGATATCTCACCGACTACGGTAATCACTTATTGGGTGCGTATTCGTGGCAAGTTGGGGAATCAACCCAGACCAGAGCTTGTTGCCAACTTTGTAAGGCGCACGGCAGAACAAGAACTGGACGCGCTCCGCCAAGAACTTCAGAAGCACCTGGACGAGATTGAAGCGCTTCACAACTTCATTGAATTGGCACCAGAAGCCATCTTGATTGTAAGGCCCGATGGGGTGATCGAGAGTGGAAACCTAGAGGCTTCGAAACTTTTGAACTGTCGTGAAGAGGACTTTGCGGGTCTTCGTATCGGGCGCTTTATTCCGCCAGAGTTTCACGAGGCGCACAAGGGGTATCGGCTCAAGTATCTGATGGATCCCCGTAGGCTTGAAATCGGGCATGGTATGGGCGTTGATATGTTGACGTACGACGGTCGGAAAATACGTGGCCTGGTTACGATCAACCTGGCCAAGTCGCCTGCAGGGGATCGGGTGGTTGTCGTGCTTCGCGCACTGCTCCAAGGCTAAACCGCTTGATCAAACGAGATAATCGCCCAACAGTCCTAGGGGAGCGGACTGTGGGCGAAAATGTCTGGTCGATTGCTTAGCGTCGCTTCATGACGCCGGACATGACTGTGGTGCCGGTGTCGGTCGTCACGACGACGACGTTGTCAACTTGGATTGACGGGCGATTGGCGCTGTTAAAACGCTGGTTGAAGGTGAATCTGCCAAGTGAATTGGCGGTGACCGAGTAAGGCAGGTTAGAGCCGATGAGCACCATGTAAGTGGCTCCGGGTGTCAGTCGTTCACCTTCGATTTCAAGTTCGGCTTGGAGTTGAGATGCCGAATCTCGGGTTTGCCATTTGGCCTTTCCTTTTGCCGAACCGGCAAGTCGGCCTTCAAGGCGCATGCGGCCAGTTTGAGCGATAGCGGCGGTAGCAAGAAGGGCGGCCAAGCCGAGCACAGCAACTTTGTTGTTCATCATTTTTCGTGTAACCTCTTTTCGTTTTCCTGAGTCCCGTGTTTGAGACCCGACACCAATGAGGGTTGATGGCCGGACCGTGATACAAGAAAATCATGCGCTGGCAAAATGACAACCTAGAACACTGGTTACGCCGCGCATGTAGCGGTGATCAGCGGGCATGGGAACAGTTGGTTGATCGCTTTGGAGCGCTAGCGTTTTCCGTCGCAAGGCGGGTGGGGCTAAACGATGACGACGCCTCTGATGTTCATCAAAGCGTATTTTTAGCGCTCTATCGGAACCTCGATCGAATCGAGGACGCTAAGAGCCTTCCCCGGTGGATTGCCACGACCGCCTCGCGTGAGGCCATCCGTCTAAAACGTCTCCGCTCACGTACCATCAATGAATCCGCTCTCGCCGAGACGGTTTCCCTTGAAGACTTGCTTGCCAGCGAAGAGGCCGAGGCTGAGACGCTGGCCGAGGAAGGTGCTAGTGCGCACCAAGCGCGGCTGGCTCTTCAGAACCTTCAAGAGCGGTGTCGCGAACTGGCGAGTCCTCTTTATGATGACGAAGAACCGTCTTATGCTGAGATTTCCGAGAGGCTAGGATTGCCCATCGGAGCCATAGGGCCCAATCGAGCACGCTGCTTGGATAAGTTAAGGAAATTGCTGAGCAAGGAGGGATTTTTCCAGTGAGGATGTATCAAACAAGAGCGGTGAAACCTCTTGAGTAGTGAGATGAACAAAAGGTGCGACGACATCCGAGAGGGTTTGGTTGAACTGGCTCATGGTAAGGAGAGCGCGGATGCTTCCGAGCACCTCATCTCATGTGCAGATTGTCGTCAACTCCTCAACGAGTTTACGGCTCTGGCGGCGGCGCTCCGGCATCCCTCCAAAACTCCTCCCTTGTCGGCCAGCGCCGCAGCCAAAGGCCTCATGCCCGCACCCAGCCGTCGTTTAGCCCGGTTGGTTCCTGTGACATTCTCGACCACTCGCCATGTCGGGCCGTCGACTTTGTCGTTTGAGTGTGAAGAGTTTAAGGTTCGAGTTCAACTCGTCCGAATTGCGAACGAAACCAGTGTTCTTGGAAAAGTCGAAGGCTTCCAAGGGGTTGTGTCGACGGAGTCTGACTCTTCCGTGATCGCAAACGACGGGCGTTTTGAAGTTAGCCTTGCTGATTCGGAGGACCGATCCTTGGAGTTCCTGAGGACGGGAGAAGTGATCGTAGTGCCCTTGGAGGCATTCTTCGATGCTGAGTCCAGTTGAGGCCGTTCAATTGGTCGAAACCGGTGAGGCGCTCCCAAACGGCATCATCAGTGGATTCGGCAGGGCTTTCTTCGCACGTGTTGCTGAACTACTTGGCACCGATCCTGCTCAAGCTATAAGGCTTGCCAGCCGTTGGGCGTACGTTCTCGCGCATTGCGATGACCACGGATTTGTGTTTCGAGCCAAGGGTGGTGGCGAACGTGCTGAGTCAAGGTGGGCAGAAAGCGCTTCGTCCTTCCTGAAGGCTGGTGAAGTCGCTCATGATCCGATGGACCAACTACGGTTTCAAATCGGTGCGATCGACAGTTTGGCCCGATCAGGTGATATCGAGGGCGCGGTCACCCTGGGCTCCCAACTTGCCAAAGGGTTGGCCGATCAGGGTGATTTTGCAAGCGCAGCCAGGGCGATGCTGAACCTTGGAAACGCCTTGGTTTGGGCTGATCGGTACTCCGAGGCGGCTGACCAGTATCGAGGAGCCCTTCAACACTTGCACCGCTCCTCACCGGAAGGCAGTGCCGCTTTGCTTGGTCTTGCGACGTCGGGGCTGTACTCAGGGCCACTGGAAGACGTCAGGGTTACCGCGTCTGAAGCGCGAAACTACTTCTCTAGGGATGGGCTGAAATCCTATGTAGTTCAGTGCGATCTAACCCTGGCTCAGGTCGAGACGTTAACCGGTATGCCCGATGCCGCGATCGCACGATTGTCGGCGCACTTGGGGGCCGCTCTTGATCGGGACAGTTCTGCTCGACTGCATGAACTCCTTGGAGATGCATGCC
Organism: uncultured Armatimonadota bacterium; assembly: GCA_937862825.1. Taxonomy (GTDB): domain Bacteria; phylum Armatimonadota; class Fimbriimonadia; order Fimbriimonadales; family Fimbriimonadaceae; genus CALMEF01. Next base: position 10,835 of record CALMEF010000119.1, read on the forward strand.
TCACGGCCAACGTCCATGAGCAAGCGATCGTTCACTACGATCGAGCACGAACCGCTTATGGCAATCCACTGGGAGTTGCTGGTTGCGACCTGGGTAAGGCTCGTTGCCTACTGGCTCAAGGCCAGTTTGCCAGGGCCATTGCTGCTTTTGATGATGCGGTGAGTGGGTTTCAATCTGTCGGCAACACTCCATGGGCTCTTGCCGCCAAGGTGGGGCAGTCGGAGGCCCGTCGACGGAGTGGCGACATCGAGACCGCTCAGAGACTACTTGTGGAGCCTCTGGATCACCTTGCTGACGGCTTCCTGCGCTGCCTCGCTCTGATCGAAAACGCGGAGCAACAGATTGAAGTGGGAGATTCCGTAAAGTTTCAAGAACTCGAGTCTGCAGTGAGGAGCTATGCGTCCGTGCCATTGGGCTGGCAAGTGTGTTGGATCCGGGCCCGAATCGAGACCGAAACGGAGGGGAGGCTAGGCGCCTTCCGATCAATGATCACTGCACTACTTGAGTCACGAGCGATGACTCGCTCAACGGCAACTTCGATCGCTTTCTTGCGGGACAAGGAGGTCGCCTTGCGGGCCTATCTGGACCTCTTGGTTGGAGCCGGCCTACAAGAAGAACTCCGTGAAGTTGTGCTCTCAACTCGTGCGGTCGGGGTCCTAGACGAGATAAGCGCGAGCCGGCTTGGAATTGATCTTGATGAGCAACGATCGACGCCCGAGGATGATAACGAGATCGATACTCATGATGGCCGCAGGCTTGGGCCAAAGGTGGATAGCGGGATGCGACCGGGATGGGGTTCCATGTTTGCGACCGTTCTCAATCGATTTCAGGTTGAGCAAAGTCACCCTGGATCATTATTGGTTGAGGCTGGAGGCCAAGTATGGTTGAGCACACCGGGAAAACTCTTCTCGACAGGTGTTCCCCTGGCCGCTCTGAGACGTGCCCTCAAGTGGTTGACCTTCGAGTTAACTGACCCCTCGGGAGACTTTGAGTCGCTCACATCGCACCTCGAAACGCTGAGGCCGCTGCTCCAGCACCTTGATGATCAGCCAATATGTCCAGACTCCCTGACTTGGCAAGTTCCCTGGGCGGTCATTGGTTCTCGCGAGGTGGAAGTTAGTCTCGTTCCAGGAATAACGTCGGAAGTTGGACCACTTGGTGCGGATGCAAAGTGCCTGCTCGTCGTCGGCGATTGCGGCGGACTTACTCACTCGTCGGCGGAGATTGACCTCGTTCGCCGACAGTTTGCCGATACAAAAGTTGTGGATTCCGCCCATGCGTTTGCCATGGCGGAAGGCAGATACGATCTTGTCCATGTCGTTGGTCATGCCCGTCAAAACTCGGAGAACCCGATGTTTTCGACACTGCTGTTTCCCGATGGTGCGATGACGTCAGCCGAAATTGCGAGGTTGGGTATCCGGGCTCAATTTGTGGTCTTGTCGGCGTGCGAGACGGGAAGAGTGGAAACGGTGCTTCCTGGCGAGCCTGGCGGACTAGCGAGAGGCTTCATTGCTCGGGGTGCGCAACGCGTGATCGCCAATCAATGGCCGGTGGACGACGAAGCGGCATACCGTTTCGTGAGTGCCCTGTATCCTCACTGGGTTTGCGGAGCCAGTCTTGTGGATTCTGTCGCATTCGCCCGTCAAGCCTGTCGCGATTGGAAAGAACACGCGTATTATTGGGGTGCCCCCGTTGTATTTTGTGGGGTTTCTGAGGCCTCTAGTTAGGTGGGAATCATGAGAGCGTTTGCGTTTGTCTTCGGTTTGAGCATGTTGGCCAGTGGGGCAATTGCCCAGCCAAAACTCATTGTGCGCCTGGTCGACGGTACGAACCCGGGAGCCGTGTCAAGTACGTACGGGCTTAAGTTTACGGACCGCACGGAATCGGCACCCTTTGCACTTTACACGGTGCCGGTTGGCATGGACCCACACCTTGCTCAGACACTTCTGCAAGGGGATGCGCGGGTGGTTTGGGCTGAGGATGATATGAGCCTTACCATGCCCGAACACGCGGGCGGAGGGAAAGGGGGCACGATCGCCGCGATCGGAGGAAGAGATGCGCTCTATGCCGAGAACACGGGTCTGTTAACGCAGATTTCTTGGAACTCGACGACCGCAAACACTCCGGGCCGCGAGATGAAGGTCGCAGTGCTCGACACCGGGTTGTCCTATCGCCATCCAACGTTGTGGACTCAAGTGGTCGCTGCCGTGAACTTTGTGGAGACCCGCCAGAACCCTTCCGATTGGCCACGAAACACGAGCACCAGTGGGAACGCCACGGCGGACGATGCGGTGGGCCACGGCACGATGGTTGCTGGCCTCATCAACCAGATTTCTCCGCTATCGAAACTGATCATCGTTCGCGTTGCCGACTCAGATGGGGTCAGTTCGGCATGGCGCTTGGTCAAAGGGCTCGCCTACGCGGTTCAGCACGGAGCCAGTGTCGCCAACATTAGTTTAGGGAGTATCGATGGCATTCCGGCCTTGAACGACACGCTGGATTGGGCCGCCGAAGAGAAGAACTTGGTGGTGGTGGCAGCAATAGGCAACAATAGCCAGTCTTCAGCGCTGGAGCCATCCGATAGTAGCAAGGTGATTTGCGTGTCAGGTATCGACTCGCGGAATCTGAAGGCGTCCTTTAGCAACTGGGATTCGAGTGCTGATGTCTCAGCACCCGCCGTTGGCGTCAAGAGTTTCTGGTACACCGGGCAGTTGGGCATCTGGTCAGGAACGTCCTTCGCCGCTCCACTCGTTGCAGGCGCTGTTGCCGATGGCTTGCGGTTGCGGCAGTCAACTCCTTCAGCCTCCTCGGTGAGACTTGCGGCGAAGAGCACGGGCGACGGGCTGATTGACTCCCTGAACCCTGACTACCGCGGCAAACTTGGCAGGCGCCTCAACGTGAGACGCCTGATTGAGCGAGTCGGAACACTCTAGCGTTGTCTTACTTTGACTTTGAGGTCGAAGGCATCATTGCTTTCGATTCAGGTTGCCCATAAAGTGCAGGCTCGTGGTACTTGCCGCTTCGGGGCCCCTTTTCGACTTCGCTAGGCGCGCCGTGTTGTTGAACCCACTTGTCGTTGCGGATGGCGTCGATGCGCCAAGACACTTCGATTCCCGGGTCACTCGTTCGTATCACGAAAGCGTTGCCCTTGATTTTCTGAACGACCTTGGCAAGGACGAATTCATCGGAATCGGCCTCATCCAGGACGGTGAGGGTGTACCGTGGGTCGCGGTTGATCTCCTCGAAGTAGTCGGGAAGAGTGATAGTTGCGTACCCGCGCTCGTCGGTTCGCACGATCCCATTGTAAAAGTTTTGGGGTTCCGGCGCCTCTGTCGAGTAGTGCAGAAGCGACTTGTTCTCAGGATCCAACGGGTGGTCAATCACGAACGCTTTGGTTCCCGTAGCACCAGTTCGGCCTTGCGAAAAGAGCCCGTAACCGTTGGCACTATCGGCCCGTCCGTACACCCCGGAACCTGTCCCTGAGCCGTGCAGGTTATAGCCAAAAATGGCTGCATTGGTGGGACTCACCGAGCGTCCATCGATGCCCGCGAGGCCAGTGTTGGTATTGGCCCAAAGGGCAGTATCCGTGTCCGAGTTGACCTGCATCCCACGACCGCCACCGGTGTTCTGAATGAAAACCGTGTCGGAGGTGGCTCCCTTCACAACAAGCGGCACATTCGGGAAGGACTCGTTGATGCCAAGGTTGCCTTGCATCCACGATTTGCCGAGGGTCACGAGCGCGTAGCCGCTGGCGCTATCGCCGAACAGGCCAATGCCGTTCGATGCGAGGGCGCTTCCACTAACACCAACCCCGTTACTCGCTCCACTCAAACCCCGAATACCTGTCGTGCCGGTTCCATAGACTCCAATCCCAGTTTGCGAGTTACCCTGAACGCCATAGCCCGAACCGTAGTGATAGCCTCTGACCCCATTCGTAGACCCTCCGGTCTGTGCTGAACCAAAGATCGCCGATGATTGTGCCCCTGCGCTTGATGAGATTCCCGCGATAATCGCATAGGAATCGGCAGTACTCGAATTGTTCTGGAAGTAACTCGTGACCTGCTGGGCTCCAGCGACGTTGAGGGGGGCGAAGTTCGGATCAGTACCCAACCCCAAGTTTGAGAACTTGCCCGATCCGCTGATCGCAATATTGCCTGATTGGGTGACGGGCGATCCAGATTGGAGCCGGACCAAGGCAACAGACTGGCCGCTTGAGACGGCTAGCCGGCCCGAGACGGCGACGAAAGTTGTCGCCACAATAGCGACCGTGAACAGGGAGAGTTGGCGATGCACCTGTAGATTATATGTTGGATTTCCTTAAGTTCAATCAAACCTGGTATGGCCCGAGAACTAACTGCACTCACTAACAACTTAACGGTCACTGGACTTCTTCGATGGGGGCTGAAACATTGAGGCCGAGTCAGGCATTCCATAAAGGCGTGGCATAAGGTATTTACCTCGACGCTTGCCCTTATCAACCGACTCGGGTGCCCCGCATTCTTGAACATATCGGTCGTTGCGAACCGCCTTGACTTCCCACGAAACTTCAACGCTCGGAGCACTGGTACGGATAACGAACTGATTACCTTTGATTTTCGACACCACCTTTGCCAACACGAAGTCTTCAGAGTCGCCTTCATCGAGAACCGTCAGCGTGTATCGCGGCTCGCGGTTGATCTCTGCGAAGTAGTCGGGCAGGGTGATCGTGGCGTAGCCGCGTTCATCGGTGCGCACGATGCCGTTGTAAAAATTCTGAGGCTGAGGGGATTCGGATGAGTAGTGAAAGAGGATTTGGTTCTCGGGATCGAGCGGGTGGTCAATAGCAAACGTCTTCGTACCCGTCGCTGCCATTTTGCCTTGGCTGAAGACGCCAAAACCATCGGGACTATCGGATCGGCCGTAAACGCCACTTGCGGAACCCAAGGTAGCCGTTTGGTATCCGAACACGGCGGCGTTTGCCCCGCCATTGCGAGCATCCAACGCTGCCAGTCCGGCATTCGTTGTTGCCCATATGGCCGTATCCGTATCTGCGATGACCCGCATGGCGCGTCCGCCTCCGCGGTTCTGAATGTAGACGACATCCGAGGTGCTGGCATTCACGACGATAGGCAATTGTGGATCTGGGTCGCCGATACCAATATTTCCTTGGAAGATCGAAGTTCCGAGAGTGACGAGCGCGTAGCCAGTGGTACTCACTGCGTTCACGCCGACTCCTCCCGATCCATCAGCATATCCATAAACACCTGCTCCGTTATCAAAGGGACTGTGCCCGTAAACGCCTTGTATTCCCTGACCCGAAACCCCTCTAAGTGATCCCTCAGCGCTAACGCCAACAAACCCTTTGCCGAATACGCCCGTTCCGTTGGTTGCATCGCCGCGAACCCCTTGACCAGAGCCATCATGGAAGCCGCGTACCCCAATCGTTAGGGGTCCGCCTTGCGAGCGTCCCATCAGTGCCGCCGAATAATCTCCAGCCCCGCCTCCAATCTGTGAGTGCAGCGCATTACCTGTGCCGACTCCGACAATGGAGATGTTTCCACTCTGAACAACAGGCGATCCACCTTGCAAGCGAACAAGGGCACCACTCTGGCCGCTGGAGATTGCCCTGCCTGAAACGGTGATGGCTCCCGCTCCAATCAACGCTGCCCCGACAACTGCATGCAAACTTCGCATAGGTTGCATTATACGAAAGGTATCACTAAAAGGAAGTAGCTGAAACGCTGCTACCTCCTTGCTCAACCTTTAGGGGCGCTGCTTCAGATTGGCTGGTAAAGGCCGCTCCCTTCGGCTTTCCGGGAGCTGACCATCCATTCCCGAACTTCCACTCTTGATCACGAGAACATTGAACGCGGCGCCAGCTGGCATTGAAATTCCATCCTGATTGAAGATGGTCCACTTTTGCGAGGGGGGGTAGTAGTAAACGCCTGTAGCGTGATTATTGTAGGTCCCTCCCGTATTCTGCGGATTCCAGTTCGGTGTGATGATCAAGATTGCATTCGGGTCACCGTTGGTAAATGGATTGTCAATTATCGTGAAGTTACCTATGATCGTCGAAGCACTGGCACGGTGCGTAAACACAAATGTCGACGTGTTAATGCCAGCATTGGTGACTGACAAGCCTCCGTTTCGTATGTGAAGAGCAGTACCACTACTGGTTCCAGAACCAGTAGATAAACCAACGCCAGACGGCCCTGTGGTTGCGTAGAGGCCAATGTCTCCTCCATCGGCTCTTACTCCAACTGAATCGGAAAAGCCATAGACACCTTCTTCGGTTTCTGAGTAGCCGATGACTCCCGCCCTGCTCTGTGAATATCCGTAGACCCCATACCATTGGTCTGCCCATCCGACAACCGCACTGGATTGACCAGTCGTGCTCCCGACCACACCAAATCCTAAGCCCCCGCTTGTCTCAGCTCCCCAGACGCCAGTAGGAACCGTCCATGGCGGGGGTAGGGCAGAGTTGGTGCCCATCTTACCAATACTCGCGCCCATGACGCCCGTCACGCCAGCGCCGTCGGGGCTAGTGGTTGAGCCATATACGCCAGACCCAGAGCCCGTTGCGTGGTCGTATCGGCCCATTATTCCCGTACCGGTTGGTGAACTGCTCACGCCCCGTATTGCTGGTGAATCGCCCGAATTTGTGATCTCAAATAAGGCGGGTCCCGCACTTGATCCTGTCTGGGCGTAGGGCAAGACAAGCGAAACGGGTTGCCAGGTACCGACTCCGCTCGCGTCACTCGTCAGGACCTTTCCCACACCGCCTCCCTAATTAAGGCGAAATGCCGTGGTTCGAATCTGGCCATTAACGTCCAGCCGAACGCTGGGGTTGGTCAACCCAATCCCCACACGATCCGCAAATAGTCCGGTGCCAGAAATGTTCAAGTGTCCGGTTTGAGCCGCACCTGGTGTAACCGACTGAAGCCGCACAAGAGCTCCAGATTGGCCCCCGACCGCGTAACGAGACGCAACGATAAAAACAGCGACTGACGTGGTCAGCCCAAAGAATGTGGAATTTTTCAATGTCTCCTCCTGCTGACATTGTATCAAAAACCACTTCGGAATGGAAGACTCTTGATGTGAAAGGTGATAGTGTCCAAAGTGGAGCCAATGTCAAAGTCGCTCTTGACACTCAAAGCCTCAGACTGCTAAAATAGCACTCATAAGCGGCGTCTGCTAACGATGTCGCCGGAGAACCAACAATGGCAGCAAAAAACCTACTTTATGATGAGAATGCACGTCGTGCACTCGAGCGCGGCGTCAACAAAGTCGCCGATGCAGTGAAAGTCACTCTTGGCCCGAAGGGTCGAAACGTCGTCCTCGACAAGAAGTGGGGCAGCCCCACCATCACCAAGGACGGCGTCACCGTCGCCAAGGAGATCGAACTCGAAGATCCTTATGAGAACATGGGCGCCCAACTTTGCAAGGAAGTTGCGAGCAAGACCAACGACGTCGCTGGTGACGGAACCACCACCGCAACCGTTCTCGCCCAAGCCATCGTTAACGAAGGTCTGCGCTACGTCGCTGCTGGTGGCAACCCCATCGCTGTAAAGCGCGGTATCGACAAGGCTGTTGGCCTCGTTGTCGAGCAGATCAAGAAGGCTTCCAAGCCGATCAAGGACAAGGAGCAGGTCGAGTTCGTTGCCACTATTGCTGGTAACGACAACGAGATCGGCAAGCAAGTCGCCGAGGCGATGGACAAGGTCGGTAAGGATGGCGTCATCACGGTTGAAGAGAGCAAGGGTCGCGAGACCAGCCTCGAAATCGTTGAGGGCATGCAGTTCGACCGCGGCTACATCAGCCCCTACTTCGTCACTGACCCCGAGCGCATGGAAGCCGTGATTGAGAATCCGCTCATCCTTCTCCACGAGAAGAAGATCAGCAGCGCGCAAGACTTCCTTCCGTTCCTTGAGAAGGCGGCTGCCGCCCGACGACCATTGCTCATCATTGCTGAGGACGTGGAAGCCGATGCTCTTGCGACCCTCGTGTTGAACAAGATTCGAGGCGTGCTGCAAGTTGCCGCCGTCAAGGCTCCTGGCTTTGGCGACCGACGAAAGGCCATGCTTGAGGACATTGCGATCCTCACCAAGGGCCAGTTCGTCAGCGAAGACCTCGGCGTGAAGTTGGAGAATGTCACGATTGACATGCTCGGCACCGCCAAGAAGGTTGTGATCACCAAGGAAGAGACCACGATCATCGAAGGTGCCGGTTCCAAGCAGGACGTCATGGGCCGAATCGCGCTCATCAAGAGCCAGATTGAGAAGACCGACAGCAACTACGACCGCGAGAAGTTGCAAGAGCGACTTGCCAAGTTGAGCGGCGGCGTTGCCGTCATCAAGGTCGGCGCGTCGACCGAAACCGAACTCAAGGAAAAGAAGCACCGATACGAAGATGCTCTCTCCGCAACCCGAGCCGCAGTTGAAGAAGGCATCGTTCCCGGTGGCGGTGTGACCCTTCTCGCAGCAGCGACCGCGTTGGCCAAGACCGACGCAACTGGCGACGAGTTGACTGGAATCAACATTGTTCGACGGGCTCTCGAAGAGCCGATTCGACAGATCGCTGAGAACGCTGGTCTCGAAGGTTCGGTCATCGTCGAGAAGGTCCGCGAAGGCAAGGCTGGTTTCGGCCTCAACGCCGCAACCGGCGAGTTCGTTGACATGGTCAAGGCTGGCATCGTTGACCCCGCAAAGGTGACTCGTTCGACGATCACGAATGCTGCTTCGATCGCTGGCTTGGTTCTGACGACCGAGGCATTGGTCGTTGAAAAGCCAGAGCCGAAGAAGGCTGGTGCTGGCGCTCCCGGAATGGGCGGCGGCATGGACGGGATGGACTTCTAAAGTCGTAGCATCGGCTTCCTGCCGATGTGATTTAGGGCCACGGCGAATTTCTCCGTGGCCCTATTTTGTTGTCTTTTGGATGCCTCAGGACCCGCCGAACCCGGCGACTCAGACGGTGCCTGCCATGGTCCTGAGGCATGGAAGGTCTAGACTGAGCAGGACCGGGCTGAGATCGGTTCAGATTGGCGTGGAAACTCGGTCGATGCTATCTATCCCTTGGGCGGCATCGTGGTGAGCAAACTCGTGGAAGGCGGCGACGCCTCGGCATGGCAGACCTATGAACGGCTCCTTGCCAATCTGAAGACGGAGGGCTACTTGGACGCTAACGTCTTTCGCCCTCTTTGGACCGCACGCAGCGATCCTCGGGCCAGCGACGTTGCGCGGCGAATCCTTTTGACCGATGACTCGAGGTTTATTGAACAATGCCGCGCGAAAGGCGAGATTGGCCAACCTATCCTAGGAAACATCGTTTCTCCATGGCTGAAAATCCCGGCATTTCGGGAATTACTCGTTCGGCTACTATCGGACAAGACGGTGATCGGTATCGTTCTTCAAGAAGAAATTGGAGTTCGCTACCGGACAGACCAAGGTGCAAGTGGCCTTGTAGGACTTAAATTAAACAAAGACTCGAAGGTCCTTGACGAGGCCACCTTTCGGGTCTGCGACCAGATCGCGATTCACCTTTTCCGCTTAAAGGGATGCCCCGGTTACAATCCGGTGTGGAAGGACGAGAAGCGAAATGCCGCTCTTAAGAAGTTGCAGGGATACATTGCCTCCATCGGCGATCGGATCGATCAGGTGTTGCCGGCACATGAGTTGGATAGGTACGAGCGTTACTGACCGTCTTTGGGAGTAGCAGAGGTCACTACCGTAGGCGAACTGAACTCCCTCATACTCATTGACCGATACGCTGAGTCTGGCTTGTAGGCGGGTTCACTGGATTCGCCTGGCCCCACGTCAACGTCGCACTGACTCCATCTGAGTTGGAAATAGGCACGTTTGACGCCTTGCTCCCAGCGGGGATTACATACGTCGTTGGGTTGAATGGAATGTCGACCTTCTTGGTCGGATCTGCGAAGACGTAGCCATCCAGCCACGCCGTTTTCGTTACAGAACCACCCCCATTCGTATATACCTTGTACGTCGAGTTGTTCGTCAAGTTGAAGCCAGTTATCTTGCCAGTAGTGATGTTGATGTCTCCGGTAAAGGTGATGGAGTTGGCAGGATTGGCGCTGTCGTACGATTTGGAGTTGACTCCATCGCGCCATGTAATGATGGTGTCGGGATCCTTTTGCCACTGGCCCGATGCGGTGACCGTAGCGGCTGAGTCGTCAAGATGCCAGAAGATACATGGGTGGCGAGTCACTGCGGATTCCGGGCTGTAACGTGCCCCCCTCATGTCCGCTCGAATCTTGAGCGTAAACTGGATTACATACTTTAAGGTGGACTGCCCGTTCAGCGTGTACGTCATCGGAAGCGTCCACTCAGTCATCGGAACCATGTTGGAAACGCGAGTCTCTCGTAGGACCTGAATAAAGCCAGTTGGGTACGGCTTGGGCAACTTAACTCTGATGCCCTCAATCTCATTCCAGTTGAGGACGTCCATCACCGTGTTGCCCCACTTGACCTCGCGCTTGGTAGGCCCCGGATCAGGTCCAAAGGTGCCCTCAATAAAAAACTTCGTCTTGTTATGTAGGGCATCCATACCTTCATAGATAACGCGCGAGATGGTCGGACGGAGCATTTCGCTCTTCTTGCCAGGCTTATTGAACCATCGCATCTCTGCCGCGTATCCGGGCGAAGGGTCAGCGTGATATCCCTTCTCCTGCATCCACCTCTGTACCGTATCCATGCTGAACGATCGCTCCGGTGGTGATGAAACAGGAGACTCAAGGTTCCGGCCAAGTAGCCGGTCAAACATGAGCAAGAATGGTTCGCCTGCCTGCGCGCCCGAGATGGCACTCCAACCCACATAGGTTCCGGCGTTAGCGGTCTGCCATGCTTGCCACAGGCGCCGTGAGCCGAAGTGCAGGAGTCTTGGGCAACTAACGAGTTATCGGCCAACTGGACTCTGGTGGCAATGAAGGATTCGCTGATTGCGTAAACGGGCACGATTTCGTACACACCCTCCTGCAACTTCACTTCCCGAGCGGCAATCATCACTTCTCCCGTCAGGCGATAGTTCTTGTAGGGGTCCTGGTTGATGTCGTCAACCGCCCGCTGACCAGTACACGTAAAGAAGTGCGTCTTGGTGACTCCGTTAACCCTGACCGACCCGATGCCCGAGTGGGTTTGCCAGAACACGACACCAGCACCACTGAGTCCAATGATTTGCGGAATGGTTGGGTCTTGAATCCTAACCGCATCATAGCCGTTGGCCTCAAGATCAAGTCGAACGGCTTCTGTCGAATCTGGAAAGATGTGTGGCTCTAGGGAGTACAGACAAAAGGCCTTGATTGAGTTGGGCTGATCCGCCGCTTTGGGGCTCCTTGGAGGAATCGCTAGCCGACCTGTCGTGCCAGGCTTATTATCAAGGTACATCGTTCCGTCGCCATCCGAATAGCGAACCCAAACGTTGTCCGTTTCTTGCGAGTAGCCTGCATCGTCAACGCCGGCTTGAGTCTTTGCCCATGCGACGAGGTTGGTTAAGCGTTGGGTCCGTGGTAACGCACGCCACCCATTCATTTCGGTCCCCATAGACTGCATGAAGGCCCGCTTGATGCCTTCATCCAAACCTCCTCCACCGCCACCACCGCCCGCGGTAGTTCCACTGCCGCCGCAACCAGCGACGACCAGAAGGATCATAAGTACAAGGAGCCGGGTACCCATAACGTTGTTATATCACGGTTACCGTTGGTTTGCGTAAAGGAATTTCAATCCAGTGGGGCGCTTGCTTTCGCGTTATGATCAAGAACCCCGACGATTCTTTTGCACTCTCTGCCCTTGTGGTGGCGAAGGCATGCTGAAGCAAGGAGGGGTGCCTTCAGAGTTGTAGCCTGCTGGCCCGTGGCTACAGTTGACGTCGAGATAGAGCGACTCACCATCCTGAAAAAGAATCTACGAAAGGGGGGGCGTGGTCAACAACGTTCACACGCCTAATGTACAACATGTGCCCCATAATCAGCGGATGGAGCGAGACCCCGCCGAGCAGATTGGAACCAAGGGTATTGATCCCGAACGCTGGTCAAGCCTTCTCTATGCGAATACGCACCCCGATGTGGAGGCGAGAATCGCAAAGGCTCTTATCACCAAGCACGGCGTTGATAAGGCGGCAGACATTGCTTTCCATCTCTCCGATTGGATTGCAGAAGCCACCACTCTTGTTGCGATTCACCTTGACCCAGACGCCTTCACTGACGAGGAAATTGAAGACGCTGTTGAGGCCATGGCTATTCACTCAAATCATCATCTCATGGCCGCCACCCACCTTTTGGAGTTCAACTTGAACGATGTCTTTAACTTGGGGCTCCAGATCCAGCCGGGAGACGAGGAAGATCGCTAGCGAACCAGTTCAACTTCCGCAACGAAAGAAGTGCTTCAAATCAAACCAGCGTTGGCAGAACCCCATAGGGCCTCGAGTTGAAACTCGTGGCCCAGGTCTATTTCGAAGTCAGCCCTAGCCAGGACCGCCGAGAATGTGAATCCCGTGACGCGCACAAGCGGCCATCACTTCCGAGATCTCCTCGTCGCTCGGAGGACCAGCAGGCGGCTGCTCGGTTTTCCCAAGTTCCTTGAAGAACGTAACCATGGATTGGTCCAACACCACCAGCATGCGGGCAGGGGCACCGCTTCGATTCTCGTAGTTGTGGGCGGCCATCGAAGGCACGGAGACAACTGAACCTGGACCTGCCGTCAAAAAGGTCGGCTCTCCGTCAAATGCCCCAAAAGTGATCTCACCACTGAGAATGCGGAAGATCTCGGGGGAGGCGTGCGTGTGCGGGGGAGTTCCTGACCCGGGCGGCACCTCAAACTCAACCAAAGCTAAGTTTGAGTCCGGCAAATCGCCCACAAATCGGGCGTGGTCACGGACGATCCACAAGGCGGGAGCGTCTTCGAATCGATTTAAGGTTACGGTTGATTTCATTGTTTCAATCTCCTGTGTTTTCATGAAAGTGATGGATGAGCACGTCAAGGGCCCACGACGCTGCTTCTCCTGCTTCGCGCCCCGATAGCCCTGCGTAATCCCGCATAGTTTCCCAAGCCGCTGCGCTGTATAGGAGATGGGCAATCGCTTCCAGACGGGGGTCTGCATCAATTGGCAGGGCATCTCGTAAGGCGCGCCGCCTCTCGGGAATAGTGTTTGCCCGCATCCCCCGACCGGCGGGGGGATGAATGCTTGCCCGAATAACCCCCTCATAGTCGTCAAACGACGCAAAGGTCTTCAGGGGCGCCTCAATGAGCTCGTGTGTTGTCTTCGGAAAGACGTTGGACCCCAAACGGTCGTTGATCCACTGCCAGAACTCCTGCAACAGCGCCTCTTTCGATGGGAAGTGCCGATATGCCGTGCGGCGATCCACTCCAGCGCCTTTGGCGATTGCTTCCAAAGTAAACGGCGCGATGGGCTCCTGTTGAAGCCACTCAGCAACACTGCTCAGCAGGCGTTCCCTTGTTTGTTGTGTTTGCGCACATCGGGTTGGGCTGACGTATTGTCGCGTCGATTTCATGACACAAAGTGTGGCATGAATACTCTTTGGCTGTCAAGTAACGTAGGCCGTTCAATCAGCCATCAATCTACTTCTAGGGAAACGCCTTTGGGCTTTTGGAGTTTCGCTCGCGGAAGAAGAGGCCGTTCACCTTTGACTTCCCATATAGCTCGGGACTTACAAACTTTCCGCGCTCTGCTGGTGGTTTATCCAGTTCCACAGGAGCACCATACTCCCGAACCCATCGATCATTCCGCGTCGCCTTGACTTCCCAACTGACTTCCACGCGTGGCACACTGGTCATGATGAGAAAGCGATTGCTCTGGATCTTCCTCGCAACTTTTGCTTGTACAAATCGAGTTCCCTCGTCGTCAATGACCGTCAGTTGATAACGCGGGTCGCGGTTGATCTCTTCAAAGTAATCTGGAAGTTGTACCCACGCCCTTCCCGCACCGTCGGTCACGATCGTCCCGTTGTAGATGTTTTGTGGTTCTGGACCTTCTGCGGAATAGTGGACGAGGTATTTGTTCTCGGGGTCAAAGGGATGGTCAATGCGGAATGTCTTCGTTCCAGAACTGCCCATTTGGCCGATTGCCCACACACCGTAACCCTGGCCAGCAGGTACTTCGCCGGTGACGCCATAACTGCTGTGACCGTCGACCGTTGCAAGTCCATAGGCTCCGACTGCATACGGTGCCACGGCTTCAAAGCGACCGCCAACTAGTGGAGCGGAGGTCCCATTGGTGGCGGAAAGTGATAGGCCTTCGACACCGGTGCCGTCGTCGCCGTCAGAGACAAACTTACCACCGACGCCGCCACCTTGAGTTGCCTTCGACCAGCCCATGATTGCTTCGTTTTCAGTGCCAAAGCACTCCGAGAAAAACGTCGGTATCGCTCCACTTGTGGCAGTGTTGGAAACGCGTAATGCGAATCCCTGAGGGCTCGCTGTTTTGAAGTAACCGCCCGTTGCAGTTCCTGATGTCGCCGTCGCATTACCGTAGACCGCTACGCCTTGGGGACTGCTGGTTTGTCCAAAGACGCCAAAGGTTTCGCCTGAGGTTGCAGTTGAGTTTCCAAAGACTCCACGACCTGCGCTACTCGCCGATTGACCTTGCACTCCGATTGCAGCACCTGACGTCGCAGAGGCTAGCCCCAAAACGGCTTTTCCATCCGTGCTACTTGTTTGGCCATAGACTCCATAGTTGGAGCCGCTTGAGGCACTGCTGAATCCGTACACTCCCCTCCCGGTAGTGCTTGCAGTTTGGCCGTAAACGCCAACATTGACTCCGGTTTCTGCAGTCGCTTGGCCAAAAACTCCGCGACCGGTTGTACTTCCGCTCTTGCCAGTGATACCGAAGGCTAAACCTGCAGCAGAGGTGGATTCTCCGAATACTCCGGACCCTGTTGTGCTGGCCGCTCGACCGTACACGCCGTACGCGGAACCGGTTGTGGCGGTCGCATCACCAAACACGGCTCGACCGCCCGAACTCACATTGCGACCGTAGACGCCGTAGGTTGTTCCAGTAGCAGCGGTGGTTCCTCCGAAGACTGCGATGCCAGCAGTGCTCGCAGTTTGAGCATACAACCCGTAAGCCGTTCCGGTTGCTGCACTTGCGTTCGCGAATACTGCCCGCCCAGACGAACTGGCGACCTTTCCGACGACACCATAGTTGACGCCTGTGACCGCGGTTGACTCACCGGCAACACCCGTACCCGTGGTGCTTTTGACCTTTCCCGTGATCCCAAAGGTGTTTCCCGAAGTTGCCGTTGATTCGCCTGCTACTCCGATTCCCGACGTGCTGACTACTAAGCCGGCGACCCCAAAGTTGACACCTGTCGTCGCCAAGTTTTGGCCGGTCACACCCATACCGGTAGTGCTATTGGATTGTCCAAGAACTCCAACACCATTGCCGGACGAGGCTAGCGAGATTCCCGCACTGCCATAGCCCATTGGGCTGCTCACTTGACCTACGATGCCAAATGCTTGACCGCTTGTGGAGGTGGACTTTCCGAGAACTCCAACCCCAGTGCTACTGGCATTCTGTGCGTACACACCGAAGGATTGACCAGAGGTTGCGTTCGCTTCAGCGAAGACAGCACGTCCAGTTGAACTAATGACACTAAAGTGACCGCCAAAAACTTGCCCAGATGCACCAGGATTAAAACCCTCAAATATCGCTGCCTTGGCTTTCCCATCAATGTTGAAATGTCCGGTTTGAACGATTCCAGGGGTGCTTGGTTGAAGTTCAATAAAGTTGGCGGGGAGCGTCACGGTGCCGATAGCGACTGCGGCACAAAGCACAGCAAACTTGTCCATTCGAGCAGATTAGCCGTTGTTAGGCATAAACTTCAACTTTTCGGAATTAGCAAGTCATCGGAACTTGAAATACGGATTCCACGCTGGCTCACTCTGATGAGTAGTTCCCAGCGCTCTTCATCGCTCATCGTGAGCCAAGCAGCTACCTCTCGTCCTGTACGCAAACACCCACTGCATCGTAGCGTTTCATCAATCCCGCAACGTTTCACGCAAGGGGAAGGACAAGGTAAGACAAGCTGCTCTGCGGGCTCGTTCATGGATTCGCTTTGAACAACTGAAGGTTTCCGCAAAGGCGGCACCGACGAGTCTCAATTGACTTCGGCACGACGAAAATTCTTGCCAGGACACCTGAGCCGTCGGCAACGTAGTTGTGTTGACCAGACAACACTCCCCACTCGTAGTCCGCCTTTCCGCAGATTGGGCAAGGTGTCCGCTCAGCCTTCGTGCGCTCCATAACATTGAATTATGGGCAGTAATGTGGCACGGGCGTCTCGCCCGCAGTTTCCAGGGCCGTCTCGGCCCTGAAAGGCCTACAATGAAATGTGAACGAACCGTGGCTGCGCGTCCTTGAACTCCTCCCAATCTTGGAGTCTCCCGACTTCGTTGCCGCTACGTGGCCCAAACTCGCTCCGCGGATCGAGAACGGGGTCAAGATTATTCAGATGCCTTATCCGGAGTACCATCCCGCAATCGATGAACTTCGGAGCGCCGTTTGGGGTCCGCCAGACCTAGACCCATACAAGGCCCTTCCCGAAGACCCGCCCGATATCCAACTTACCCCGGGATTGTCGTTCCCAATTGAGTACTTCGAAACCGCAACAGCAAACCAAGTACGCCGCTACCTCATGCTCTGCTTCCGAGGAGAGCGGTTCTGCGATGGTCACATTGACGGTGAATTCCTCAATGGCAAGATTGTTGCGGCATTGAGGCGCCTGAGGTCGTTGCAGAGTCAGTAGAATGAGCCAATGCTGCTCGTCATGTTGATTGCCGCAGAGATTACGTTCACCAAGACGGTGATCTATACTCGGTTTGTCTCCGCAGGAGCAGCGATCGCCGACCTCAACCGGGACGGCAAAATGGACATCCTTGCCGGAAACCTCTGGTATGAGGCTCCAACCTGGAAGCCTCACGAGATCGCCCCCGTCCCAATTCTCGACCCCAAGACGCAGTACAGCAACTGCTTCCACAACTGGGCTGAAGACCTTAACAAGGACGGATGGCCCGATCAGATTCTCATCGGCATGCCAGGAGACAAAGCGATGTGGCGGGGAAACCCCGCTGGGGTACGTGGGGCCTGGGAAGAAAACCTCA
>CALMEF010000120.1 GCA_937862825.1 uncultured Armatimonadota bacterium
AAGGTCCTTTAAGTTGCCCGCAAGCAAGTCTTCAGGCTTCTTCTCAATTTTGTTGATCTGACTTGGCCACATGTCGTCTTTGAACTCGCCAACCAACTTCATATCGAAACTGAACAGCCTCGACCCACCCTTGACCCGCCACTCCTGCTCGTTCTCGTAGCGAAGTTCTGGCGCGTAAAGCATAAAACTCGGCTCTCGATCCTTGGTGTAGGTTAGAATCCACGCGCTACGGAGGGTCCGTTCGCGAAAACTGAAGTCGCCCGCCACAATCATGGCGGCAAGTTTTCCCGTCGTCGGGTCATTGACAGCCGAAAAGATCGGCTTCCACGACGTGCTATCGAGTTGTTTGGCGATTTCACCTTGTAGCGTAGTCGCTCGAAGCGATGCGGCTGGGACCACCTTCTCGTTAAGCCAGAAGGCAAGCCCAGCCGCGATCAGCCCAAAAAGCCCCACCGGAACCATGATCCGACCCACGCTGGCCCCCGCCGCTTTAAGGGCCACAACCTCAGAGTCACTGCTCAACCTTCCAAAAGCCAAGAGCGTGGCCAAAAGCACGGCCATTGCGAACGTCTTGGCAACGATCGCGGGCAACAACATGATCGTCAGTTCAACCAGCGTTTTCGGACTGATGCCTTGAACGATGTAGTCGGTGATCTTGAACAGATAGGTTCCGGCCATGATCAGGACGGTGAAGATTCCGACGCCAAACGTCCAAGGGCCGATGAGTTCGCCGAGAACCAAACGGTCAATGCGTTTCATGCTTTCGGTTCATCGTCCTCAGGCTTGTCAACGAAGTTCTCGAAGTTGACTTCGAATTGCTCGCCTAGATAGAACTTACGGGCTTGCTCGTTGCCGACGATGGCCTTTCGGTCACCCTCGGCAATGATTTGACCGTCGGCGAGAATGTAGTTTCGATCTGTGATGCGCAAGGTCGCGGCGACATTATAATCGGTAATCAAGATCCCGATGCCCTGCTTCTTCAATCGAAAAATGATGTCCTGGATTTCTTCGATGGTCTTGGGATCAATGCCGGCAAACGGCTCATCCAACAAAATGAACTTGGGCTCCGTTGCAAGGGCTCTTGCGATCTCGACGCGTCGTCGCTCGCCACCCGAGAGGACGCTCCCCTGGCTGTCAAGGATATGCGTGACATGTAGTTGGTTCGCCAGATAGTCGATCTGCTTATCGATTTCTGCGGCGCTGAGGCCCTTCAACTGCAAGACGAGCCGCAGGTTGTCTCGAACCGAAAGTTTTCGAAACACGCTGGGCTCCTGAGGAAGGTAGCCGATTCCAGCGCGGGCGCGTTGGTACATGGGCATCTTGGTCAATGCGACATCATCCAGTTTCACTTCACCGGCATTGGGCTTGACCAAGCCGACCACCATGTAAAAGGTCGTGGTCTTACCGGCACCATTCGGACCAAGGAGCCCGACGATCTCACCTTGGGTTATGGTGAACGTGACATCGTTGACCACGGGTCTTCCGCGATAACGTTTGACCAGCCCAGACCCAGTGATGGTCAACCGCCACCTCCCTTTTCTCGATAAGTAGTCTGGCCCGGTCCAGAAAGATCGATGGCCTTGACTTCGCCTGCTTCATCAAGTTCAATGACCGCCTTCGTCGCGCGAACGTCCCCTCCAATCACCGGGTCATCGCTTGAGACAAACACGTCACCCGTTAGCGTGATGGTGCGTGCTACAGCGTCGAAGACAAGACGCCCGGCCCGTCCCTTAACGAGGTAGGGGATTTTCCTTTTCGGTTTGCCCGCCTCTCCTTCTTCACGTTGTCCAGTGAGATCAAGTGAAACTGGTCCCTCAAGAGTTGCCGACTTGACAGCCTTTCGCCTCGTGGACACGTCTTCCAGAACTATAACCCCGCTGGTGCCCTTTGCGACCATTTTCTGATTCGCCGCGGGATCATCGTTAACAATCGTCACCGATCCTTTGGTGGTGACTTTGTTTCCGCCCAAATCCAGGGTTGCGCTGGGGGTAGTGATCGTCGCAGTCTGCTTCTCTTTGGCTCCAACAATCGAACTTGGGCGTTCGGCAATAACCTTAACCCCGCCCGTCATCGTTGCCTCGCTTAACTCCAATCCGACCCCCTCCTTGAGATTGGCAGTCCCGTCAATTCGTGGAGACTCGATTCTCAGCCCTTGGGACTTCCAGATGCCAATCAAGTTATGCCCCTCCGCTGATCCGGCCTTGAAAGAAAGTGAGTTGCCTTTGCGCTCTTGACGCGCGTTGGCAATGCCGGTAATGGACATGTTGCCCTTGGCATCCTTGATCGAGCCCTGACCCTGACCAGTTTGCCAGGCAACGGCCGATGTCGCGGCAAGAACAAGGCAAAGAGATAGTCGGGATAAGTTCAAAACCACTCCGGAGTTGCAATCATGGTGAGGTCTGGTCGGGCATACACGCGTTCAAATGATCCGGCTGAGTATAGCCCTGAGTCCACTCTTACGTTGCCAGAGGCCTCAATTCGTCGTTTCTCGCCATCGTAGCGAACTTCTTCGCAACTCAAAGTACCCTCCGGCTTCACCGAGGTGACCTTCACCTCACCGGAGAGCAACAGAATGTTGTCTTCTTTGCTGGCAACGGCCTCGGTCGCGGTGAACTGACTTACTGGCTTGCCATTCTCATAGATCACTCCGCTGACGTCGTTCATGGCTCCTCCGAACCGGGAGTCGTCGGTGTACTCCAGTTTCGCCGACTTCCACGAGACTTTCCAGAGGTCTTCTTGACCAGAATCGGAACGACGGATGACCTCGCCTACACCGGTATTAACCTCACGTTCCACGGGCTTTGGTGGTGGAGGGGCTGGATTCGCCAAATCCTTGGGTTTTGCGCAGCCAAGCGAAATTATCAGGAGGAGAGCAAAGGCAGTTCGGTTGATGGTGCCCTCCTGGCAAACTTCCCTTCATGTTGGCCCGCTAACTGACCGCAAGCAGCGGCGATGTCGTGGCCTCGCTCGACACGTTCGGTGACGTTCACGCGCTTGTTCGCTAAAGCCTGTCGAAACGCTCGTACTCGCTCACGGCTTGGGCGACTAAACCCTTGCTCCGTATTCACGTAGTTGAATGGAATCAGGTTCACAACGCTTGGAATTCCTGTCAGTAGCCTGGCTAGTTCGTTGGCTTGCTCAACGGTGTCCGTGAGATTGTTGATCAGCAGATACTCAATCGTGATCTTCC
>CALMEF010000121.1 GCA_937862825.1 uncultured Armatimonadota bacterium
AGGTTGGCGTGGTTTCACCGCAGCAGCCATCGCCGCCAGCGGCGGTGCGGCCTCAGCCCCCTCCACCTTGTCCCGAGAGTACGCGAAGGGCAGCCTCGCCGTACTTTTCTTTCACGAGGGCCCGTACGTCGTCCCGATCAGTTAGTTTTGAGTTATTCATTTTTTTGTTTCCTTAGCAACATCCAGCAGGATCGGTTAGGTAGTCCGCCAAGGCTCGTTCAGCCTCTCGGTTTACCGAGCAAACCATGTGCTTGCCCCGCTTTTCCATGCGAATAAGTCCAGCATTCCTCAACTCCTTCAGGTGAAAACTGATGGTTGAAGTGACTTTATCGATCCCGGTTACGTGGCAACAAACCGCACCTGCCGTCGGCCCATCTACGGTGCGAACCTCCCCCGAATCCCCAACGGTCACTTCACAGGAACACGCCCTGAGAAACTCAAAGATTCGAAGTCGAGTCGGATCACCAAGGGCCTTAAAGGCATCTGCTCGCTGATTGATATCCACACATCCATTATACACATATATTTCGAGAAATGTCGAAATATATTAATGCTCACTGCCTAGGAGGGCCTTGGGCGTCGCTTTGGCCCCTCCATGACCCGTACGACAGTTCTTGGCTGAACGGGTTGGTCTGAGCGGACGGCCGTCTCATGAGCCTGACGAATCAAATCCTGGACGTAGGGATCATCAAGGTCAGAAACGTCTGTGAGGCGAAGATGTCGAATCTTTGATCCGGTCCCTTTGAGCCGCTTCTCGGAATCGTGAAGGTCGACACCATGGTTGAATCCCAAGTTAACGTATGAGGTGTAGGTTGGGAGGTGAAGAAACGCATCCCGATTCTTCTCGGTGAATCCATAGGCAGTGCCGACCGTATTGGTGGCATCCCAAACCACTTCGATGCAATCGGGAAGAAGTTCGACGAGTCGGTTTCTCAGTTTCCTGGCGAGATTCTGTGTCTGCTCGGGATAAGCACGTAAGAACTCGACATACTCTTGCGGTTCACAAAGGTCCACATCGTGCGTTATACCGTGACGGAAAATTGTTAAGAGGCCCTGGGCGTAAGCCTCAGGAGCCTCGTAACTCGTCGAAAAGTTATTTTCGTCGCTTTCGGATCAGCAACAGCACGCCAGCGCCAAGAGCAGCGATAGTGCCCGGCTCGGGAACGGCCGCAAAGGTGTGATCGTCAATGATTGGACTCCAACTGTAGGTTGGGCTGTTCAGCGTCACACTGGTGATTCCGGCGCCGTGCTGGTAACCCACAAATGTGGAAGCACCACCCGCCCCATCAACCGAAAACGCGACGGTATCGACCAAGGTTGCACCGCTGTAAACGCTCATGGTGCCGCTATAGGCGTATCCAGCAAACGACTTTAGGTCGAGCCCCATGGCAATCGTGGAGCCTGAGTAACCAATTTGGAACGAACCACCACCGTTAACCAGG
Organism: uncultured Armatimonadota bacterium; assembly: GCA_937862825.1. Lineage (GTDB taxonomy): Bacteria > Armatimonadota > Fimbriimonadia > Fimbriimonadales > Fimbriimonadaceae > CALMEF01. The sequence goes on from CALMEF010000121.1 coordinate 1,443, forward strand.
ATGGATCGAGTGTTGATACTGTAGTAGTTGTGTCCGTTCCACTGAACGCCTGCGTTTCCTGGGTCGCTATAGGTGACGCCGAGATTCACCAAGCCGGGCCCCTGCCCACTAACTACCGTTGAGTTGTCCAAAACAGGGACGCCCGTGGCTGTTGCATCGCCATCACCGATGTTAAAGGCTTCGAAGTCGTCGGTTACGTAGGTTCCAAGGATCGAGTTCAGAGTGGCCCGATCACCAATTACTTGGGCATTGACCATTACCGCTGAGGCGGCGACGAGCCCAAGGCTAAGGGATAATTTCATATTGTCCTCCTCTTGACGCGCGTTTCATCGCGCTCCTCTGTCAGTATGCACCACGAACTACCGTTTCCTAATACCAGTTTTTCAACTCTTTCGCTGAAAGGGACCCCTCATCAGGCGATATCCTTTGCGCTCACGGAATCGTCAGGGATGGCAAGGGAAAGGCTGGGTCATTGACTTCCATTCGGGTGGCAGAGCAGTAGTCCATGAGATGCCTCAGAGCGACTTCAAGAACATCCTTGAATCCGTGTTGCGGCGAAGTCGGCTCTTGATGCCAGCGCCGAACCTCCAGGACGCCAGCCCGACAATAGAACTCGACTCGACCCACAAACTGGTTACCGAAGAGAACTGGGAGCACGTAGTAGCCCCACTTTCGCTTTGCTTCTGGGACATAGACTTCCCAAACGTAGTCGAAATCAAACACTTGGGCAATGAGTTTGCGGTCCCACATGAGTTGATCCAGCGGCGCAACGAATCTCACGCAGCCCTCCAATGAGGGATAGTCCAGCAGAGTGAGAAACTCTGGCGTCGCATGACCGATGACACCCTCAATGTTCACTGGAACAAGCGCACCCTCGTCGACGAGTTCACGTATCAAGGCCTTACGTTCAGGAACATAGATTCGGTAAGACCACATTTCGTAGGCTGCCGAAGGACGTACGACCCCGCAAGCACGGTGCCTTTCCATGATGAGTTCACGCTTGGCTTCTCGCTCTGTCGGCATTGGCAGTGCCCTTAAGTGTTCCGGTACCACGCGTTCGGTAAGGTCGTAGACGTGATGACCATTTCGCCGACCGGTGGTCATGACCTGTCCCGTATGCCACAGCGCGCGGAGAGTGACCTTGACAACGTTCGGACCGTACCAAGAGCCTTTCCATTCCTCTTTGCGCTCTTTGAACTCAAACTCCCGGGGCAGAAGGGGCCCACGCGAATCAAGTTCCTTCAGAATCGCCTCTACCGCATGGGGATGATCGCTGAAGATCTTGTCAAAGCCGGGCCGGTGCCAGATATGAAAGTAGCGGCGCCACGGCCACCCCTCAAACGGCACAAGGCTCGCCATCTTGTCCCAGCCGTCGTAGATCAGACGGTCTTTGTAAGCGGTCTTCTCCCAATCTCCAATGCGATAGCCGACTAGTCGTGACTGGAGCACGAGATCATGGTTGCAGCCGACTGGTGCTAGCGGGTCGAACTGGATGCTGCGCAACTTGCGGAACACGGACATTTGATCTGGCTGCAGTTCGAAATGGTGCCGAATTAGCGCTTTCCGAATATCGGTCTTGCTGATCTCAATGGGGTTGGACACATTGATATTCTGGAACCTTCCTATAAAACTGACCGTAGGGTATTGCCGATGCGCCTCGCTCTCTTCCTCGCCGCCCTACCCGCGCTCACCTTGGCTTCGCCAAACGAAGTTCCTGCGGTAAAGGTTTCGCAAGCACCCCAACTCGATGGCAAGATCGCGCCAGGGGAGTGGGACGCTATTGGGGGCGGGACCGGATTCGTGGACGAGAACACGGCACAAGCCACTGAGGGTGGACAGTTCTGGCTCGGTTACGACGACAAGTTTATTTATTTTGCGGCTCGCCTCGAAATGGAAAACCCCAAGGCAATCCGTGCCGACGAGTTCCGAACAAACGTTAGCCTTTCTAACGATGACGCGGTTTATCTTGGCTTGGAGACATTTGGCGGACTGAGCAACTTCAATGTCTTCGGTGTCAACTCAAGAGGCGCGACAAGTATCCAAATTGCCGGGGGGCGCGCGGCGAAGCGTGAGTGGCTAGGTGAGTTCCAGGCGGCTGGCCGGCCCACAGAAACCGGATTTGAAGTGGAAGCCCGAATCCCTTGGAGTGTCATGCGCCTTCCAAGTCCCGGACTGCGAGATATCCGATTCAACGTTTTCAGGTTCGGTCCCGTCTCTCAGCGCACGTCAGTCTGGAAATACACAAAAACGGATCCCGAACAGATGGGCAAATGGCTCCAGGTGGACATTCCAGCCCAAAAGGTGGGTCGCCCCATCAAACTCTTGCCCTATGCCTTTGCTGGCTTCGAAAACTCGGAATCGCTTACGAATGCCGGATTGGACATCAAGACGTCGTTGACCGACAGCGTCGATTTGGTCGGGACAATCAATCCCGACTTCAGGAACGTTGAAAACCAAGTCCTTTCGTTGGACTTCTCTTACTTCGAAAGACTTGCGGGCGAATCTCGTCCGTTCTTTTTGGAAGGTTCGCAGTTCTTCCAAACGTCGCGCGACAACCCGATCTTCTCCTCCCAGCGCATTCGGAAATTCGACGCGGGCGTCAAGGTGTTCGGTCAACTGGACTCCAACACCGACTTCGCCGTACTGGACACGATTGACTTGGGGCACCGAAACAACTTCGTCGGCAAGTTCAACAAGAGGTTCTCCGAAAACTCGTCGGGAAACGTGGCTGTAGCCAGCGTTTCCGATGCAAGTGGTGCTTCCAATGACACGCTCTTCGGCTCGTTTTTCGCTGGGAAAGACGGGATGGGCACGTTTGGCCAGTACAGTCTCAGCAAGGACACCGATCGAGGTTATGGGCACCGAATCAACACTGGGTTTACGTATCAGCGAGATGGGTGGAACGGTGCACTGGAGTACGTGGAGTTATCGCCAAACTATTTTCCTCGACTCGGATTTGCGCCGCGAACCGACTTTCGTGGAGGCTTGATCCAAGGGAACTATACGAGGCCGGCGAGAAATGCTGGCATCATCGAGGCAGGCTTTGGCATCGAAGCGTTTGACTATCATACGACTGACGGGAAGCCATACAACCGAGGTTTCGATGTTTCTTCGACCACAACCTGGAAGAACGGCGCTGACTTGGACTTTGGTTATCACAACAGCCATTTCCGAGGGAACAACGATCAGTTGTTTGCCGTGAGCCTGGATATGCCTCGCGGCAACGCCTATCGCTACTGGAGCACAGGATTTCAGGTTGGAAACCTGGCGGGCCGCAGGTACAACGGCGTCTATTTCAGCACGGCGTATCGCCCATTGCCTAGGTTTCAGTTGACGGGAAGCGTCGAGCATGTGCGCCACTTCGAAAAGTCAACGCAAACGATCATCGGCGCAAACTACGATCTGAGTGCAGACCAGTCGGTTAGCGGCCGCATGGTGAGACAAGGAAACGACACCAACGCCTATCTTGCCTGGCGTCGCGCTGGCAGTTATGGAGCCGAGTATTACGTGATTCTTGGCGACCCCAACGCCCGTACGTTCCGAACCTCCCTGGTTCTTAAGGCGGTGTTTCCATTTGAGTTGCCCTAGGGAAGGAAAAATTTAACGCAGTATGTTGACTTTTTTGTCTGCCGAGGGATGTTGAGTAGAGAATGATTGCTCACGGAACCATACACAACCTAATGAGACAACTGAAGTGATGACAAGGTCGTTTAAATTGAACGTGTCATGCCCAAGCGAGAAAATCTGGAAGGAGACTGGCGGAGAGATCGGGATTCGAACCCGAGAAGAGGTTGCCCCCTTACCCACTTAGCAGGCGGGCGCTTTCGTCCACTCAGCCATCTCTCCGCTCTGGACTTTTGAAGTATACATGATACGCTTCAATGCCTCCGATCGTCACCCTTGAACCCAATCTGAGCGGCATCGAGAACATGTCGCGGGACGCTGAGTTGCCTGAAGACGAGGTGGTCGCTCGCGTCTACTCATGGGATGGGCCCTGGGTCTCGTTGGGCTTGTTTCAGCATCCCGAATCCGATCTCAAAACAGGATGCCCGATACGCTGGGTGAAGCGACCCACTGGAGGGCGCGCGGTTCTTCATGGTCACGATGTGACCGTTGGGTTGTCTATTCCCTTCGCGGCGATTGACCCGACAAGTGACTTATCCCGTTCGGTGCGGCGAGCCTATCGCGCCGCAGCGGAACCCATCATCTCGGCACTAAACGCCCTGGGAGTCCCAGCATGCTTGGGTGAGGAGGTTCCGTCAAGAGAACAGAAGGGCCCACGATCCGCCGACTGTTTTGCCGCGATATCGGCCAACGACATCGTGAACCGAGAGACTCTTCAGAAGGTCTGTGGTTGCGCCCTGAAACTGCGGGCGCACTCCGTGCTCCTTCAGGCGAGCATTCCAGCATGTCCTCCATTGGTGGATCCGGGGGAGGTATTCACGCAACCCGCGCCAGTGTCCTGGGTGACGATTGACCTGGGCAACTTTGCTGAAAACTTGGCGACCGCGCTTGAAGAGCGATTTTGTGTAAGAACGTAGCCAGGTAAACTACCTTTTTGCCCGAAGGTGAGATACAATGCGATTCACGAACCCATCCACGGAAGGAAGGTTACGATGAATCAGTTAGTTATCCAGGGCGGAAGGCCCTTATTTGGCGAAATTCCTATTGGCGGCAGCAAAAACTCTGCGCTCGCCATTCTCTCCGCTGTTGCGTTGTGTGAAGGAACGGTTACCCTCCGCGGCATGCCCGATGTTAGCGATACGCGCATCAAGGTCGCGTTATTGGAGCGCTTCGGAGCGAAAGCCGAATGGAGGGAGGGAACGCTCTTCATTGATTGTTCGCATCTGCACGATGGCGAAGTTGACGAAGAGATGGTGCGTCTCATCCGAACGTCCTTCTATCTTCTTGGCCCGCTTCTGGCACGAATGGGACATGTTGTGCTTCCCGCGCCTGGCGGATGCAAGATTGGCGCGCGTCCAGTTGATTTTCACCTGAAGGGCCTGAGTGCTTTGGGAGCCGACATCACTCTTGATGGCGGAAAGTACATTGCCAAGACGGATGGGCTTCGGGGAGCCGAAATCTATCTTGATTTCCCAAGCGCTGGCGCGACGCAGCACTTGATGAGTGCGGCGGTGTTGGCTGAAGGTGCGACCGTTATTCAGAACGCTGCCATCGAACCGGAAGTTACTGCGCTTGCAGACTTCTTAAATCGAATGGGCGCAAAGATTGAGGGGGCTGGAAGTGGAACGATTACGATCCTTGGAGTCAAGACCCTTACGCCCTGCGATTTCCGTGTGCCCAGCGATCGGTTGCAGGCTGGCACCTACTTGCTGGCCGGGGCCATCACTCGCGGGCGAGTTCGTGTAACCGGAGTGCTACCCGAGAATCAATCGGCTCTCATCAGCAAGTTGCGCGAAGCAGGTGCGGAGGCCATCGAAGGACCCGATTGGGTGGAAGTTGCTGCTCCAAACGGATTGACCGGTATTCGCATCAAGACCATGCCCTATCCCGGGTTTCCGACGGATATGCAGCAACCGATGGCGGCAGTTCTCTGCTTGGCGAAGGGGCAGAGTGTTGTCGAAGAGACGATTTACGAGAGCCGAACTGGACACATCCCGGAGTTGGCGCGGATGGGAGCGAATATCGAAGCCAAGGGCCGAACAACGATCATTCAAGGCGTCAACAAACTGAGCGGAACGACCGTTGAAGCAAGCGATCTTCGGGCGGGGGCGGCTCTGTGCCTTGCCGGATTGGCGGCAGAAGGCGAAACGACGATTCGCAACATCCACTTCATTGACCGAGGCTATGAGAACATCGAAGGAACGCTTCGCTCACTCGGAGCCAGCATCGAACGAATTGAAACTGAGGGACTTAGCCAGGAGAACCTAGCCTAAGCGTGAAGTTCGTTCCCGAAATCGGTATTGACCTCGGAACGGCGAACATTCTCGTCTTCAAGCGCGGCAAAGGCATCGTCCTTAACGAGCCCACCGTCGTCGCCATCAGTAACCAGAACGGCAAAGTCTTAGCCGTCGGTAACGAAGCCCGCGAAATGATCGGAAGAACCCCGGGCAACATTTCGGCAATTCGACCGCTTAAGGACGGTGTCATCGCAGATTACAGCACGACCCGAAAAATGATGGAGTACATCCTTGACAAGGTTTGCGGGTCAAGGCGCTTTTTCAAGCCGCGAGTGTTGATCTGTGTTCCGAGCGGCGTGACCAACGTTGAGCGGCGGGCGGTGATTCAGGCTGCGACCGAAGCAGGTGCAGGGGACGCGATGACGATTGAAGAACCGATGGCTGCGGCGATCGGCGCGGGACTTCCAATCGGGTCGGCGGGCGGGAACATGGTTGTCGATATCGGTGGTGGCACCACCGATGTGGCGGTTATCAGCCTTGGGGGCATCGTGCTTTCGCAAAGCCTCCGAGTAGGCGGCAATAAAATGGATGAAGCGATCATCCGACACATCCGCAACACGTACAACCTGATGATTGGCGACCCAACCGCGGAAGAGATCAAGATCAAGATAGGTTCGGCTTATCCGTTGGAACCGGAACTGAAGATGGAAGTGCGTGGTCGTGACCTCGTTGCGGGCTTGCCCAAGACGGTTGAGGTCACCAGCGAAGAAGTTCGAGAGGCACTCAATGAGCCCGTGCGAGCGCTTGCTGAGAAGTTATGCCAAGTACTTGAGGAGACTCCTCCAGAACTTGGCAGCGACATTATTGAGCGTGGAATCTACTTGACGGGGGGCGGCGCCCTGCTTCGCGGGCTTGACCGTTTGCTGACCGTCATTACTGACATCCCGGTACGCGTCGCCGACAACGCGATGAACTGCGTGGCTATCGGCACGGGGCGGGCACTGGAAGAATATGATGCCATTCGCCAAAGCGGAGCCGTCAGTACGATATGAGCGTCCTCTTAGCCGCCCTTGTCTTGGCTACGCAAGAGAAGCACACGCCGAAACCCCTTCCCCAGGCCGCGAAGTCGTTTGTTACGGTTGGTGAGGCGAACACGGTGTTGTTTCAGTTGGAGAGTGCGACGCGAAAGATCCTGAAGGTTGGTGGATCAGCCAAGAAGCCCTCGGAAAACAAGAAGGAAGCGACGAGGGCGCAAATCATCGACGGACTTTTCGCGATTTACGAAGTTGCTCGGCCCAAGTTTCGGATAGCCCCCAATCCGATTAAGTTTGACGACAAGGTGTTTAGCGTGACTGGTCAATCAAGGGGCAGGTTGCAAATCTTGGTACGCCAGGGTTTTGTCGGTCGAGTGTCTCCCTTGGCAACTTCGAAAACGCCGGGCCTTTCGCTGGAAGAGTTTGGAGATTCCATCGGCTTGTTCGTGGCTCGTTTAGCCGACTTGTCGCACACTCCAAGCCGTCAGTGGAGCCCGTACCTCTGGGACCGATAACCGGGCGCTAGGTCGTTCGCAAGTGCGGCCGGGACGCCCATTGCATCTCGTCTGCGTCAATGAATCGTCGCACCAGGTCCTCTCCCTTGCCGATCGCGATTCCGATTCGCGTGCCAGTGAGGACTCGCTTGACTGGAACGCCGGGCTCAAGTCGAAGTTCTGAACTGGGGTGAAGGAGGTCTATGCCGTTTAGGCTAATGTCGATGCCGTAGGCAGCGCAAATCTTGCCAGGTCCAGAGAGCAGGTCCTGATCTCGTATGGCCTTCGGCCGACGTTCAACCATCATCGAACTACCAGCGAGTGGCTTTGCGCCACGGAACAAAACGGCACCGCCTTCACCAGCAGGGTGTGCCACGATGTTCAGCATCCAGTGGTTCCCGTAGGTGAAGTAGACGTAAGCCGATCCGGGTTCGGCGAACATTTGGCGGTTACGCTTGCCGATCTTGGTGAAGGCATGGCTGCCGGGATCATCCGTTGAACCGTACGCCTCCACTTCCACCAACTGGGAGACGAGATCGCCATAGACCAACCGCCAACCGAGCAAAAGGGGCGCCGCGCTCACGACGTCTTGTTCGAGAGCGCGGCGCAGTTCCTCGCGGGTCATTTAGCCGAGCGAATAGCCCTTGCGATACGGGCGCTTGTACGGTAGCGTGTTCTTGCCCGCCGAGCCGGCGATGTCCTGCTTCTTGTCGTCCCAGCGCACGGTCTGACCAGCATAGAGTGCGGCGTTGGACAAGTGGCAAACGATCGTGGATTGAGCCACGGAAGGTAGGTCGGCACTTGGCTTTTCGCGAGTCTTCACGCAATCCAGGAAGTCGCGCCAGTGGTTCTTCGGAGCGGCTGACTCCTCTTTGGGAATCTCTTTGCCGTCGGAGTCCATGATCTTCCATCCGCCACGCCACACGCGGAGCGTTTTGCCATCCGCGCTTACGAACTCGGTGCCGTGTCCAGGCTTATCCGGGTGATCGCGAAGGATTGACCATAGCATCACAAAGTCGGGATTCTTGAAGGTATAGATCGCTTCCATCGTGTCGGGAGCGGTTCGGTCATCGTCAAGAATCGCCAACTGGCCGCCAACGGCACTGCACGAAACCGGCATGGGTAGGTTTTGATCTTTACTCATACCGAGCAGGGCGATGTCCATCATATGGACTCCCCAGTCGGTGCTCATGCCGCCACCGTAGTTCATGAACCATCGCCAGTTCCAGTGGCAGCGGTTGGACTGATAGGGAACGAGTTCTGCAGGCCCGGTCCACATGTCGTAATTCAGGTTCTTTGGAACCGCAACTGGCTGTTGCTTGCCTGCGCGGAAGCCATCGGTGATCCATGCACGGCAGAGCACGATCTTGCCGAGTTTCCCGGCGCGGATGTAACTGATCGCGTCGGTGAACTCTTTCGTGCTGCGTTGCCAGGTACCGACCTGCACGACTCGGCCATATCGCTTCTGAGCGTTCACCATGGCAACTGCTTCGACGATGTTATGGGAGATCGGCTTCTCGCAGTAGATGTCCTTTCCAGCCTGGCAGGAATGGATCAGATTGAGCGCGTGCCAGTGATCGGGTGTGCCGATGATGACAGCGTCAATGTCCTTTCGCTCGAGCATCTGGCGGTAGTCTCGGTAAACCTCAGGCTTTCGGCCGTACTTCTTTACCACGTCGTTGAAGTCGCCGGGAATGCGGTTCTCGTCCACGTCGCAGAGGGCGGCGACTTCGAAGTCGTTGTAGCCCATCATGGAGCGCATGTTCGACGCGCCCATTCCTCCACAACCGATCAGCCCGACGACAATCTTGTCGTTGGCGCTGCCTTGCTTCTTGTTTGGCTCCATCGCCATGAGTCCAGCAGGTAGGGCGGTTGCGGCCGCAAGGGCTCCGGCTCGTTTCAAGGCATCACGTCGGCTGAGATCGTCGCTCATGCCGCCATGTTACCAAGTGATGAGCGGTTTCTGGCAACCCAAGTAAAATTGGGCTCAGATGATTGACCGACAACTGCTTCGAAACAACCTGGATCAAGTACGCGCGGGTGTGGCGAAGAAGCACATGTCGGCACCGCTTGACGAGTGGGCGACGGTTTACGCTGAGTTCAATGCGTTCAAACAGGAACTGGAGGCGCATCAAGCAGAGAGCAATCGTGTCAGCAAAACCATTGGCCAACTGATGGGTCAAGGCAAGAAAGAGGAAGCCGAGGCGGCGAAGATCGAAGCAAAACGATTGAGCGATCTGGTTGCCGCTGGTGAGCCAAGAGCGAGAGAACTGGAGACTCGCTTGACAGACCTTGAACTCAGTATCCCGAACGTCCCCCACGAGTCGGTCCCCGAAGGAAAGACCGCCGAAGAGAACGTCGTCATCCGCACTTGGGGCGAGAAACCTACCGGTGAGTTTAAGCCGCACTGGGACGTTGCTGAAGACTTAAAGATGATCGACCTTGAACGGGGTTCGAAGATCAGCGGTAGTGGATTTGTGGTTTACACCGGGTGGGGCGCCCGGCTTCAGCGAGCCCTCATCAACTTCATGGTGGATCACCAAACCACCAAGAACGGTTATTACGAGATCTATCCGCCCTATGTCGTGAACACGGCAAGCCTCATCGGAACCGGCCAACTTCCGAAGTTCGAAGAGGACCTTTACAAAGTGGACGAGGACGGGTATCTGATTCCCACTGCGGAAGTTCCGGTCACCAACTTGTACCGCGACGAGATTCTGAGCGCTGACCAACTTACGGTCAAGATGGCAGCATTCAGCGGGTGTTTTCGAAAGGAAGCGGGCGCGGCTGGAAAGGATACAAGGGGTATTCAACGGGTGCACCAGTTCGACAAGGTTGAACTCGTCAAGATGTGCCTTCCTGAGAATAGTTACGACGAACTTGAGTCATTGGTAGCGGACGCTGAGAGTGTGTTGCAGGCTCTTGGGATGCACTACCGTGTGGTGCTTCTGTGCGGTGGCGATATGTCGTTCTCCAACGCCAAGTGCTACGACCTTGAGATTTGGGCCCCGGGTGTGGAGAAGTACCTGGAGATCTCCAGTTGTTCCAACTTCGAGTCCTTCCAGGCGCGCCGAGCCAACATCCGGTTCCGACGCGAGCAAGGTGGCAAACCCGAGTTCTGCCACATTCTCAACGGCTCTGGCCTCGCGACTCCACGCCTGTTCGCTTCGATTCTTGAGGCGTGCCTTCAACCAGACGGATCGTTGCTCCTACCAGAACCGCTCCGCCCCTATATTGGAACGGATCGAATCGTGAAGGGGTAACCGAGCCCAGGCGATCACCTTTGATACTTTCCTGAGAAGTTCGCTTGATTCTTGAGTCAGCCCTTAGGTGGGTTACCTGTATCGTTGTGCTTTGCAAAGCATGGCACTTCTGATTAGGTTGATATCGTCGGTTCTTGTTGTTCCCAGCGATGAGGTGCAAGACGGCTTTCCGATTTCGACGGACCGGCCCAGTTTCGCCGATGGCACACTGATCATCCCCAAGGGGAGGTGGCAGGTAGAGAGTGGTGCCACCCTAAATCGCGTTGGCAGTTCGGAAGTCTGCTCAGTCGGCGAATTGCTGTTTCGCTTTCCTGTCCACGAAAAATTGGAGTTAAGGGTGAGCAACTTGAGTTGGGCAACGGCCAACGCGTCGGCTGGAAGTGGCGAGGGTGTGCTAGATCCAGTTCTCGGAGTCAAATATCGGTTTCAGTCCGGGGTAGCCGGACAGAAACCAGATCAGGCAATTGTCCTTCAATCGTCGCTTCCGGTTGGTTTGCCGGAGTTGGGCTTTCCTTTCGGTCTTGACCAATTCTTGAGGTGCTAGGCCCCGCTATTGACGCGGCCTTGACCCTCAGGAACCACAGAATGAAGACATGGATTTTGCTGCGCTGGGAATCATCCTCGGCTTGACTCTTGCAACGGTCGGACTGATCCGTATGTGCGAGAAGTTGGAGGCGAAGTGACCGCGTATTACTTGATCGGTGGCGTGATCGCGTTGCTTCTCCTCATCTACCTCGGGTTCGCTCTGCTTTACCCGGATAAGTTCTGATATGGCAACTCGTGACTGGATTCAAATCGGGCTTTACGTACTGGTTTTGCTCTTGGCAGCGAAGCCTCTTGGCGTCTACATGGCTCGAGTGCTTGATGGAGAGCGAACCATCATGGCGCGAGTGCTTGGATGGCTTGAAAGACTCATTTTCAAGGCGGGAGGAGTTGATCCTAACGAAAGCATGGGCTGGAAGCGTTATGGAGCGAACGTTCTAGGGTTTAGCGTCGCATCGACCCTTCTCGTGTTCGGACTACAACGTCTGCAAGGGGTTCTTCCGCTGAACCCGAGTGGATTGGTCGCTGTTTCTGCTGACTCAAGTTTGAACACGGCATCTAGTTTCGTCACCAACACAAACTGGCAGGGGTATGCGGGCGAATCGACGATGAGCTACCTGACCCAGATGCTCGGCCTAACCGTACAGAACTTTGCAAGTGCCGCGGTGGGTATCGGCGTGTTGGCCGCCCTGATTCGTGGACTTAGGTCGAACGGAGCGAGCGGTATTGGCAACTTCTGGGCCGACATCACTCGATCCACCTTGTACATTCTGCTACCACTCTCCATAGTTTTCAGTCTCTTCTTTGTCAGTCAGGGCGTTGTCCAGACCTTTGACAGTTCCGAGAAGGTTCAACTTACCCACAGCATGACGGGTGCTGACGGAGAGATCGTCAATGAGCAGATCATCGCCCGGGGGCCGGCTGCGTCGCAAGTCGCGATCAAACAACTTGGCACAAACGGCGGTGGTTTTTTCAATGTCAACTCAGCGCACCCGCTTGAGAGCCCGACTCCGGCCAGCAACTTCCTGCAGTGCCTGGGCATTCTTCTTATCCCAGCCGCATTGTGCACCACCTTTGGCGTCATGGTTGGTCAGCGAAAGCAAGGGTGGGCATTGCTCGCAGCCATGCTCGTTCTTTTCCTCACCTTCCTGATTCCGACGGTGATTCAGGAGCAGCAAGGCAATCCAACTTTTGCTTCGCTGAGCCTGACTGGCTCAGCAAACTGGGAAGGGAAGGAAGCGCGGTTTGGGATTGGAAACTCTGCACTTTGGGCGACGGCAACGACCGCTGCCAGCAATGGTTCTGTGAACTCGATGCACGACTCGTTCACGCCACTCGGCGGACTCTTCCCAATGGCGCTGATGCAACTTGGTGAAGTTGTCTTCGGCGGAGTTGGCTCAGGACTCTACGGCATGCTGGTTTTCGCCATCATCACCGTGTTCATCGCGGGGCTAATGGTCGGCCGAACGCCGGAATACCTCGGAAAGAAGATTGATGTCTTTGAAATGAAGATGGCATCGCTTGTGATCTTGATTCCCTGTGTTGTTACGCTTCTCTGCACCGCAATCGCTTTGGTCTGGCCCTCGGCAGATGCCGGGGTTTCTCAGGGAGCAAAAGGTATGGCGAACGCGGGAGCACACGGCTTCTCTGAACTTCTTTATAACTACTCAAGCATGGCCAACAACAATGGCTCGGCATTCGCTGGTTTCAGCGCCAACGTCCTCTTCCACAACATCCTTGGGGCAGTCGCGATGTGGCTTTCTCGGTTCTGGATCATCATCCCTGTGCTGGCAATAGCCGGTTCCTTGGCGAGGAAGAAGGTTATTCCTTCCGGGCAAGGAACTCTGCCAACCCACACGCCACTCTTCGTCATCTTGCTCTGTTCCGTGGTGCTGATCGTCGGTGCGCTGACCTTCATTCCGGCGCTCGGACTCGGCCCGATTGTTGAACATCTTCAAATCTCACGGTAAACCATGTCAAACGAAAGAACTCAACGCCTCCTTGACCCCGCGCTGATGAGCCGTGCGGCGATAGATGCGGTTCGAAAACTTGATCCGCGCGTCCAGTTCAAGAACCCCGTGATGTTCATCGTCTGGATTGGTTCAGTCATGGCGACTGGCCTCTGGGTTCAAGCCCTCTTCGGTCAAGGCGAGGCCTCGGCAGGATTCATCTTGTCGATCACCCTTTGGTTATGGTTCACCGTTCTTTTCGCTAACTTCGCCGAAGCGGTTGCAGAGGGACGGGGGAAGGCTCAAGCCGACTCGCTCAGGAAGGCCAAACAGGACGTGCCGGCGAATAGGCTGACCAACAGTCGCTCCGATATGCCAGCCCCACTTGATAAATCGAGTATTGAAACCGTTGCAGCGTCCACGCTTCGGAAGGGAGACTTGGTGCTGGTCGAGGCGGGGCAGACCATCCCTGGAGACGGAGACATCGTCGAGGGGATTGCCACTGTTGACGAGTCAGCGATTACGGGCGAATCTGCACCGGTTGTGCGAGAAGCCGGTGGCGATCGCCCGCGCCGTCGCCTTCGACCGCGATCCACTCTGCCAGGCCTGCATCACGGGCGAGTACCCCACACTGGCCGGCCAAGAGCGCTACCAAGTCGCGCTCAACAACGAGCAGAACAACATCGAACGCCGAGCGTACGAAAC
>CALMEF010000122.1 GCA_937862825.1 uncultured Armatimonadota bacterium
CTTCTTTGGTGCCCCCATCAGCGAGCCGCTTGATCTCCTCGAGAATGTCCTCGGTGGGTCGGCTGCGCTCCCGCCCCCGCGTCGTCGGCACAATGCAAAACGAGCAGAACTTGTCGCACCCATACTGGATGGGCACGAACGACTTCAGTTTGGATGGCCTTCCCAAATGCCGTTGTGGCACGTCAGTGACAACCGCCCCTTTGCGTTCGGGCAGGTCCAAAACCTTCTGAAACCGACGTTGTCTCAGCGCCTCCTCAACCAGGCCGCCCACTTGGGCGAGGTCACCGGTTCCAAGCACGAAGTCCACATGCGGAGCGCGCCGTCGAATGTCCTTCGCCTTGACCTGAGCCATGCACCCACAAACGCCGATGACGATTTCGGGCCGGTTCTGCTTCAAAATCGCGAGTTCGCCCAGAAGCGAAAACGCCTTGTCTTCTGGCTTCTTTCGCACCGAACAGGTGTTGAGCAGAATCACATGCGCAGTCTTGATCGTCTCCGCTGGCGAAAAGCCAAGGTCGGCAAGACAAAGGCCCAGTTGCTCGCTGTCTTCCTCATTCATCTGACAACCCCAGGTCTGCACGAAATATGTTCCTCGTGCATGCCTGGGCTTCTGGCTGAGCAGAAGGTCTTGGGTTGAGAGAACGGCCACGAACCTAGATTATGACAGTGCGGCTCTAGCATGCAGACCTGGCCAAATCGTCTCCCCCACTTCGGGGGAGTCTGTGAGCGTCAGCGAACAGGTGGGGGTCTATGCTTTGGGAGTGCGCGAACTTGTTCGCGCTTTGGTAAGCCGCGATTCATCGCGGCTTCACAGGGCTCACACCTAGTCAAGGTTCAATCCCTCCGCCTCCCCGAGGTGGAGAGTGATAGCAGCACCCTAACAAATCCATCATAATTCGAGCATGTCGAGTTCTGTCGAACCGAAAATCACGCGCAAGTCCACCCAGCGCATCGTCATCGGGCTGTTTGCGTTGGCGGTGCTGCTGTTGGGTTACCAATATTTGCGGAACCTTGGAACCGACACGAGGCCCTTGTTTGGCGGCGGCGACTCGACCGGCTTCGTCGCAGCGGTCCTGGAAAAGGACGACGGCGGCTCGCAAGTGGTCTTGATCAAAGAAGACGGGACGCTGATGGAGAGCCCCGGCTATGTGACCGGTGCCACCGACCGGGAGCCCGCATGGCCCGCGGATGGGCGCTTCCTTTACTTTATCAGCGACCGCGCCCAGGGCCAATCGCACGTGTTTCGATGGGCGTTCAAGGACGGGGTCGTGGAGCGCCGTTCGCTGGACAAGCGCACCAAAGCGATGCCATGGTTCCCACCCGACACGTATCCTGACGCCTCGAAACTTGGCATCGTGGTATCGGGCGGCAAGGTCATTCAGTTTGACCCGCAGAACCTGGAAGCCCGCCAACTGCTGCCTCCGGTGGGGAAGGAAATCGGCGGCGGCGACGAGGGGTCCATCAGCCAGTTCGACCAAGCGTACTCGTCGCTGGGCACGAGCGTGAGGGAAGCCAAGTGGGGCAAGGATAAGGCGTGGATCGCAGCGGTACTTCGACGAGAAAATGGCGGCGAAGTGTTGGTCGTTCAGGACTCTGCCGGTGAGAAGCCCCCCACACCCGTAGCATTCGGCACCAAGGTTGAGTTTGATGTCAACGCGGCTGAAGGTGGGCTCATCTACTGCGTCCAAGGTCTTGAGTTTCCCAACCCTGAAACCGTTCCGAAGGAGTTCATCAAGGACGGCAAAATCATCAAGCCATTTCTTCACGGCGTCGGCTTCTTCAATCCTGACCAGGAGTCGGTCGGATACATTGCGACGAGTAAGGAAGACAAGATCGTGTTCGGCACTCCCAAGGTTTCTCCGGATGGATCAACCCTGGTGATGCTGGTCGGTGAACTCGACGGCGAGTCCTTCAAAGCACGATCCTTGGTGACGCTTCCGGCAAGAGTTGGAGGTAGCGATGCGGTGGCTCGCTTGTTGGACGGCAACATTTCCTCGCCGAGTTGGAATGGCGATGGCTCAAAAATCGTATACATCAAACTGTTTGACGGAAAACGTGCCGTTCATACGATCAACAAGGATGGGAGCGAGGAACGAAACTTGACCGGAGACAAGGGTGACTTCATACAACCGTCGTTTAGTCCCAAAACGCGGTCGGTTCAGTAGGAAATACAAAGCAAAGTGGCAGTTAGCGCGCCAACCCACGATCTCGCGAGCGCTCTCCGAGAGTTGAACGAAACGTCCAAGGACGTCCCCTTTTTGGCGCTTGGACAGACTGTTCTTTGGGACGAGCCAATGAAGGCCGGAGTTGTGCGTTATGCTCGCGAGTTGGGAGATGAGCGGGGATTTGTCGCGGGAATCCACGACACCGACTACTTCGCAAAACTGCCCAGCCTGAAAACGCAGGGTGGCTATAAGTCTTTGCCGCACAATGACGGCTCAACGCGTGGACTCTGGAGTGCTGCTGCGGAGTTTTCGCGTTTGTTTGGATCGGAAACCGTGGTGTCGCGAGAGCGGCTGATGGCTCACGGGGTCCGGTTGGATCGTCTCGCTCGTGGTCGACCTCGGTTGGTTGACGAGGCAACGGAAGCATGGGGCTGGCGAGGGATTGTATCGTTGGCTGACGATCCGCCCATCGCAGGGGAAATTCGTCTCGGCCCGCTGTTCGATGAGTTGCATCGCACTTTTGATTGGGCGGTAGATGGAACGCTGGAATGTATCAGCGAGCCGGACCGTCCGCTCGCCGATAAGCAGGCGGAAAAGCTCCGAGAGATCTTCTGCCGAGGGGCAGAACTTCCGCCAGAGACGTCTCTTGCCGACTACTACAAGACCATCCATCCCGAAATCTTCGCGAGCCTCGGCGATCAATCAGAAGCGACGTTCACGAAGACTTCCGAACTACTCCGGTTTAACACAAAGACCTGGGATCAACCCCGGTTCGCACTTGCCGCGCTGTTTGTAAATCCGGACTCCAAAGTAGCAGCCTCCCGAGCCTATGACGAGGCGATTCAAGGTTCAGAAATGTACCAACTCCCACGATTTGGAACCGGCGCAATCCCGTTCGACTTGGTGATTCCGGGGGTTGGTCGTGGAACCCTCCGTATCGGAAATCGTGGAATCGTGATCATGTCGCGAAAGCCGCAGTTCATCAGCCTGAAGAAGCCGGTTCAATCGCTTGAAGAACTCGCCGCAGTGATTGAGGCGAAGTTTGGTGCAAACTGCGTATTGATCGGGAAGGCCGTGACCCTGATCGGCATGCTGGCCACGGAGTTCATCTTTATGTTCCATGAGGGAGCGAGCGGTTACGTGTCGTACACGCGCAAGTTCCACCAGGGTCTTCGCCGGATCGGATTTACTCAGCCGTTCCATCCCATTTTGCGGATTCGGTACCACACATGGGATGCGCTGGAGTCCGCCTGCGTCTTCCTCTCCCTTCCCGAGGTGTTTCAGCGTGCATTTGGTGCCGAGGAGATTTGTGCACCAAGTTTCGCAGCACGATGGCGCGAGGTCGTCGAAGATCAGAAGTCGCGACTGAGTCGCCTGGCACAATCGAGACGGCCAATGGACCTGGTTCGATATCTGAGCGAGTCTATCAGTGGTTCATGGGCATGCCTTTCCAGGGAATATGAGGGCCTGCACGGTGCATTAGCGGATCTGGATAAGAAGATCACCGAGTTGAAGGGTCGACGGCATGCCTGTTACGCGAAGCGGCGGTCGCTTCGAATGGCGCGCCAGCAAGCAGAAGTGGCAAAGGGGCAACACTTTCGCGAGAAGATTTTTGAAAAGAGCCCCAGTGCCGAGGACTTGGGCGAACGCGAACGATTAACGCAGGAGGTTGAGCAGGCCATTCATGCGATTGGAGAGAACGAACACCAGATTCGAGTGCTTTTGCGGGAGCAGTTCGAAGCGGTAAGCGCCCCACAAGTCCGCGCAATTCATGACCGGCGTCGCGCCATTGAGATGGAGGCCGAACTCAAGCGCCTTAAACTCGTGCGCGAAGCGATTATCGTCTCCGAAGGTTTGCCCCGTGCCGCACTTCGGCCCAGCGCTTGGTGGTTTCCCCTCGTGAGCGATGATGGGCGGTGGCACCGAACAACCATTGAAACTGCGGAGTATTACTTAGAACCCCTGGAATGAGATTCGTCAAACTTCACTCGATCGGCAACGATTTTGTTCTGGTTTTTGAGGATGAACTTGGCCATACCGAGCCGAGTGCTCTAGCGATTGACCTGTGCCGACGTCACTACTCGATCGGTGCCGATGGGCTCCTGGTCTTGGGCCGCCAATCTGACGGTTTGTTCCTTCGAATGTTTAATCCTGACGGAACGGAGGACTTTTGTGGCAACGGGTTACGTTGCGCGACTCGGCTGGCGCTCGAACAGGGTTGGTTCCACGACGAGACCGTAGTCAAGCATTTGGGCCGCGAGGTGCCCGTGCGAGTACTTCCCTCGGGTCGGATCCAAACGACGCTGGGTACGGCCTCTGCAGATTCGAAAGATGTGCCCCTTGCTCGGCAACCTGTCGTCAACGAAACGATTACCGTTGGCGGGCATCATTACACCGCAACGGCCCTCTCAACTGGCTCGACTCATCTTGTGCTTTTTGTAAGCGAACTACCAGCCGACGACGAGTTCCTTTCAGTTAGTCACGCTCTGGGGAATCACCCGTGGTTTCCCGAACGAACCAGCGTGATGTGGACAAAGGTCGAAGCAGAGGATGTGTTGCGACTGCGGATATGGGAACGAGGTGCAGGTGAGACCTTGGGTTGTGGTACCGGAAGTGCCGCTGCCGCGGCTGCGTATCTGCTCCAGCAGGGCCGCGGCGGTCGCATCACGGTGTTGAACCCAGGCGGGGAGGTGACCATGTCAATGGCT
>CALMEF010000123.1 GCA_937862825.1 uncultured Armatimonadota bacterium
TCGGGGCGCCTTTCCCCTTCATCACCCAATACAATACGGTCTTTTCAGGTCTAAAACAAGACCAATTTCGGATAAGATAAGCATTCAGACTGCGATGGAGCAAGAAATTCAGAGAAGAAAGCGTGCTGTACGGCTAAAGCAAGACGCATTGGCCATGCTGACCGTTGCTCTTCAGGCGACGTGGCAACAGAACCCCCAGCATCGCAAACTGACAAGAGAGGAACGGGCGCGTATCCTCGGAGTGAGTCTGTCAACCGCCCAGCGAATCATCAAAAATCAAGGGGCAGATCGTGCTTCATTGAGCGTTGCCTTCAAAAGTGTTGGCCTAGATTGGTCGGACTCATTTTGCGAGAGTGCCAACGATGACGCTGAGGCGACTGTTATTCCAGCGACGACATCAACTCCAAGAAAATCACCATTCAGGCCCCTGGTCATCGCGGGTGCCTGCGTACTTTCCATCTTCGCGGTCCTTTCCTTCAAGCCGAGCCGTAACCCTCCAAGCGATCGAGATTGGCAACAGGTCTACTTTGAATCTTACGATGAGGCCGAAGTTCACTACAATCGGGCTCAGTATCGAGAGGCCCGTGTTGATATTCATCGTGCGATCAGCATTGCGCGCGAACGAGAAAATGCCCCCCGCTTGGCATCATCATTGCGTTTGGCGGGGGATCTAGAAGCGGCTTCAGGTAACTACAGGCTGGCTTACGCCCGATACAAGGAGTCTCTTGGTATCCGGGAAGGCCTTCAGAACAAGGACGCATACCCAGCGCTTGAGGAAGCCCTTGGTTCGGTTGAGTTGAAGCAAGGCAACTGGAAAAGCGCCCGGAATCACTTTCTGCGAAGTCATGACCTCTTCTTACAGTCACGAGACTGGACTGGAGTGGCAATGGCAAGTCGTGGGCTGGGGCGAGCCTCACATCTGATGGGCAACTATGTACAAGCGGACTATTGGTACAACCGAGGCCTGTACGCTCTCACCCAAGTTGAAAAGCCGGACCTTGCCATGGACATTCGATCACTTCGAGCGCTCCTACTGCATTCCACAGGCAAGTCAGTTGAGGCCAAGAAAGTGCTAGAAGATGCGATCAGATACTGGGTAGCAAAGCGACATCCGAGGTGGGTGGCCACCATGCGGATGCGCTACGCAACTGTCCTTGAAGACAAAGACGAGGCGAAGGCCTTACTGGAAACCGCTCGTAAGGACTTCGCCAGTCTTGGAGACCTCGGCGGAGTTGCCGAGTGTACGCGACTAGAAAACTAGCGCCCTACGTTCGCTGACGAGGCTGAGAACTTGACATCCCAAGCCTTAACCTCTCCAGTTAGATATCCTTCTTTTACCGCGGGATCATTCGCCAGTACCTGATCGGCTTGCTCATCCGTGCGGACTCGAATGAGTGTCATGCCGCCGGGTTCATCTCGCCATGGCCCACTAAAAACGATCTTGCCCTCCTTGGTCAATCCAAGAAGATAGCCGTTGCGTGCCTGCATAACACGCTCCTTTCCCTCTTCCTTCTCCTCCACCTCACGATAAATGATCGCATGGGTGGGAATCGCAGGTGAAGAAGCAGAACCTGAACCGGTTCCAAACCCAAACTGGCCGCCGTTAGCGGAGTTTCCGCCCGAAGACGATGCGGAAGCACTTGACGAGGCCGAAGCTCGCCCAGTTCCAGATTGGGAAGTTTGTTGAGATTGCTGAGTGCTTTGCGAGTTCTGATGCTGTGCTAGCGCAAGTGCGGCTGACGCCGCAGTAATGATCACAGTAAGAGCCAGTGTAGTTCGTTTCATTGGTTATTTCCTCCTGGGGCAACCACGATAAGTTGACGCTCACAACGCTTCAGGGGGTTCTGTACAACAGCCGCATTTTGTTGGATGAGCGTCACACTCGCACGACAACTATAACTTTCCCTCTCCAACATTTAGAGTCGGTCGAACCTGTTTTGCCAGCACAACTTACAGGGGTTTTCAGAGACCTTTTCGTCAACAAGACCTATATGCGGCGTCGCGCTGGCGTAATGAGTCTTGATGTATTGGTCGGCACGTTTGTGCTCGCCATCATTGCTGCTGGCGTCTATGGGATGCTGCCCGTTGTGCGCCAAGCACAACTTTCGGGCACCCAAGAGTCCATCGCCGTGAACATGGCCGCCCGAATGGTAGAGCACATTCAACTGCTGAAGCCGAGCGACTTAACTCGATCTAACTTGAGTAGTTTGCACCTGATTGACGACGGCGACTACGATTTGCCGTACTCGATCACCCACGTTCCGCTGGACGAAGCATCGCGGTACAGCCCAGCTCAGGCCTTGCCAAGCGGAACTGGCTCAATTGACATCGTTACGCTGGGCGATGGAAGCAAGGAGGTTCAGATTCAGATCAGTTGGGAGTCAGCCTCGGGGAGGACGCGCACGATTCGCAGTGGCACGATTTTGGGGGCATACCGATGAGAAGACTTCGACGTGGTGCTTCCTTGATGGAACTCTCGGTAACGCTGACGATGCTCCTATTCACGATGCTTGGCATCATTGGATTGTTCGTGAGTGGATTGGGATCGTTCGATCAAACACGAAAGGCCGTTGAAGTCTCCAGTGACAACGCCCAGGGAATGCGATTTATCTCGGAGCGATTGCGAGAGGCAGTAACGATCAGTATCACGGATAGCGGCCGAACAATCACCTACACACTGCCAAGAATGACGAACTCTCCAGATTCAAACACGGGCGAGATCGAAGTGCAGTATCCCGTCGCGTCAGATGGAGTGGAGCGCTCGTTCACCGTAGCCAATGGAGAACTAACCGACACCGAATCCGATCGAGTGCTGGTCAGGAACATTGCGTCAGTCGATCCGGACCCGGAATCAAGCCAGTACAACCAAGCTTATGCTCCGTTTCAACTTACAACCATCGGCTCATATCGAGCCGTGACGATCAATCTCATTACCAAACAGCAGGCGGCCCAAAAGGAGGTTTATGCACGAATGAAAACTACCGTACTCGTGAGGAATGGGCTATGAGAAGGGTTCATCGACAACAAGGATGGGTTTCGGTGATGGCGCTAACCGCCATGACCGTTCTCGTCCTCATTTGCCTTGGCGTATCTTCCATGGCACTTCAAAATGTAACGAGAAGCCAACAAGACCAGCGAGCGATGCTGGCATTTCAGGCTGCTCAGGCGGGACTTGACTACGAAATCTCGCAGGCTTATGGTCGACTAACGGGTAGCGGCGGATTCCGATCCAATGCTCGAGAACTCGAAGAAGACCTTGCTGATATTGCTCCTGGCGCAACCGGTACGGTTGAGGTCACGCCCACAAGTGATGCAAAAATTGCTTGGGTGACCTCAACCGCAACCCTAAACGGCGTCACCAAGTCCGTGCGCTCGATGCTCTATTCAAGGAACGTCGGCATTTGGAACAACGCTATTTTCGGAGGCACTGGTGCAGCAGGCCGATCCATCAACGGAAACGTTGACATTCGAGGCTCGGTTCATTGCCTTGGCGAGGGAGAGTACTACAGCGACTTGAATGGGAACGGTCGTTGGGACGCCGCTGAATCGTTCACAGACCGCAACCGAAACGGGGTTTGGGACCCGGGCGAAGCCTTTGTGGATGCGAACGGTGACGGGGTTTGGAGTTCTGCAGAGCCCTTCAACGATACGAATCGAAACGGATCATACGACCCACCCTTGACCGAGACCGACTTGAACTCAACCATGGGCGGAACTGCCTACATTGGCAACAACTACAGTGGCATGCCCGCAGATTTGGAAGCGCTTGTTCCGGCTGCGCCGAGAATCAACAACATTGAGCAATTGGGAACGGAAGTCCGCGTCAAACATGGCCGTGTATCCATCAGCGGTAGCGCCACGATCGGTTCGAACTCGATCATTGACGGCGGACTGAGCAAGAACACGGTTGACGGCGTTTTCGTGAGTGACGGCTTTACTGGCAACCAAGGAGCCAGCAGCGTGTTCTCGGACAACGGGACGTCCAACTCCTACGACTTATCGCATCTTGGAATCAAGTTCCCGGTGTTGTCTGGGTTGGGTGCAGAACAATATCGAGACCCAAGCGGTACGGTTTGGAATAACCACGAGGAGTACCTTGATGCGCGCTCGCTGACCGTGCCAGTCACGCTGATCAAAGCCAGCACAACGGCATTTTCCTACGGCCCGGATGCTTACGGGAACAGCATTTCATTCACTCCCGCCTCCGGCGGCACCCCGGCTACCCTCAACGTAACCGGAATTATTCGCTTCGCGGGTGACCTCCAAATCGGTGCAAAAGACACGATCCGATACCGGGGCACGGGCACCCTGTTTGGAGAGGGCAACATCAACATTGACGGGAACCTGCTTCCGCTCTCGGGCATGACCTTTCCAACGACAACCCGTATCGGTGTCATTGCGAAGCAAAACCTCAACTTGGCAACGGGTAACGGCTCGTCTCAATTGTCAATGGCCGGGGCGTTCTATGCCCAAGGCCGAATCGTGAGCGCCAAGCAGAACCAGATCGCTGGCACATTTGTGGCCAACTTCTTTGACCTTGGCACCAACGTTCCAAACATATACCAAGTTCCTGCGCTGACCGACAACATGCCTCCGGCAATGCCCGGCGACAAAAACTACTTCTCGCTCAAAGTGAGAACTTGGCGAGAACGAGAATAAGTTCTCAGGAAACGGTCGCTTGAAGTTGTGAGCCTCTTACTTGGGTAGCGAGCAACTTCAAGCGCTGGTTCTCGGGCCTGGAGAGGCTCGGATCGGATTGAACGATCTTCATCGCCGCTTCGCGAGCCACTTCCATCAGGGCTCCGTCTTGCACGAGGTCGGCAATATGGAAGTCAATGTTGCCACTCTGCTTGGTGCCGGCAAGTTCACCCGGACCTCGTAACCGTAGATCAACTTCAGCAATCTTAAACCCGTCGGTGGTTTCCACCATGGTTTCCAACCGAGCACGTGCCTCATCGGTCTTGCCCTCGGCAATGAGAATGCAGAAACTCTGGTCCCCACCCCGACCAACTCGCCCTCGCAACTGGTGTAACTGGCTAAGCCCAAAGCGATTGGCATCCTCAATGACCATGATGTTCGCGTTCGGGACGTCCACGCCGACTTCAATCACCGTGGTGCTCACCAAGATATCCAGTTCATGGGCTCGAAACTGCTCCATGACTGCCTCCTTATCCTTGCTCTTCATCTGACCATGAAGCAATCCAACTCGGCAATCCACGAAGACACCGGTCGAGAGGCGATAGTGTAGATCCTCGGCAGCTTGGGCCTGAACCTCCTCGTTTTCGGCAACCATGGGGCAGACAAAGTAAGCCTGCATGCCCTCCTTGACCATTTCGCGAACGCCTTCGTAGACCTGCAATCGATCTTCAGAACGCCGCCAGTGGGTCTTGATCGGCTTACGACCAGGTGGAAGTTCGTCAATGACTGAGAGGTCCAGGTCGCCGTAGAGAGCCATCGTGAGCGTCCGCGGAATCGGCGTTGCGCTCATCACCAGCACATCGGGATTGCCAAAGCCCTTATCCCTTAAGGCGGCCCGCTGTAGGACACCAAAACGGTGCTGCTCGTCAATGATCACCAGCCCAAGGCTCTTGAACGAGACACCTTCCTGGATGATCGCGTGCGTTCCGACGGCAATATGGGCCACTCCAGAGGCAGTTCGCTCATACGCTTTCTTCTTGGCGGTTGGCGTCAATTTGCCAACCAGCAACTCGACGTCAAGCCCTAGGGGTTCGAACATCTTGGCCAAGTTTCGATAGTGCTGCTCCGCCAAGATTTCCGTCGGGGCCATCATGACTGCTTGATAGCCGTTCTGAACCGCCGCCAAGATCGCGCAGGCGGCCACTGCAGTCTTGCCGGAGCCTACGTCGCCCTGCACCAGCCGGCTCATCGGCGACGGGCGTTCCATGTCGGCCCAAATTTCGCTGACTACCCGCTTTTGGGCACCGGTGAGTTCGAAGGGGAAGATCGAATGTATCTGAGACTCCAAGTCCTTCCGGTTAACTTGGTAGGGAATCCCGATCTCTGCCAGGGTCTCACCCCTTCGCAAGGCAAGAGCGAGTTGGGTGATGAGAAACTCTTCGAAAACCAAGCGTTTCCGCGCTCGAAGTCTGGCATCGTCCGACTCAGGCTCGTGGATTTGCCGCAAGCACCACTGGATGTCGTCAAGTTCGTATCTTCTTAGAAGTGCCGGGAAGAATGGATCTTGCACCTGCGGCAAGTAGATGTTCAGCGCCGACTGGACCGCTCGACGAACGAGATTCTGGTTGACGCCATTAACCAGGGCGTACACCGGCACGATCCGAGCGAACGACTCAACCTCGTCGCCGTCCTCAAGCAACTCGAACTCTGGCGAGTTGATTTCGTATAAGTTTGATCCTTCCTTAACCTGACCATAAACGATCATCTCGCCCTTGTAGTCGAGAAGTTTCTTCTTCAACCAGGGCTGGTTAAACCAGATGAGGGCAATGCCGCCCTTCCCGTCGGTCAACATCACTCTCAGGATGACCATGCCCCTGCTCGTGGGTCGCGCCTCAACATGACTGACCTTGCCTCGCAGGGTTACCCACTGACCCGGGCGCACCGACGCGATCGGAGGGGTATTGGTTCGATCCTCATACCGCCTGGGGATGTAATAGAGCACGTCACGGACGGTGCGAAGTCCCGCCTTTCCAAGCAACTCAGCCAACTTTGGACCAATCCCTTTGAGGAATTGGACTTCGGTATCAAGCGGATCGCGGGTAGCCAAGGAGATAAGAGATTATCCGAATCGTGATCGGACCCAGCGCCGGATGCGAATCGACGGTCAATGTCAAAAAACTATGTTGACAAATTCTCTTGCCGATGGCAGTTAAGTGTGCGACATCCGAAAAGCAAATTTCACAGGCCGAATCAAGCGAGAATGGCTCATGAAAGCCCCAGGGTTCCGGGTCGTCTAAGCGCCACGACTTCCGATCTCATAGTAGATCGCGCTGTGGCGATCACAAATTGGATCAAAGTCGAACAGTTCTTTGCCACGAAGTTTCACGGCGTACGAGACCGATTCCAAAGTGAGTCCCATGGCGAGCAACTCGATCAATGTCGACTCCAGGGCGTCGTGACTCGGTGTTGTGAAGCCGTTCACAAAGGGCTCGATGAACTCGTACGCAAGTTGTTGTGGAAGCAGTGGTGGGCAACCAATAACCATTGCTTCTGCCATGTAGATAAGGCTTGATGAGGTACCGGGTAGGTACAGATCTGCGGCGGCCATGTTTCGCCACCGGTCGCCCTCAGTCAAGAATCGCATCCCTCCGAATCTTGGTGATTCGCCAAAGTCGGGCGGTAGGACGATCGCTCGATCGTCTGGACCAAGGCCCAGGTCGTTTCTCGCCGAATCTTTGTCCGGAACATAAGCCGGTACAACCACAGGCGGGTACGTTGTTTCCAAACCGATGCAGCCAGCATCCGAAAGCATCGTATGAATCGCTTGACCACCGCACAATCCAGCCTGCGCTTTGTTTAGGCGCTTGATCAATTCTGGGTGGCGAGTCTTTGGCGGGTCTGTCGCCGTATAGAGCCAGGCCTCGCCGATACCGAATGCCTCGGCGCAGGCCCAAGCCGTTCGGTAGCCAAATGCATGGACGATGTCAAAGTCACTGGCCCGGCTTCGCAACTTCGAAGAAACGCCAAGGTCCACCCCTGCTCCGGTTTCCGGCGGCATCCAGTCCTCCGCGTCGACAATCTCGATTTGAATGCCGTAACGAGGAAGTCCAAGCGAGAGATTGCTGGTCCACTCCTTAACCGCTTGAGAGGCAGCCCTGACGAGGTAGAGGACCCTCATCGGGGGACTACTTGTGAGTCAATCAGACTCGCCAGGATGCGATCGACGGTTAGCCCTTCAACTTCCGCCTCGGGTCGCAAGAGAACGCGGTGCCGCAGAATCGGCAGGGCAAGTTCCTTAACGTCGTCTGGAATCACGAAGTCGCGACCACGCATAGCCGCCAGGGCTTTACTACAGTTCAACATAGCAATTCCTGCGCGCGGCGAGCCACCAACGAGCAGGTCTGCGGATTTGCGAGTCGCTCCGACTATCTCGAGGATGTAACTGAAAATCTTATCTTCGACATTGACCGCGTTAACCTCTGCTTGGGCCGCAGCAAGATCGCTAGCGGAGACAACGGGCTGCACGCCAGCCCCGTCCAAGTTTTGTGGTCGAAACCCGGCATGGTGTCTTCGCAGAACTTCCAGTTCGATTTCGGTTGGCGGATAATGCAGGACGACCTTGAGCAGGAACCGATCCTGCTGGGCTTCAGGAAGTGGATAGGTGCCCTCGAAGTCAATAGGGTTTTGCGTCGCGAAAACGATGAACGGGGGTGGCAGCGGATAGGCCTCGCCGTCAATGGTCACCCTGCGTTCCTCCATCGCTTCAAGCAGAGCCGCTTGGGTTTTCGGCGGCGTACGGTTGATTTCATCTGCAAGCAGGACGTTGACAAAAATTGGACCCTTACGGAGGACAAAGTCACTCGACTTCGCGTCGAAAATGTTCGTCCCGATAACGTCGCTGGGCATCAAGTCTGGCGTGAACTGCACACGACCATACTGCAGGTCCATGGCTTGCGAGAGGACGCGAACAAGAAGGGTTTTGGCAAGGCCGGGCACGCCTTCCAGGAGTACGTGGCCGTTGGCAAGAATAGCAACCATCGACTGCTCGATCGCCACCTCTTGTCCGGAGATCGCTTTGGAGACCTCGTGCTTTAAACGTTGAGTTATGTCTGCGACGCCCATCTTCGAAGGGCTATCGTACCTTGGGCGGAAGATGATGGATGTTAAGTTGCGACATTGCCAGTTTTCCGGCAACCCACACCCGCTCAAGTTCCGTACATGTCACAATGGTGTTTTGAGGCCTTATGCCGATGGATGTTCTTCGATTACTGGACCAACTCAACGACCTCGTCGGGCAGGTCAAGACTTTCGGCCCGATTGCCTGGAAGTTTGACCCCGATGAGTTTGCGATGCAGATTCATAAGATCAAGGCGTCGCTTCCCGACGAGATGAAGGTCGCCGCTCAGACCTTACGTGAGTCTGAGAAGATTGTTGACTCGGCCCGCGAAGACGCGACTATGGCTCTTGAGAACGCCAAGCGCGAAGGCGAGCGGATCGTTGCCGAAGCACGCACCGAGGCTGAACGCGTTCTTGAGCATGCCCGAGCGCAACAAGATCGAATGATCGGCGAGAGCGAAATTCTGAAACTCTCGAAAGCACAAGCGGAAGAGATTCGCAATGCAGCCGACCGCGATGCCGTTCAGATGCGTCGGGGTGCGGAAACCTACGCGCACGACATGCTCAGTCAACTTGAGTCAGTCGTCGGCAAGGTGATGGCCGCCGTCGAACGTGGCAAGCACGAGTTGGAGCGAAGCGACCAAACTGCCGTCGTTCAAGTTCGAGAACGGACCCGCGTCGGCTAACGCGTGGTCTTCCTTCTCTACAACTTTCTGCTGACCATCTTCAGCCCGTTTTGGGTGCCTTGGATGCTCTGGCGCGCGGCTCAGCGCAAGGAGAAGCCCAACTGGAAGGAGCGGCAAGGCTTCTTCCAGTTAACGCCGAACAAGAGCGCCACCCGGGTTTGGGTTCATGCGGTTTCGGTTGGCGAGGTGGTCGCCGCCGCTCCAATCCTGCGCGAACTCAAGGCTCAGAAACCAGATCTTGAGATTGTCCTTAGCGTCACGACCAGTAGCGGTCATCAAACTGCCCGCGAAACCGTTAGCGACGCATACGACCATCTCGTTTACATGCCGATTGACATTCCCATGCTTCAACTGCGGGCGATGCAGCGTGTTCAGCCCAAGGTTGTCGCGATCATGGAGACGGAACTTTGGATGGACTTCCTTTGGGCGGCGAAGACTTTCGAGGCGCGAACGCTGCTCATCAATGGTCGAATTAGCGACCGATCCTTCCCCTGGGCAAAACTGCTCAAGTTCTTCTATCATGCGTTGCTCAAGAACATGGATCGTTGCCTCATGCAAACCTCCGTCGACGCTGAGCGGATCAAGGCCTTGGGCGCACAGGACGTGGAAGTGCTGGGCAACTGCAAGTTCGATCAAGCGGTGGAGGGCTTGGATGCCGACCCACAGGAGTGGCGAGAGAAGTTAGGTGTGCCAAGGGGGGCAGATCAGATAGATCAGGCGAGTCGGCCACCCTTCACCATCGTCATCGGATCAACCCGGGGTTCTGAAGAAGAGGATTTCGTCCTCAACTCGTTGTCACGTCTTGACGGCCTTTTCGTCATCCACGCTCCTCGGCATATGGAACGCGTCTCCGACCTTGCTGCCAAGGTGAAGGCGAAGTTCGGCAAGGTTTCCCTCCGCTCGGAAGGCCCCGCGACCAGCAACTATTTGATCCTCGACACCTATGGAGAACTGTCGTCGGTGTACTCGGTTGCCGATGTCGTCATCATCGGTGGGGGCTTTGCAAACCACGGCGGACAGAACCTCATTCAACCGCTGGCTCACGGAAAGCCCGTCCTGCACGGACCTCACATGCAGAACTTTCGGGCCGTAGCGGAGTCGGCTCAGAAAGCAGGCGCCAGCCAAGTCTGTCGAACCCCCGAAGACCTCGCCGCTGCGATGAAGATGCTGCGAGAGGACGAGTCAACCCGGTCCCAGGCGGGCGCTGCCGCGAAAACGCTTGTTCAGGAGAACCTCGGGGCCTCTAAGCGATACGCCGATGCGATCCTCAAAGAGTTGGACTGACGAGATGGCTTCTTTAGACCTCTCAAGTTATCGGATTCATTTCGATGAAGAAGTATGGCGAGCGGGATCCGTCCACTGGGAGCCGACGTGCACTTTCCGTGATGTTAAGAGTGTTACTCGCTCTTTCACGCGTTGATCATCACGCTCAGTCAGGTTCGCCCGGGGAGAAGTTTCGGCGAGCGGTGATTACCAGTGCATTGGCTTATTCGGTAACCTTCTTACGATGCTTGACCCACGTGTCACCCGACTAGCCGAACTTCTCACCACTCACAGCACGAAACTAACCTCTGATGATCGCGTTCTCATCCACGCTTTCGACATCCCCGACGAGTGCGTAGCGGAGTTGGTACGAGTTGCCCAATCGAAAGGGGCGCAGGTCGTGGTCAGGCTTGAGAGCAACATCGTTCGTCGGCAAATGATGCACGGGATGACCAAGGCCAACGCTGACCTTATTGCTTCGGTTGAGTTGCCAGAAATGAAGGAAGTGACTGCTTACATCGCCCTTCGAGGCACGCACAACTATGCAGAGCAGGCAGAAGTCCCCGCCGACATCCTCCAAATGTGGAGTAAAGCATATCGTGGCGTCTTGAATCATCGAGTTGAGAACACCAAGTGGGTTGTACTGCGATGGCCAACCCCAGGCATGGCACAGCAAGCCTCAATGAGCACCCCTGCTTTCGAGGAGTTCTACTTCAACGTGTGTTGCGTTGACTATGCAAAGATGGCGGAAGCGGCCAAGCCGCTTCAAGAACTGATGGACAAAACCGATCGTGTGCACATCAAAGGCCCAGGTACGGACCTCGAGTTTTCGATCAAGGGAATCGGCTCCGTTCCATGTACTGGGGAATGCAACATCCCCGACGGAGAGTGCTTCACCGCACCTGTCCCCGGCTCGATGAACGGAACCATTCAATACAACACGGTTTCGCTTTATCAGGGAACAGAGTTCAAGGACATCTTCTTCAAGGTTAAGGACGGTCGAATTGTCGAAGCTACAGCGGGAGCCAACACGCAGAAACTGAATGACATTTTGGATACGGATGAAGGAGGGCGATCATTTGGTGAGTGGGCCCTTGGATTCAATCCTCAGGTACTGCATCCGATGAAGGACACGCTCTTTGATGAGAAGATTTCTGGATCATTCCACTTGACACCCGGTAACTCGTATCCGCCCCCTGGAGGTAATGCCAACCAGTCGGCAATCCACTGGGATATCGTCTGCATCCAGCGGCAAGACTACGGTGGAGGAGAAATCTACTTCGACGGCGTTCTCGTTCGAAAGGATGGACTATTCGTGCTTCCGCAACTGGCAGGACTTAACCCCTAGCGGCTCCTCTCGTTCACCGAGGAGGTGAGGCCACGATCACACTCTCCTCTTTGGCAGACGTCACGCCGCGGTACACAATGTGAGCCTCGG
>CALMEF010000124.1 GCA_937862825.1 uncultured Armatimonadota bacterium
AAAGAATTTTGTCAACCATGCATTTTCAGAAAAAATAAACTAGGGGACCCTTTCCTTCGACTTGGCGGCCCGCTCCCAAAGGGCGAGCGTTTGCACGTCTCGCCGCCTTCGGTCCAACGCGTGGTCTATCTTGATCGCCAGCATTTCATAGGCGTCGACCCCTGGGGCGTTTTTCTCGATGTAGTCGAAAGCACCACGCCGCATGCATTCCACGGCATTGGCCACGTTGCCATAGGCCGTCATCACGATGACTTCGGCAAAGAGGTCTCGCGAGAATGCCGCCTGCAAGACTTCGAGGCCTGAGTCGGGATTCTGCATGCTCATGTCCGTTACGATCGCATCGTAAGGACGCTCCGCTGTAAGAATCTTGTTGATTCCCTCCTCAGCAACCGACTCAGAATCAACAGTGTGGCCCTCGCGCTCTAAGCGTCGCTTAACAGCACGAAGTACATCCTCTTCATCATCAATCACCAGGATACGGCCCATACAACCCATAAGTATAGCCGCCGCCGGTATCCTATAAAGGACTTCGGGAATCACAAAGGCGTGCCCGACGAAAGGAGCCATGCCATGACATCGATGAGAGTCCTTATTGCCGACGACGACCCGATCATTCGTCTTGACCTTAAACAAATGCTGCAGACGATGGGTTATGAGGTTGTCGCCGAGGCTGGAGATGGTCGAACCGCGGTTAACTTGGCCAAGGAACATCGCCCCGACATCTGCATTCTGGACATCAAAATGCCGGAAATGGATGGAATAGAGGCGGTCGATCAAATCACGGAAGAATCGATTGCCCCAGCGATATTGCTGACTGCCTACAGCGACCGAGAACTCATCGACCGTGCGAAGGCCGCGGGGGTTTTTGCCTACTTGGTCAAGCCGTTCAAGCCAAGTGACCTTGCCCCGGCCATCGAAATCGCACGCAGCCGCTTTGAGCAAAACCTCCAGTTGACCAAAGAGGTCACCTCGTTGCAGGATCGACTTGAGACCAGAAAGGCCCTGGACAAGGCCAAGGGCCTCTTAATGGCTCAAAATAGTATCAGCGAAGCCGAAGCCTATCGACGAATCCAAACGCAGTCCATGAATGCCAGAAAGTCGATGAAGGAAGTTGCCGACGCGATCATTTTGGCGATGGGCACCCCCGAAGAGCGGGATTGAGCCGCCTCCATTCACTCCTTACGCTGAGATAACTCTTAGCCCAAGCGGGTTGTCAGGGCCTTGTCTGAGCATATACCGGATGGCCTCATCAAGGCCCATTGAGTGACCAACGTCCCACGCGATGATCCGTTGACTGGGATCAAATCTGCCCTCAATGAGCCTTTCAACCGTTGCAACGTCCTTCTTGTCTATCGTTGTCTCTGCATAACCGGTATCTCGCCTGGCTTGAGCACATGCGGCAAGAAGAGTGATCGCCCGATAAGGATCGCCATCAGGCTTCTCCGCTTCGAGGACCGCAGAAGACAAGAGGTTTTGAACCAGCCCGTAGAGGTTGCCGTCGTCGAGCATGACTCGAGTGCTCTCGTCCATATACTGTTGCGCTTCTTCAAAGTTCCCCAATCTTGAGAGGCAGCCAGCCAAGTTTCCAAGGCTCCAACCGAGCCAATGTCCATTGTTGATCTCCTTCGTAAATGCGATGAGGGTTCGCGCAGACTCAGCAGCCTCCTCGTAGTTCTCGCGCCAATAAGCGATGACCCCGAGGTTGTGCAGTGCAGCGTGCTCCATGTTTCGATTGCCTCGGGCCCGAGACTCCCGAAGATTCGTTCGATAGCACTCCTCGGCTTCATCAAACTGGCCCAGCGACTCAAGTGTCTTACCAAGGTTGTTGCGTAGTGAAATGACGAAGTCCAAATCGCCGATTGCCTCCGCAACGCGAATGGACACTCTGGCATACGTCAGTCCTTCCTCGGTCATGGTGAGGATCGTGGTCGAAAATCCAAGCCGGTTCAGGACTTCGGCCTGGTACCTGGAGCCCGGCGGTACATGAGGCAACACCGCCTTAAGCCATCGAACAGCCTCGGCCAGATATCCCCGAATGGACCAGTAGCCGTAGCACTGCAATGCCATCTGCATCGAGATTTGGTAATCCGGCTCCTCTTCGGTGAAGTGATGAAGCAACGAGCGATAGTCGTCTGCGTGGCGTCGTAAAAAGTCGGCGCCGTGGGTGTGCCGAATGTCGTAGAGCAGTTTTCTAGCCTCGTCGCCTTCTCGAAGAAGGTAATCGGCTAGGAGCCTAGAGGTTGACTTAACCTCGTCCGCCTCTACCAGCAACTGGTACGCGTAATCGCGAGTCGTCTCAAAGAGGCGATAGGTCATCTCCGCATCGCCTTCGATAGCCCAAACCAACGAGCGCTCAACTAGGGAAGCAACGGTTTCCCAGACATCATCTTGCTCAGGCATTAAGGCTTCTGCTGCCGCAAGGGTGAAGGCGCCTCGAAAGATTGAGAGCCTGCGGAAGAGCGTCCGTTCCGCCTCGGTCAACATGTCAAAACTCCAATCGATGACCGCACGGAGCGTTTGCTGACGGCGGCTTACCGATGGATTTGCGCCCTTGAGTAGCGAGAATCGGTCGGCCAGTTTGGCCTCAATTTGCTCCAGCGAAAGCACCCGGAGGCGACTTGCGGCCAGTTCAATCGCAAGCGGACATCCATCGAGACGCTGAACGAGTCTTGCGAGTACACCCTCTTGGCCCTTTCGCAAATTGAAAGTCGGAGCCGCAGTTTGGGCCCGATCCAAGAAGAGTTGAACGGCCTCACAATCGAGTTCAGAGGGGTCTGAGGAGTCGACCGGAACTGGGAGTGGCCCCAGCCGTACAACCTGCTCTCCGAAAGCGCCAAGCGGGTGCCTGCTGGTTGCCAAGATGTGGAGGTCCGGGCATTCGGCTAAGACATCTGTCACAAAGGTGCACGCAGCATCACTGACCTGCTCGCAGTTGTCGACGATAATGAGACACTTCTGGTCTTTGATCGCCTCGAACATTGACGCCTTGGGATCCGACTGAGTTAATTGCAACGACTCTTTTACCGCGGGCGCAAAATCATCGGGGTGGTCAATACCACTCAGGTCAAGAAAGTAGATTCCGTCCGGGTAATCCTCAACGAGCCTCTCGGCGATTGCCATCGCGATTCGGGTCTTGCCCATTCCACCCATGCCGACAACCGTCACCCATCGGCGATCCCGAAGGAGGGCCTCCACCCGGGCGAGTTCGATCTCCCGACCCACAAATTTTGCATGCGCCTTCGGCAGTGCGGACCTGATCTGAACGATCGCACGATCAACTGGTTTGGACGGTTCAAGGTCACGTTCAAAAAGGTCGCCGCCTTGCTGCTTAAGTTGGTCCCGTAGGTTCTTGGCGAAGGCCTTGGTTGCCTCTGAGGGTTCGCGTGACAGATCACGTTGGAGGATTTCTTTTAGTTCTCGATAGGCTTGGGCCGCCGCCGCCCCATCGCCCCGGGCCACGAAACTCCGCATCAGTCCCGCGGTTGCAGATTCCCGATACGGATCCAGCCGTCTGATGTGGCTGTAATAGCGGATTGCGGCGGAAAGGTCACCCTCAGACTCAGCCTCACTTGCCTTGGTCTCCAGGGTCGCAAGGAGTCGAGTGTTAATCGATTCGCGTTCGGTGATCACCCACTCGTCGGCACAGCCCTCAAGGAACTCTCCGTCGATCGCAGCGTCCCCGCTACTTAGAGCGTCAACAAGGTCGCAATAGCAGTTCTCCAAGTCTAGCCAGAGGGTTTGGTTACCAGAGCCACGCAATCGGTGACCTTCTGGGCCTAGTGCGGCGCGAACGTCGGTCAGGGCCCTGCGCAGGGATCCCAAAGCCTGTTCTTCATTAGAATCTGGCCAGAGGAGGCCTGCAACTAGCCT
>CALMEF010000125.1 GCA_937862825.1 uncultured Armatimonadota bacterium
TCTCCCGGATTCTTGAGCGGAGATGGAACGCCGGTGAACCAACGGACAGGACGCAGGCAGACGTAAAGGTCAAGGATTTGGCGCAAGGCCACGTTCAATGAGCGAATCCCACCGCCAACCGGGGTCGTCAGGGGCCCTTTAATGCCAACTCTATAAGTCTTGAATGCCTCCAACGTTTCGTCAGGAAGCCAGTTTCCAGTTTGATTGAAAGCCTTTTCACCCGCGAGCACTTCGAGCCATTCGACTTTCTTTTGACCACTGTAGGCCTTTTCAACACCAGCATCGAGGACGTGAACGCTTGCCCTCCAAATGTCTGGTCCGGTTCCATCGCCTTCGATGAACGGGAGTATGGGGTCGTTTGGTACGTTGAGATGGCCAGCGGCCATGGTAATCGGGCTACCCATTGCACCCCGAAGTCTACCTATGGAGTGACCACTCGGTGGATTGAGTCCATGCCCCCGCGAGCATGCTCATGTACTCCTTATCGGGCACCTCAAATGCTCCCAGTGAGGCAAGGTGGGGATTCATAACTTGGGCATCGAAAATCGTGAAGCCAAGTTCGCGGCAACGGTCTATCATCGACATCAGTGCCATCTTTGAAGCATCCGTGCGACGATGGAACATTGACTCGGCTGAAAAACATGAACCCAGGGCCAGGCCGTAGATTCCACCAACAATGTCTTCGCCTTGCCACACCTCGCAGGAGTGGGCCCAGCCCTCATAGTGGATCTGCGTGTAGCACCGAACGATTTCTTCGTTGATCCAATTGTCTGTGGGACGCCGGCAACAACGAATAACTAGTTCAAACTCCTGGTCGAACGTGACCCTGAATCTGCCCGAGTTCAAGGTACGTTTTAGAGACCTTGAGATGTGGATGCCCGAAAGCGGAAACAGGGCTCTCTGATAAGGCTTGTACCAATGGATGTCTCCATCTTCATTCGCCATGGGAAAGGCGCCATGCTCGTATCCCATTCGAACAAGAGCGGGAGTGAGCATGGCACCATTATGTCTATACGGGGTTCGATGAAGGCTCCGGTTTCCTTGCCCTTCGGCGTCCCGCGAACCAGCCCAGAACTGCCAGAAGACCTCCAATCCCAAAGGCCGCAAGCCTAACCGTTCCAGCCGTAAACTCCACGGTCTTGAGTTGAAGTGGGTAGATGCCCTTCTCTTGGAGGTAGGCATCATCCACAAGGCGCGCACCGTTTGGATCACCGCTGGTCAAGAAAGCCTTCGGGTCATCAATGATCATGAGTTGAGGCGATCCTATTGGTGTAGGCTCAGACTCCCCAAAGAGGCCGCTGGCAGCGCTGTCAATTTGAACCCTTTGTACGAGAACGGCTTTATCGGCGTACGACTTTTCGACGAAAAAGGTGGCCGCGCCGAGCAGCAAAGCCAGCCCGGCCACCCCGAACAGCAACTTGGCCCAGCGCGTCATGCTCTTAGTTCCCCAGGGCGTAGGCCTTTACGCTGATTGCCACATCGTTGGAAACCTTGCCTGCCGCCTGCGATGGGATTTTGATGCCGTAGTCGCTGAGGCGAACTTTAAAGGCAGTTTGCAGAAGGATCACATCCCCGTCAAACCCAGCAGCCTTCGTTTCGGCACTATTTTTCCGAAACTTCACGGTCGCATCGGTCGTGATCGTCTTCGTTACGCCGCGCATGGTGAACTGACCTGTCACCCGATATTTGTCCCCCGATACGTGGGCAACTCGAGTGGTTTGAAACTTGATGGTTGGGTGCTTTTCTGCATCGAGCCACTGTCCACCTCGCATGTGGTCATTCCTCAGGGCGATACCGGTGTCAATTGAAGCCACATCCACAACGATGTTCCCGGTGCCGGTTTTCTTTGCCAAATCGAAGTTGAGCGTTCCGGTTACCTTCGGGGTTCGTCCTGTGAAGGTCTCGAAGTCCGTCACCGACTCTACAGTCGCGAGATTTCGGTACTCGAGTTTGTCGGTAACGACTTTGAAGGTTCGTGGCTGGGCCATGGAAAGGCTGGCAGCGAGAACGAGTGCTAAAGTGGAAAGTGTTCTGTTCATTCTTGGTTCCTCTTACCTAGGCATTTCGCCTCATATGGAATAGTTCCAATTGGAATCAACGTAGAATGAAATAAAGTAGTTCCAAGATTATTCGAAAATGGCCACACATTTTAGAGGAAGTTATGAAGAGCGGCTCGCTCTGGACGTGTTTATCAAGTTGAATCGAGCTACTGATTCAGTTAATGAACGCGCTTCGCGTAAGTTCACGGGAGCGTGCTTGACCCATGGTCAATTTGGCGCCCTTGAGTCTCTCTACCATCTCGGACCGATGAAGATCTCCGATATCGCCGCAAAGCACCTGAAGAGCAAAAACAACTTTACCGTCATTATTGACAACCTTGAGCGGGCAGCACTGGTGCGGCGGATTGACGCTTCGGAGGATCGACGCGTCACCATGGTTGAACTTACCGAGAAGGGCCGTCAAGTTATTGAGCGGATTCTGCCCTGCCAAGTTGCCGAGATCGTCGGAACCCTCTCGATCCTCTCGACAGAAGAGCAAGAGACCTTGAATGGTCTCTTGCGGAAACTGGGCCGAAGCCTTACTGACAGCCGTTAGGCGGGGGAGGGGGAGGTCCGCTTGTTGGCGGGACTTCGATGTTCGTTGCCAGCGTGACATTTGCCCCACTTGTCAGCGTGGGCAAAGGCGCTGAACACGACCCGATTAGAGCGGAGTATCGCTTCGCATCAAACTCGAACGCACCATAAAATCCAGTGGGGATTGTCGTCTTGTCCAAGTGGAATCGCCTCGCAGTTGTCGGCACCGTCGCAGAGAAAGTACCATTGGCACCAGTAACAATCTGGGCCACAGCCAACCCGCCCGAGTTGTAAAAGACGACACTGACACCAGCGATCCCGACGGACGATTCCGAGTTCACAACTCGACCGTTGACCCTCGCGTTGTTTCCTGTTGAGGCAGTAATCGTCAAGTTAGCGGTAGCCCTTCGAGACACATCCGCAACGGAAGTTGCGGTCACTGTGGCGAAGCCCGTGCTTGCTGGAGCCGTATACAAAGCCCGAGTTGAGCTCGTTGATGTGATAGTTCCTCGGTTGGCTGTCCAGGTGACTGCGGTGTTGCCGGCGCCAGTCACCGTAGCGGTGAAGTTAAGGGTTCCGTTGGCACCAACGCTTGCCGTCGCCGGGCTGATTGAGATGCCAATACTCGACACCGAGATCACGCATGTCCCCGCAGACTCTGGGCTCGCTTCCGAGCGCGCAGTGACAATGAACGTGCCGCTGGTTGCAGGGGCAGTGAAGGTCGCGGTCGCCGCTCCCGTTGGAGTGATCGTCCCTCCGGTGGTTGACCATGAAACCGTTGGATTGCTTGACCCGGTTACAAACGCGGTCAGTGCGACGGTTTCGTTAACTGCGGGTGATGCTGAAGATGGTGAGAGGGTCACGGTGACGCCTCCACCTGCTCCACCGCCGCCTCCACAGGCGTAAATGGCGAGGAGACAAAGCAGGGCGAGCAACCACTTGAACTTCATAGGAACTAGTATACGGACTGATAAGACGCCAAAAGGGTTCGCAATTTAGCCAGGCAGGTACAATCTCGGTTCCGATTCGTCGGGGTGTGGCGCAGTTTGGTAGCGCGCCTGCTTTGGGAGCAGGAGGTCGTGGGTTCGAATCCCGCCGCCCCGACCAGTTCAGCCGGACTGAAGTCCGGAATTCAAATGCGCAGTGAACTACGCGCTCTTAGTGTTGGACTGAGCCTGTCTTACATTGAATCGCTGGTTCGAGTCCGCCCAAAACCTTTCCAGTCTCCGCGTCAATCCAGATGGTTCCGGAGCCTTTGAACTGGTAGACCAGTCGCAAGCGAAACATCGGCACATTGGGTTTAGCACCCCACATCAGATTTGGGTTGGCGTAGCCGAGTACGCCGGACTGTTCTACGGCCCAAACTTTGGGAACCGGACGTTGGCGCTTTGAAGGGAGCAGTTTGTTGAAGGCAAGCATCTTTGCGTGCGCGATCTTGGCGCACTCCTGAAGCGTGAACTTCTTCCTCGGGTAATCGTAAGACCACTTGACCACGACCGTCGAGGAGACGACCCTTCCATCTACCCTGTCAATCACAAACGTTGCTTGATTTGCCTGAGAGAATGCAGGAAGGCCTTGGTAACGCTGACGAAACGTAACCCGGAAGCACCCCTCCATGGCTTGTTCGCGATCCGGCCAAAAAGAGGCATATGTAGGTCCTAATCGTTTTAGAACTGATGCTGCGATGTTCCACGCTTCGACAGCAGGGTTGAACTGGTAACTGGGCGATCTCCTCGTTCGCACCAGTTCCCGACGTGAAGTCCAGACATGGCCTGTGAAGTAACCTCGGGTGTCGAGCATGATCTCAAGATCCTTTGATACCACTAGCCATCCAATTTGAAACTTACCGATGTCTGACCTCGCCGACATGACTTTTCGCGGGGAAGCGTCCTTGGCGAGGGTATGGCCCAGGATGTTGGCATATGACCTGGCTCTGATAAGGGCGGTTTCCGAGCTGACGTTGGCTGTAGCCGAGGCAGTTGAAGCCACGATTAGGCAGAGGAAGGTGCACCTCGAACTCATATGAAGTTAGTGTAACACGGGTTTCCTAAGTCAATGCTCACTAGTTTATGTGGCTCCTTAGATTGCAGAACCGTATTTGCGGTACAAAGTCATCAAGAGACCAATGACTACAAAGGCGTTTTTCCCAGTTGCACTTCTAGTGGTGTCGCTAGGTTGCGCTAACGAGCGGGCCAATGCAGTCAGCGCTACGAAATTTGTGCTTGCTGAGATCGACAAAGGTTCCTTTGACGCGGCCTCCAAGCAGGTGGCTTACGAGTACTCACCGGAACTCTTGGCGAAAAGAGCAGCCTCAATGGAAACGGTCGTGAAAGAGCTGAGCGTCATGAAGTTCGCGGAATCTCCGTGTCCGGAGTGGCTAGAGGCATCACTCCTTTTGCTCAACGCAAATGAAATCAAGCCATCCGAGTCAGCGAAAGTCACCCTTGTGACGGCGAGCCTGAACGGAAATCCCGTCCTCTACTTCGTCTGGCTAAATGAGGGCAACTCGTTTCGGCTCTTTCATGGTCCACTAGACCTTGATGCGCAAACCTTTGCGGCACTAAAAGAAGGGCCTCTCTGAGCAATCCAGTGTTCTTCCGTGCCTGAGCCCCGGTTGTCCACTGTTCTTTCTGCGTCCTTCGCGTCCTTTGTGTGCAACTAAAAGTGAGTTCTGAACGTCAAACGCCTCACAGTGGCCTCCATAATCGGAGCGGTTTGTGCTGAAACGGTGAACACCAATGCCTCGCGAAGGACCCGCTGAGCGGGATGGTGGTTTGAATTGGCTGAACCGCCTGTCACGGCGATCGCCGCGTGCGCACACCTGACAGACAGTTCAATCGCTTGCGTTCTCACGTCCAACTTTTCAGCATCGGTCACCGAATCGGGTCGTTCTTGAATCACAGCCAATCTTGACCTACACGAATCAAGTTCACCAACAAGGTTCTCATACGCGTCTGTTAGGACACCTACCGAGGTGGGCTTCTTACTCATGCCTCGATGGAAAATGTCCAGACCAGCCTGGGCACATCCAAGTGCGAAATGCGCTTGCAAGGCAATGTTCAACATATCGTTGGCATGGATCCACCGCGGCGGATGGATGAAAGCAACATCGTCCTCCGAAAGGAAGACTCCGTCAAGATCAGCCGTTACGGTTTGAGCAGATTGCATCGCAGCGAGTTCCATCGGTGGACTGATGGTCATGCCCGGTCCCGACGTAAACGGGATCACTCCGAATACTGCCTCGCCATTGGTCAACGTTGCGCCAATGAGGAACTCATCATAGAAAGTCCAGCCCGTGACCCAAGGAACGTGGCCCCTTAGGCTGTAGCCTCCGTCGACGGGAGTCGCCGTGACCATTGGCGCGCCAGGACGCCTTAGTTGACTAAATCCGATTCCCAATCGTTTCTTTCCGTCGGCCATACACGGCAGGTAACGAGCCTTGAGTGACTCATTCTTCGACTTCGCGATCATGGAACCCGCAGATTGATGCTGGGTCTGCAAGAACGCTAGCGCACCGGAGTAACGTGCAACCAATTCCTGAAATGCTCGGAACTCGGACTCGGCAACTGCTGGCCCTCCGTAGGCGTCTGGACGGCGCAGGGCCATCAGACCGCGATCGAACAGCCCGTTGATTCCAAACCGCAGAACCTCAGGATCGGCATCCATGCGGTTCGCAATGGGTGCAACCTCGCTCACCAAGAACTCGCGCGCAATTTCGAGTGGTGAACTCACTGAACCTTCTTCAGCAGGGTGACACGGCCAATGGGAACCCATTCGGCTACCAAGATGTCGCCGTTACGTAGAAACATCGCATCGTGAGGATGAACAAACTTGCCTGGTACGAACTCACTTCTTGGCCTTCCACGCAAGTTGGTGGGATCGCCATCGCCGAGGTGTACGATCACCTTGTTATCTTCATCAAGAATCGTAACGACACTTTGTAGATCGGGAACCAGAAGTTCTCCGTTTCGAATCGAGAAGTGGCACGGCAACCTCATTCCTTGTTCTACAAAGTTGACATGCCTTCCATCGAGATCGAAGTACTGCAAACGGCGGTTCGATCGGTCTGCTACAACCAGAAATGGCGATGATCCGCGGTCATCGACCCACAAACCGTGGGGCTGAAGCACCTCACCTTTCCCCCGCCCGGGGCGACTGATTGTCTTCTTGTAGTTTCCTTTGGCATCGAGAATATGAATCCAATTCGAGCCATAGCCGTCCGCTACGAGCAGCATGCCATTAGGGCCAAACGCAACGTTTGTGGGAATGTAGGGCTCGCCGTTACTGTACTTTCCAGACTCAAATGGGGTTCCAACCTCCCAAACGACCGCTCCATCAAGTTTCGTCTTGACGACGCGCTTGGCACCCGTGTCGCAATGGTAGAGATACTCGTCGCTGCCCTCTTTACGGATGTCGAGCCCGTGTGCCCCGCCC
>CALMEF010000126.1 GCA_937862825.1 uncultured Armatimonadota bacterium
TTCTCCCCCCCCCCCCGCGGGAAACCCGACCAAAGTGGCGTTTGAACCCCGAGGCCTCCTCACTCGAGCCCCGCCCCGCCGTGGCCCCTGACGGAACGGTTTACGCTAAGGGAATCTTGGGGCACTCTTACGCATTGAACCCTGATGGAAGCCTAAAGTGGGTCTTCAATGACGGCATCAGCGAACCCGCCGATATGAGTTTGATGGCCAACGGCAATCTCGTGATTGGTGGTGGCAATCATGTGATCGCTCTGAGCCCTGAAGGCGTGATGCTGTGGTCCCGCGGCGGTCTTGGGACCTCTCATATCGCTGGACCAACTGTTGGCCCGGACGGACATATCTATGGAGCGACCAATCCACTCTATGGCGGAATTGGGGGTTACGAAATCGATGCAAATGGCAACTTAC
This sequence comes from uncultured Armatimonadota bacterium, assembly GCA_937862825.1. Classification (GTDB taxonomy): domain Bacteria; phylum Armatimonadota; class Fimbriimonadia; order Fimbriimonadales; family Fimbriimonadaceae; genus CALMEF01. The sequence goes on from CALMEF010000126.1 coordinate 409, forward strand.
TTCGGACGATCACCATTCGAAACAACGCTGGCAGTACGACTTATCCCTATCCTGTAGCGTTCTCAACCGAAGACTGGAGTTTCACGCTTCCTCAACCTAGAGTTGGATCGGGCTTGCCAACGTTGTACGTCAATCGCCTTGGCGGAGGACCTCGTTGGGAGCAAACCGGAGCAGGCGTCAGCCTTCGCCAACTCAACGGGAATATCTATGTTCAGTACGCGAACAACACGACGGCATTTGGTGCCTATTCTGCGAGTGGCTCTGTGGCGTGGTCATCCTCCTACAACAACTTTGGAGTTCCCCAATTCTTCCCAAGATTGGGTCCAGACGGTTCTGTTTATCAAGTTGCCGGAGGAACCCGTCTCGTTAAGTTTGGACTCAACGGGAATGTTGTGTTCAACTGGTTGCTCGGTGCATCGTTACAGTATCCAGCGGTGACTCCGGACAATCAACTGGTTTTGGTCAGCGCAATGACCAACTTTCCCGACCCCAGACTAACTCGCGCCTACCGTCAGGATGGCTCTCTGGCGTGGGTCAACTCGTGGCCATTCGAAGAAGGAGTCGCGATCGCGCCCATCTCCACCATGACGTTCTCCCCAAACGGTGATACCGTGTACCAGGGAACGACTTGGAACAACTACGCGACCGATTTTCGGTGTTACTTGTACGCGACCCGAACCACTCCGTAAGATTCCGCAATGACTGGCGAATGTGAAGCACACATATAGATAGAGTCGACCTTAACACTTTTCTTTCAGAATCTCGGAGACAACTTTCACGAATCCGATTTCCGTTTGCATCAAACGTTGTGAAGCCCGAAGTGGGCTGACGGAGACAAACATGGCAGACGTACGAGAAGTCAGAACAGTCGTTGAGCGAGAAGATGAGTCAAGTAGCGTACTTGCATTTGGTCTCATTGCGATCCTTGCTCTGGTCGTTATTGGATTGTTCATGTGGCAGCCTTGGGCAACCACCGCGCCGACTCAGGTTCGCGAAACGACCATCATCGAACAGCCATCGCAGGACAAAGGCGACACTACGATTATCAACCCGCCGGACAACAACACAACGATCGTCAATCCGCCGCCGGCTGACCCTCCGAAGACGGAGATCAATATTGATGAGCCGCCACCTCCATCTACAACGGGCGGCTAGCTAAGTCCCTTTCGCTTCCAAAGTTGAGTGAAGAATCCGCCATCGCGACCCAAGGAAGGGGCGCGATGGTCTTAAGGTTAAAGCCTGAGTCAAAATAACGCATGCCCAAGCAGGTTCGACACGGTGGCGGGTGGCGGGCCATCCTCTACACCGTTCGCAAAGCACGCGAAGCCGGTCCGGTGCGACTTTGGAAAGCGATGCGTTCGAAGAACGCGTGCAAGACCTGCGCCCTTGGCATGGGCGGGCAACTTGGAGGCATGCGCAACGAGGCGGGCCACTTCCCCGAGTTCTGTAAGAAGTCGCTTCAGGCCATGGTGGCCGACATGCAGGGCCGTATAGAGCCTCGCTTCTTTTCTACGTACTCCGTCGGACAACTCAAACAGTTTTCTTCGAGGGAGATGGAGCATGCGGGTCGCCTCGTCGAACCCCTCATGCTAACCCCCGAAGGCGACCACTATCAGCCTATCTCGTGGCACGAGGCAATTGAGCACATCGCCAACTCGCTTTTAGCCTCTCAACCCGAGAGGACAGTGTTCTACGCCAGCGGCAGGAGTTCAAACGAAGCCGGGTTCCTCCTTCAACTGTTCGCTCGCGCCTACGGGACAAATCACGTGAACAACTGCTCCTACTATTGCCACCAGGCAAGCGGTGTCGGCCTTTCCGAAGCCCTGGGATCTGGCACAGCAACCGTGATGCTCGACGATCTCGATTCGTGCGACCTGGTCTTCCTCATCGGCGCGAACCCGGCCTCGAACCATCCTCGTCTCATGGCGAGCCTGATGCGAGTTCGAAATCGTGGTGGGCGCGTCATCGTCGTCAATCCGCTGAAGGAAACGGGCCTTTCCAACTTTCGAGTGCCCTCAAATCCAAGGAGTCTCCTCTTTGGCTCCGAGATCGCCTCGACCTATGTACAACCAAAGATCGGTGGGGATATCGCCTTCATGATGGGCATAGCGAAGGCGTTGCTTGAGCAACCGTCGCAAGTTGATCTCGCCTTCATCAACGCCCAAACCGACAACTTCGAAGCCCTAAAGGAATTGGTTCAAGAGTCCACTTGGAGTGAGATTTGCGAAGCCACAGGTGTTTCCGAAAGCCAAATCAGGGAGGTTGCAACGATCTATGCCTGTTCAGATCGCACCATCTTTGCTTGGACAATGGGGATCACTCACCATCTCCATGGAACCGAGAATGTCCAGTGGATCGTCAACCTCGCTTTGCTCCGTGGAATGGTTGGCAAGGCAGGCGCTGGCCTAATGCCGATTCGTGGGCATAGCAACGTCCAAGGGCTTGGAACGATCGGAGTAACCCCGCGACTTCCCAAGACTGCGATTGAGAATTTGAGGCTCAACGGGATCAACGTGCCCGACTGGACTGGATACGACACCATGTCAGCGCTCCAAGCGGCATCCCAAGGCGAAGTGGACTTCGCACTCTGCCTGGGAGGAAACTTGTTTGGCGCTTCTCCGGATCCAACATTCGTAGCAGACGCACTGGGCAAGGTGAAAACGGTCGTCTATATGTCGACGACACTCAACACGGGGCATGCTTCGGGGCTGGGCCAAACGACGATCATCCTGCCAGTTCTTGCTCGTGACGAAGAATCTTGCTCTTCAACGCAAGAGTCAATGTTCAGTTATGTTCGGCTCAGCGACGGAGGCAAGCCCCGTCACCAGGGCCCTCGAAGCGAGTCGCCGATCATTGCTGACATCGCTCATCAGGTCTTGGGTTCATCTGGACCCGTTCCTTGGGAAAAGATGGGCGATCACGAGACCATCCGGCAATGGATTGCCAAGGTTGTGCCGAACCTGGAACAGGTTGCTGAAATCGGCTCGACAAAGCGAGAGTTTCATATTCCGGGCAGAGCGATGAGAGAACCAAGGTTCAAAACCGCCAATGGTCGGGCGATGTTCTCGTGTCACCGTATTCCAAAGTTCCCGCCTCTTAGCCCGAATGAACTGCGACTGATGACGATCCGGTCGGAGGGCCAGTTCAATACGGTTGTTTACGAGGAAGAGGATGTTTACCGCAATCAAGAGAGGCGTGATATCATTCTCATGTCCAAAGTTGACATGGAGCGTTTGGGGCTACGCCCAGATGAGCCAGTCAGGGTTTACAATTCGACTGGCGAGTTACGGGGCATCCTCGTCCGGCCGTACGAAATCGCCGAAGGTTGTGCCGCGATGTACGCCCCTGAGGCAAACGTCCTCGTCCCACGGGATGTTGACCCAAAATCAAAGACGCCGGCCTACAAGTCCGTTGTCGTCAAAGTCGAGTCAGACGACCCGTCTTTCATTCGCCTTGCCCCATCCCCGCTGGCTCGAAGGTCGGAGACACGCAAAAACATGAAAGCGTGCTAACGCTGATGGCCAATGAGGCGGTGGTGTCGCCAATCTTGGCGACACTACCACCAAACATAGTCCGCGATGCGCAAACCGTGCGCAGTCGCCCAAGTCCGTACAACCCGCTTCTCCTCATCTAAGAGGCTTCGGTTTGCACGTCCAAGTGCTTGCACCACTTGCTTCGTCTGCACGCAGACTTCAATGGTCACGCGAGTCATCTCAAGATAACCCGTCAGGGTGTCACACAGCCATGACATGCGCACGATGCGTGCCTCACCTTTCATGCAAGCGCGTGTGTAGGTGAACACGCAGTGCATCTGACGTCGAGTCTCCTCATGTAGGTCCCGATTTGAAACAAGTTCGATAGCCCGAACCCACATCGTGGTGTTTCGCACTTCCCACGGCTCAAACAAGGAGGGCCACTTGCAGAAAACCCCGAGCGCTCCCCATCGATTCATCTTGTGCCATTCATGACTCAGTTTGATCATGGACCGCAGCGTCCTTCCCTTGAACGAGAAGTTTGGCTGATTCGCCATAGCAATCACGAAGTCGATGAGGTGACGCTGCGTCTCTGGCGTCATCTCATGCCCGAACTGAGCAAAGAATCGCCATAGGTCAGGTGCCCTACCACCGAGCGCATCGAGAGTCTCAGGCGTGCACACTCGCGTCATCAAAGTCTGAGCCACGTTCCTGGTCACACCCACTGCTGTCAACCGCGCCCAGTTCAAGTTTTGAGCAACGGAGTAAGCATCAGGAGCCTGCAAGAACCAATGCGCCTCCTTCTTGGTGAGGTGAGGTGCCAGCAGTTTAGCGACCGATTGCCCCTGCGCAGCAGCATAGAACAGGGATCGCTCCCATTCAATGACTGCCCGCTTCTGCTTTCGATTTGCTACCGCCTTGCTTTCACGAAACACCAGTTCTCTCCCTTCGCCGCTTAGCAAGGAACGCAAAAGAAACCGTGGCACCCGATATCGTATGAACAGGTGACCGATAAGTTCCTCCACTTGTCGTTCAAGGCTGTAGGTCCGCGAAGCGAACGTATCCACCGGTCGTATCACTTGACTGCCTTTTACGGGTACAGCCAGGAAACGTGTCAACTCCGAAGCAGTTTTTCGCTTGGCATGGCTGACTTTCGTCTGGTTCTTTAACTTGTTGTCACGGGCCAAAACGGCTTGGACGAGCGCCAATGACCGCTCCTGCCCTTCATGTCGAACTTGCAGTTTGGTTTTCTTCTTGCTCAATGTTTGCACGCCGAGTTCCGCGTGGCAACGCCACGGTCGGCCAAAAGTGGATTGGCGTGCGATAGAACGCACGCGATCTGCGAAAGGTTTTTCTGGCAAGGCTAGAACTAGCGGGTTCTGCCGTTGCCGCAGATCGCGCTAACTCAAGCCCGTCCGGTGTGGTCGGTCTTGCATAAGGGCGAGATTATGGCACAAACTGGCCAAAGCGGCAGCGCCAAAAGAAAAAGTCCCCGGGTCAACAGACCTGGGGACTTTTCCGAACGCTCGCAGTGAGCGACTGGTCTTAGTCCTCGTCGTCGATATCGTCGAAGGTGATATCTTGCAGCGTTGGGAACGCCAATGAGCCCGTGTAATCGTCCTCGGTGTCTCCTGCTTCGACGAGTGCGGTAAGCGACTGGTTGGCCCATGTCGGTCCCTTCTCGACTTCGAGAGCAACGCTTCGGTAAGACTTCGTACCCGTTCCTGCCGGAATGAGGCGTCCAATAATGACGTTCTCCTTCAAGCCGACCAAGTTGTCCTTCTTTCCGCGGACTGCCGCCTCGGTAAGAACTCGTGTCGTCTTTTGGAACGAAGCCGCAGACAAGAACGACTCCGTGGCCAATGAGGCTTCGGTGATACCCAGAAGAATCCACTCGCCGGTGGCCTCCTTCGGATCGCGCTCAACGTTCTCACCAGTAATCGGGTCGATATACTTGATCTTCTTCCCAGACTGGAGAGCCTCACGAACGGTCTCATTCGCCTTCTGGAACGTAAACCGATCAACGATTTGACCTGGTAGGAACGGCGTGTCGCCAGGCTCCTTAACCTGTCGTTTTCTAAGCATCTGTCGGATGATGACCTCAATATGCTTGTCGTTGATGTCAACGCCTTGGGACTTATAGACCGCTTGCAGGTTCTCGACAAAGTAGTCGTAAACCGCAGCAGCACCAGCCAACGCAAGAACCTCATGCGGATCGCGAGGACCTTCTGTGATCGGGTCTCCCTTAATCACCCTGCTGCCGACATGGACAGGTAGATTTCCGAGCGGCGGTACCAGAATCGGATAGTAGATGTTGACCTGCTCAATCTCGTGCTTCCTGAGCACTTGAACTGCCGCAGTCGACAACTTCTGACCGACCAACTTATCCAATGCCGCATCCGAATCCGTCCAATCCTGGTGGTCGGCAATGTAAGCGTCTTTGATAGCGACAACAGGTACCGTGGCTTCGATCGTAACCCAACGACCATACTGGCTCGTTTGAATCTGTCGAACCACACCGGTAACCGGGCAGATAATCGCCTTACCTCGCGGCTGCCGTCGCGCCTCGAAGATCTCTTCGACACGGACGATACCGCTTGACTGACCTGTCCAAGAGTAGAAGAACGTCTTTCGAGCCCTATCCCACTTCTTCTTGGAGTCGCTGTCGGCCTTCTCGAGGGCCTTCTGAGCGGCCTTCGTTTGTCGGACAGCTTTCTTCGAATCGGGGGCAGCCTCGTTTTCGATCACCAGCATGTCTTCACGTTGCGTGAACAACTGCTTGACTGCCTGCTCTTGGGACTCAAGCAACTTTGTCGGATCGAACTGCTTCAGGTCCGTATCCGTCGCAGCAGCAAAGTCCTCCATGAACTGGCGGATGAACTTTCCAGTTTTGTACTGGTTCGTCGCTGCAATCGTCGCCGATCCAGCAACACCACCCGTATGGAAGGTTCTCATCGTCAACTGCGTTCCAGGTTCGCCAATCGACTGTGCGGCGATGATACCAACCGCAACACCGACGTCTACGAACTTGCTCGTACTGAGATCGATGCCGTAACACTTCGAACAGATGCCTTGGGTAAGTTCGCAACTAAGAGGGCTTCGAATCAGTGCCGAAAGTTGGCTGTGCTCGTTCATCTGGAAGCCAGAACCGAGGAACTTCGCCTCAATCTCCGTGCGCTCCTCATCCGAACCAGCGTTCTCCATCAGGTGCACGAAGCGGCTCTCAATCTCGGTCACTCGCTTCGCTGCGTCTCTGGTGATGATCGTGTCGAACTCAACAACGATCTCGCCAGTTTCTGGATCAGTGATCGTGCAGAGCGCCACTCGACCGTGCATTCGTTCGCCAATCGGCTCAATGACTTCGCCTTCAGCGAGAACACGGTGTACGGCCACACCTTCTGTCGTTCCGCAGTCGTGAGTCCGGACGATGACGTCTTGAGAGACGTCAACCAGACGTCGAGTCAAGTAACCCGCGTCAGCCGTTCGAAGTGCCGTATCGGCAAGTCCCTTACGTGCACCGTGAGTGGTGACGAAGTACTCAAGCATCGTCAGCCCCTTGTGGAAGCTGCTCTTAACCGGCAACTCATAAATAACCTCGTTGAACTGGTTAAACATGAGGCCGCGCATTCCGCTCAACTGAGCCAACTGCTTAATCGAACCTCGGGCACCGGAAACCGTGATAATCGAAAGCGGGTTCAACTGTTGCATCGCAGCAACAATCTCGTTACCGATCTTGTCGTAGGTTTCTGTCCACAACTTAATCAGCTGGCCCTGCATTTCGTTAAACGCCATCATTCCGCGTCGGAACCGCTTCAAGATTTCGTTTGAACGGTCTTCGGCGTCTTGCAGGAGTTCCTCTCGTTGGGCGGGCGGATCCATGTCGGTTATGGCCACTGTAAGGCCATACTTGGTGGCCCACTTGAAGCCCAAATCCTTCATGTCGTCAAGCAACTTGATCGTTCCGCCAATTCCCACGCGTCGGTGACATGCGAGAATCGTTTCAGGAATCGCCTTCTTCGTCAGTTCCTTGTTCAGGAATTCATTGCTGTGCTTAAGCGGATATGGCAGGATCTCATTAAAGAGAAGTTGACCTGGTGTTGCCCTAACAATCAGCGACTCGAACTGCTGATCCAGTGGTTCCAGTTCCTTGGTCTCTTCGCCTTCCTCATCGGTGTGCGTGACGTACTTGAACTCTTGACCCGTCTTCGGATCTCGGTAATCAATCTCCTCGTCGGGGCTGAACACTGGCCGAGAAATCCGGACCTTTACTGGCTCATTCAAGTGAAGCCGCTTTTCAACGGTTGGAGCATCCAGCAGATACACCACTTCGTTGACGCTGCCATAGACCGTAGGAGCCGGATTCTTTTCAGGATCCTCAGCGTGAAGCCGCTCTTGCTCAGCAAGCCTTGCTGCGCCCGCCTGACTCGTAAAGGTCAGTGCGTAACCACCAAGAACGATATCTTGAATCGGCGCAACCGTTGGACGACCATCGGAAGGCGAGAACAAGTTCTGCGTCGACAGCATGAGGACTCGAGCCTCAGCCTGGGCCATGGTGCTCAGCGGAACGTGAACGGCCATCTGGTCGCCGTCAAAGTCAGCGTTATAGGCATGACAAACGAGCGGGTGAACCTGAATAGCCTTGCCATCAACCAAGATTGGCTCAAACGCCTGAATTCCAAGACGGTGCAGGGTAGGTGCTCGGTTTAGCAACACTGGATGCTCGCGAATGACCTCTTCAAGTCCATCCCAGACGGCGGGATGCATGCGGTCAATCATTCGCTTCGCCGTCTTGATGTTCTGGGTGATCTTCTTTTCAACCAGCGTCTTCATGACGAACGGCTTGAAGAGTTCGAGCGCCATCTCCTTTGGAAGACCGCACTGGTGCAACTTAAGGTGAGGACCGACAACAATAACCGATCGTCCAGAGTAGTCAACGCGCTTACCGAGCAGGTTCTTTCGGAATCGACCCTCCTTACCCTTGAGCATGTCGCTGAGGGACTTGAGCGGTCTGGCATTCGAGCCGACGACGGGTCGCGCTCGTCGACCATTGTCGATCAATGCGTCAACGGCCTCTTGGAGCAGTCGCTTCTCATGATTGATGATCGACTCTGGAGCGTGAATCTCCATGATCTTCTTGAGTCGGTTGTTTCGGTTAATGATTCGACGATAAAGGTCGTTAAGATCCGACGTCGCAAATCGTCCACCGTCCAACTGGACCATGGGTCGAAGTTCTGGCGAGATAACTGGTACGACGCTGAGAACCATCCAACCGGGTTCACTCTTCGAACTGATCAAGGCTTCGGTAACTTCCAACCGCTTAATCGCTCGGGCGCGTCGAGTGCTCGTTGTCTGAAGAATTTCAAGTCGCAGAGATCGGGCGAGACTTTCCAGGTCCACTCGCTCCAACAACTCTTTGATCGCTTCGGCACCGATGTTTGCTCGAACGAGAACTCGAAGGTCCTTTCGCATGCGAGCACCGACGGCATCGAGCATCTTGCTCACGGCTCGCCACTTGTCTTCATCGATAAGTTGGTTTCGGTCCAACTTCCCAAGCAGGTCAACCGCGCTGTCGAAGTCCTTTAGACGCTCATCGGCATCGCGATACTCGGCTTTGATACGATCATTGATTGCCTTCGCGCGATCTCGGACCGTTTGATCGTCGTACTCGTCTGGGTTACCGCCCACTTCGTCCGCGAATCGCTGAAGGCTATCCTCCTCCAACTCGCGGATGTTTTTCATAATCTGCGCCTTCTCCGCCTCGGCCGCCTTGCGGATTTCTGGCAACAGTTCTCGAATCTGCTCCGCCTCGATATCGATGATGATAAACGAAGCAAAGTAGATGACCTTTTCAAGAAGTCTTGGCGAAATGTCCAGAACCAGTGAAAGCGGCGAAGGAACGCCCTTGAGGTACCAAATGTGGCAAACGGGAGCAGCGAGTTCGACGTGCCCCATTCGCTCGCGGCGAACCTTGCTTCGGGTCACTTCGACGCCGCAGCGCTCGCACACGATTCCCTTGTACTTAATTTTCTTGTAACGTCCGCAGTCACATTCCCAGTCCTTCACTGGACCAAAAATCCGCTGACAGAACAACCCGTCGCGTTCCGGCTTGAACGTTCGATAGTTGATCGTCTCCGGCTTTTTAATCTCGCCGTGGGACCATCCCGTGATGTCCTTGGCGCTTGCGATTCCGATTCTCAGTTTGTCAAAGAGGCTAACGTCTGCCATGTTTTTGTTCTGTCTTTTCTCGGGGGTCCTCAGCCACAAGTCTGAGAACCCATAGGGACGAGCAATTTGCGGTCAAATCGCGCTTAGAAGATGCCAACGCTCCGGGCCAGACGGTTGTCATCTCCACCAGTGAGTTCGTCAAGGTCCTTGAGCGGAATCTCCTTGTTGCTGGCGTCTTCAACGGCAACCTTTAAACCGAGCGATCGAAGTTCATTGACGAGGATCTTGAAAGACTCAGGAATGCCTGGCTCGGTCAACGTTTCACCCTTGACAATGCTTTCGTAAGCCTTGACGCGTCCCATGACGTCGTCAGACTTGATCGTTAGCAGTTCCTGGAGGGTGTAGGCCGCACCGTACGCTTCAAGCGCCCAGACTTCCATCTCACCGAATCGTTGACCACCAAACTGAGCCTTTCCACCGAGCGGCTGCTGGGTGACTAGCGAGTACGGTCCAATCGAACGAGCGTGAATTTTCTCATCGGCAAGGTGCTCCAGTTTGAGCATGTAGATCGTACCGACGGTGATCGGGTTCGGAACCTCATCACCGGTCAGGCCGTCTCGCACTCTCGACTTGCACGTCGCGGGGTCAATCCCGGCCCGTCGGAAAGCATTGTGCTCAATGCGTTCCAAGATCGAAGCGTAAACAATCGCGTCAGCCTTGTGAGGCTTGTCAGAACTCTCGAACTCCTCTTCAGGAACGAAGTTCTCAGCCGTAACCTCAAGCAACTGCTCGGTTGACTTAACCGGCGGAGCGGCAACGATTCGAGAAACTCGCTCAAGAGCCTCCTCATCGAGCGTTTTCAGTTTCGCTTCAATTTGGCCGAACATCTCGTCCAGGTTCGCATCGGGCGCAAACTTGATGCCGAGTTTCAACTCTGTGTTGACATAGGCGTTGAGCACGGTTCGACGCATGTGAAGCGCCAAGCGATCCATCTCATCGAGAATCTCGTGTTCAGTCGCACCTTCGAACGCCGGACAAACATATCGAACCCCCAGGTTCTTGCCAACGTAGCCGAGGTGAGTCTCGAGGATCTGTCCGATGTTCATTCGGCTCGGAACACCAAGCGGGTTCAAGACGATGTCCACTGGCGTTCCGTCGGCGAGGAACGGCATATCCTCAACCGGCAGCACCTTCGAGATAACACCCTTGTTACCGTGGCGCCCTGCCATCTTGTCTCCAACCATCAACTTACGTTTCTGGGCAATGTAGACCTGAACCGTCATGTTGGTGCCAGCGGGCAACTCGTCACCAGGAATCTGAACAAGTGGTTCATCGGTCCGATCACAGATCAACCGCTCCCGCTTCTTCGACTCCTTGTAAATGTAGTTAATGCTCGGGCTGAGATACTTGTAGCGGCTGAAGACCTTAACGTCAACGACCGTACCCTTTTCACCGTGCGGAAGACGGAGCGAAACATCGCGTGTTTCTTCCGCCTTCTTACCAAAGATGGCGATGATCAAGCGCTCTTCGGCGGTCATCTCGACCTGGCCCTTCGGCGCGACCTTGCCAACAAGAATGTCCTCAGGTCGAACCTCAGCACCAATCCGGATGATCCCGTTTTCGTCGAGATCCTTGAGGGCCTCCTCACCGACGTTGGGGATGTCCCGAGTGATTTCCTCAGGACCCAACTTCGTATCAACAGCCTCCGTTTCATGGCGCTCAATGTGGATTGACGTGTACACGTCATCCTTCACCATGCGCTCACTGATCAGGATGGCGTCCTCATAGTTGTAGCCACCCCAGGGCATAAAGGCAACCAGCACGTTTTGGCCAAGAGCCAGGTGCCCCTCATCACAACAGGCGCCGTCGGCAATCGCATCACCAGTCAACACGCGCTGTCCCATGTCCACGATGGGACGCTGGGTGAAACACGTTGACTTGTTGCTTTGCACCATGTGGAGCAACTTGTAACTGTCGACTTCCCCGCTGTCGGTAGTAATCTGAATCCGCTCAGCCGTCACCAACGACACATGACCCGACCGCTTCGCGACAACGGCAGCACCGGAGTCAGTCGCTGCGACTCGCTCGTAGCCAGTTCCAACGTACGGGCGATCCGATCGCAGACACGGGACAGCCTGACGTTGCATGTTCGCACCCATCAGAGCACGGTTCGCGTCGTCGTTCTCCAAGAACGGGATCAGAGCGGTGGCAACCGAGATGATCTGCACGGGCGAAACGTCCATGTAACTCACCTGGTCACGGCCCACGGTCGGGTAACTGGCACCACCATACTCGCCGCCAGCAGCCCTAACCTGGAGTCGCTCATCAACGATCACACCATTTTCGTCCGTGATCACGTCTGCCGGAGCAACTAGAATGTTGCCCTCCTCCTGCGCGGTCAAGTAAATGACTTGATCAGTAACCTTGCCCTTCACTACCTTGCGGTAAGGGGTCATGATGAAGCCAAACTCGTCGACACGGGCGTGAGTCGTCAACTGACTGATCAAGCCAATGTTCGGGCCTTCAGGAGTCTCGATTGGACAAAT
>CALMEF010000127.1 GCA_937862825.1 uncultured Armatimonadota bacterium
CGCTACCACGGCAAACGATTTGGGTTGGATGGCAAGTTTCAACATATGCCTGAGTTCGATCAGGCCCAGGGGTTTCCCAGCGAAAAGGACGACCTTCCAAGGGTACCGTTTGCCACGTGGAAGGGCTTGGCGTTTGCTGGAGTGGCGCCGATCTGTCCCCTTGAAGAGTGGCTCAAGCCGATGATCGACCGCATCGGATGGATGCCAATCGAGCAGTTCGTGTTCGATGCAGCCGGACAGCGGGATTACATGGTTCGCGGCCACTGGGCACTCTATGTGGACAACTACCTCGAAGGGTTTCACATCCCGTTCATCCATGCGGACCTCAATGCCGTCATTGACTACGGAAACTACACGAACGAACTGGAACGCTACCTGAACCTCCAGTTGGCCGTTGGCAAGGGAAGCGACGACGTCTTTGATCTTCCACCGTCCTCCCCAGACTATGGGAAGACCATTTCTGCCTACTACTATTGGGTGTTTCCCAATCTTATGTTTAACTTCTACCCATGGGGCTTGTCCATAAACGTGGTGCGTCCCTTGGCGCCAGATCGCACCAAGGTCACGTTCTATCCCTATGTCTGGGACGAATCAAAGCGCGGTCGCGGGGCGGGAGCCGCTCTCGATCGCGTCGAACGAGAGGATGAAGCCGTTGTCGAACTAGTCCAAAAGGGACTTCGATCCCGATTCTACGACCGTGGCCGATATTCGCCAGAACGTGAGGCGGGAGTTCATCACTTCCATCGCTTGATTCAAGAGTTCATGGCATGAGGGTCCTGCTTCTTGGCGGCTTCGGGATGCTCGGAAGCGAGGTTGCCTTGCGTATGCCTGATGCTGAGCGTCCAACCGTCTCAGAGTTCGATGTGTCGAATCCAGAGCACGTGGCACGGGTGGCAGTTGAAAAATACAGTCTGGTCATCAACTGTGCTGCCTACACTGCCGTTGATAAGGCGGAAACCGAACCAGACGCGGCCTTTGCCACGAACGCCCTTGGCCCGGGCCTGTTGGCGCGAGCATGTTCGATGGCGGGGTCACCTCTCATACACATCTCGACAGACTATGTGTTTGACGGAACGAAGTCGTCACCGTACGTGGAGTCCGACCCGACCAACCCGATCTGCGAGTATGGGGATTCCAAACTTGCTGGCGAAGAAGGCATCAGGGCCGCGACGAGCGCCTATTGGATCCTTCGGACCTCGTGGCTGTTTGGCCCCTTTGGTCAGTGCTTCCCACGGGCGATCCTGAAACGGGCTCGGGAAGGAGGCCCCCTCAAAGTCGTAAGCGACCAAGTGGGTTGCCCAACGCCGACCGCGTTGGTCGCAACTACAATCGCGAACCTGGCGGCAACCATTGCTGACAGCAGTTCGACCGCTGAATACGGCACTTACCACGTGTGCGGAAATGAGGTGATGACTTGGCACCAGTTTGCTAAACGCGTCCTGGCGGTTGCCGGCGTTGACGTTGACGTTCAAGCGATCACCACTGAAGATTGGCCGACCCCTGCTCGACGCCCCAAGTACAGCGTGCTGGACTCCACCAAGGCTCATCGAGCAGGCATTGTTCCTGAAATCAACCTCGACGACGAGTTGCTACGGTGCCTGGAATCGTGGGACTGACCAAAGTTTCTCTGCTGGATGTTTCGACCGTCGGCGAAGTTGGAAACTCAGTCTGGATACCCTTTACCGAGTTGAAGGATAGGCTCTTCGAATTGCCTGCGCCCGTCGAACCACTGCGTATTGCCGACAACTGCGCAGATGCAGTTCGAGCCGTCGAGTTCTTGTCGGCCGGAGGGCGGGCTGCAGTCTTGGAATCTAGGTTTGGATCCTCCCAAAGCCCCGAACGAAACCGGCTCTGGAGTCCGAACCCATGGGTTGAGAACGCCACTTCCCACCTCAGTATTGGCACTGTCCTTGACTTAGGCTGTGGCTCTGGTCGTGATCTCGTTTACCTTGGCGACCTCGGTTGGACTGGACTGGGGGTTGACCACTTGCCATCCGCTGTGAGGCAAGGCCAACTGCTGGCGCAACGCTATGGCGTCCGAACGGTCCAGTTTGCAAGTCAGGTTCCGGAGCAGGCGTTTGACCTTTGTTTGCTGATGTTCGTTCCAGTCAAAGACCTGTTGCCGACCGCCTTGGCTCGTTCGAGGCACCATCTGGTCATCGAAGGGTTTACGCCGCTCAACTTCCAACGGCATGGCAAGCCAGCCTCTAAGTTTCAGGTGTCGAAAGCCGACCTATCCGGTCTTGAGTTGGTCGAAGTTGATGAAGCCTGGCGCGAGAACGGAACTCACACCTTTCGAGGCGTTGTCAAATGTTCCAGGTGATACCAATGAACTTCAGTGTTGAAACCACGTCAGAACGCCGTCCAAGTAAACTCAGCACCGAATGAACCAAGAAGAAGTCGGCTTACGTGAGGTCCGCCTGCAAAAACTCGCCCGCATGCGCGAGTTAGGCCATGATCCCTACCAAGTCGAAACCTTCAAACGATCACATTCGGCGCAAGACCTACTTGACAAGTTCGAAGAGAACCTCGATGTTGAGTTCGCCGGTAGGGTTGTCTCCTATCGGCTCATGGGCAAGGCTGGATTCGCCCACCTCAGTGACGGCGATCAGAAGATCCAAGTCTATTGCCGGAAAGACGATGTAGGTGACCTTGGCTGGGAACTCTATAACTTGCTTGACTTGGGCGACCACGTTGGCGTGCGCGGCTACTTGTTTGTGACCAAGACTGGCGAGAAGTCGATTCATGTACGCGAACTTGTACCGCTCTCAAAGTCGTTGCAAACCTTGCCTCTTGGCAAGGAAAAGGACGGCCAGCACTGGTACGGACTGACCGACGTTGAGCAACGCTACCGTCACCGACATCTTGATCTCATCTGCAACCCGGACGCGCGGAAGGCGCTGATAGACCGGGCAAAGATTGTGTCGGCCGTGCGGGAGTACTTCAACGGTGCCGGCTACCTTGAGGTTGAGACTCCGCTCCTTCAGGTCGTGGCGGGCGGGGCCGCGGGGCGGCCCTCCCCCCCGCCCCCCCAAACCGAACACCCAGAC
>CALMEF010000128.1 GCA_937862825.1 uncultured Armatimonadota bacterium
TTCGGGACCCAGTGGGACGACTTGATACGACGACCAACGGCCAGCGTCCCAAACCATGCGCAAGGCTGAAGTGCCGCGTTCGCCGGGATGAACAAGCCATGTATTGCCCTCCTTTTGCGGAATCACAGGAGACTTTCCAGCCGATGAGTAAACAACTAATCGGATTTGGCGGTGCTGGGCGGCCAGTTGCCGTGCAGAGGCCAGGTCGCCATCGAGAAGAAGAATCACCGGCCGGCCGCCGGATTTACGGATGGAGTCCTCTAACTTCGAAGGCTCGCTTTCCAGAGAAGCGGCAATCTCGCGCTGTTTCGTGGAGAACCCAGTGATCCAGAAAGCCCCGGCTTCTCGGCCTGGTTGCTCTGGCAGAGCTGTAGAGACCAGTTTGCCCCCGCTCAAGGACTGCATCGCCGAGACTGTGCCAATGCCGAGCCTGGCGTCTTGGCTGGTCAGATTAAAGCCTGAACTCGCCATCGCACGTACTGATTCCGCGACCGTTTCTGCTTTGAGTTCGCTTTGTCGGCCCAATTTGTTTGTGATCGAACCATTCAGGAGCACCAACGTTTTCCCGCTCTGCCGCGTCGCCGCAACAAGACCACCAAGGCGATTGAGCCCTCCTTGCATAGGCTCCGAACAACCACAAGGGCTGAGGTAACCACCAAAGTCTCCGCCGATGATGAGCATTGTGGGTGCAGCTTTAGGCGTCCAAACTGCGGCGAGCAATGGGAGTGCCGCGCAGATTAGCAGCCACGGTTTCATCGCACTACTGCCGCAACATCGACTTCGATCACGGGCTGCATCGGATCGTCGGTGTGGACTCGGATCTTGCCGCTGTAGTTACCGGAGTCAGCAACACCCTTAAACGTTATGTTGATCCGATATTCACCCTTAGTCCCAATAGGCTCAAACGTGGCAATGAGCGCCGAGGAGACTGGCTCGACGCGAAGCACTTTGAAGGGCTTACCGGGGCGACTTATCCGCGTCGTTGCCTGGGCGGCTTGCCCAACCTTTACTTCACCTAAGTACACCCGCTGAGGTAGAGCCACGATTCCCTTCTGCAAATAGAACGGGAAAGACAGTTCATTGAACATCGGGTCGTCGGTATTCACTAATAGCCCAACGGTTCGCCGACCGGCTCCAATGTTGGAGCCGAAGATGATATCGAACTTGTAACCCTTTCGCGGCAATGGCCCTTCGTTGTACTTAGAGTCGGGCAGGGTGCCTTCCCACGGTTCAAAATCCACCATTCCCGTCGCTCCGCCGCTAATGGAGGCACCTGTCACCTTCATGTCGCCTTGCGTCGCTAAGTAAACAGTTGCCGTGCGACCATTGTCACTCACCTGAAGGACATCAGTGGCTTCCTCCCAAAGGAACCGATAGCGAGGCTTCGCCTCAAACGTCACTGGAAAGATTCGAACTGGATTCTCGGGGTCGTTGCTGTAAATGTAGATGACCTTGTCATGCTTGCCCGGAAAGTCCATCGTGTTGATGGCCACTCCGATACCAGTAGTCTCCCCCGGGGCTACAA
>CALMEF010000129.1 GCA_937862825.1 uncultured Armatimonadota bacterium
GGTCGCCTTCGATGGCGACGCCGACCGTGCCGTGTTTTCCGATGACAAAGGAAGGCTGATTAACGGAGACCGTACCATGGGCATTTGGGCACTAGAGCGGATGCGCAATGGCGGCATGAATCCCGCTGTTATCGTCGGTACTGTGATGAGCAACGGTGGCTTCGAGGCTTACCTCACCTCCAAGGGCATCATTCTTGAGCGGGCCAAGGTCGGGGATAAGTACGTTTCTGAAAGGCTTGACGCAACCGGGGCTCACGTGGGCGGTGAACAGAGTGGACACATCATCTTCCCAGCGTTCGGCCCAACTGGTGACGGTATCGCAACGGCACTCCAGTTGTTTGGCGCAATCGAGCAATCGGGGCGAAAGGCATCTGACTTCTTCGATGATTACGAGCCTTGGCCACAGTTGCTGGTTAACGTCAAAGTTGCTTCTAAGGAAGCCTTCGGAGAATCCGAACTGGTTCGCCAAGCCATTTCCCAGGTGGAGGACCGACTTTCAGGTCGAGGACGAATCAATGTGCGACCATCGGGCACACAGCCTATGGTGCGCGTCATGGTTGAAGCGGATGATTACTCGCTTCGGGACGAAGCGGCCGACCATGTGGTTCAAGCCATGGTGTCGTCAATAGGCGGCTCTGTTTACAGCAAGGTAGATTTGACTCATGCTCTTGGCGATTGACGTCGGCAACACCCAGACCGTCTATGGACTGTGGGATGGCAACGAGTGGTGCCGTGTTTGGCGTCGGGCCACCAACGCAGAGGAAACAGAAGATGAGTTGGCGGTTTGGCTAGCCGGGCTGTTTCAACTCGCAAAACTTGACTTCGCCGTAGCGGGCATTGTCGCCGCAAGCGTCGTCCCTTCCGTGAATCAGAGTCTAAGCCTCCTTGCTGATCGATGGTTTCGGTGTCCGATTCGGTTCCTCACCTCGGGCGCGCAAGTGGGCATCTCGGTGGACTATTCGCCGCCTACGGCCGTCGGTGCCGATAGAATCGCCAATGCGTTAGGCGGTCTGGCACAATACCAACCTCCAATGATCATCGTTGACTTTGGAACGGCAACGACGTTCGACTGCATCGACTCGCGCGGCGTTTACGTTGGAGGTGCCATCCTGCCGGGGATCACCGTATCAACCCAGGCGTTGGTTGGGAGAACAGCGAAACTTCCAAGCATTGAACTCGTTGCTCCAGAAACGGCCATTGGAAAAACGACGGTTCATTCCTTGCAGTCAGGGATCATGCTTGGTTACGCCGGTGCGATTGACGCGATCGCAACGCGAATCAAGGGAGAATTGGGTGGGCAAGCCCTCGTCGTTTCGACAGGTGGCCTTGGTGACGTCTTCCTGGGCTTGTGCGCCTCGATTGAGCAATATGCGCCCAACTTGACGCTTGATGGCCTAAGACTCGCCTACGACCAAATTTCGCCTCGTTAGCGACCAGTCTCGGCTGTGAGCAGTCCGGTTAGCGCGACCCTTGGGTCACCAGTCGGACCGATCCGAACCACGCCAAAGTGGGTTATGCCCATGTTGAGTCGCACGCCGCTCACTCCTCCGTGTCGGGCCCACTTCGCTACCTTACCGGACAAAATCCAGTCTGCGGCTTCATCAAGTCCAGGCTCGTCAATGATGTGTGGCGCGACCTGCCGCAACCACTTGTCCACCGCCTGAAGGTAAAGCCGATCCGCGAAATCTACTTTATCTTCAAGGTCGAATAAGAAAACAATGTCTCTAAGAAACACGGAGGTGAGTTTTGGGCCTACTCCTCGGATGTCGACCATGCGAAGAAACTCTGGTTCCAAGTGCCCTGAGCGATCAACCGCGTCAACAACCCAATCCACGATACTTCCGCGCCCGTCCAAAGAAAAACTCGCCTGTGCGAGCGGGGCCGGCCCGGCGGCGGGGCCCTGGTGGAGTTGGGCTCCGGCGTTTTTGTGCCGTCACCGGGCAACCGCGTCGAAGTTCGCCAACAGGGCTTGGCCGCCACTTTGGGCAAGAAACTGGGGAATGTCTTCTTCAGACGTTGTTCGATACAGAGCCTCGACGGCAATATCCGAGAGTTCTGCACGCTCCTTCCCCCGTCTGGAGAACGCGTAATGACGATAGATTGCCTCAAGGCACCGAAACGGGTGGCTTAGCGCTGGCCGAACGTCATCAAGGGTGGGCGTGGAGGCTCGACAGGCCCTGGCCAGGTTCGGCAATAACTGGTCATTGATGTACGCAGATGCCCACGGCCCCGCAAGGGTCGCCATTTGCCTTTTTGCTTCCTCTCGTACCTCCAAATAGGGCATCGAGCCGTATTCTCCTGTCTGCTGTCTAGAATCTTGCGTCGGAGGACATATTTGTTAGCACAGGAAGTGTCGGGGTTTGTGTTCCCGAGCCCCCCTCTTGGCCTGTTGTGCCCCGGCGCATCTTGTAGAAGACCTGCCAGCCAAACTCCATGATTGGCACCCGGTTGCTTCTTAGGTCGGAAAGGACCAGCGAAATCGAGTTCGTAAAGGTTCCTACTTCTTTCCCATTGCGGACCAGGCTGACCACACCTTTACCGGGCAGGGTTGCCTGAGTCTGTGAAATCGCTCCCACCATCGGAATCTCCATTCCGAAATAGCGACCCTCGACAATCGGTCGATTCGCTTGGAAGAACGCAAAGACGGTTGCACCCTTCGATACAAACTGCCGGTACAGGTCGGTCTTTGCCAACATCGTGGACGTGTCCGTTCCCATGGCCGTATCGACTCCTGCCAAGAAGTCACGACCACCCAGGTTCGCTCCTGCACCAGAGAAGTAAATCAGAACACTGACGTTTTCGCCCTGAATGCGATCAGCAAGTGCCTTGGCACTGGATAGCATCTGGTCCGCCGTAGCGTTCAGTACGAGATCCACGTTCTGTTCGGGGTAGCCGCCGTGAGTTACCAGGGCGTCCCGCATGACCTGCGCATCGTCAGCGGAGAAAGGAACGACCAGATCACCAAGTTGACCTGTTGAGTTCCCAATGATCAGCGCGTACTTCGTCGCGACAGGCTGGACGCGACCGGCGATCGGTGCGACTCCGACATTGCCACCCGAAGTGTTGGTTGTGGCTGGCGTCGTGGTTGTGGGAAGTTGATCGGGCCCCTGCTCAGGAGACTGGTTGCGATACGATTGATTGATCGTCGCCACTTCCTCCGGGGTGAGACCGTCAACGTCAACTTTCCAGGTTGCTTTGTCGCCTAATTGGGTGTAGGTCTCCTCGAGTTTTAGCCGCTTCTCAGTGCTGTTCGTGGTGACATAAATGTTATTAAGAAAGTAAAACGTCTCGAAACTGAACTGCTTCTTTGCCACCAAGGCCTCAAGTTCAGTCATAGCCGGGGCGAGCATCTCGACCTTTCTTGCATCGTTCGAGGGCATCATGGCTTCTTTGAACGCGGCATAGGC
>CALMEF010000130.1 GCA_937862825.1 uncultured Armatimonadota bacterium
GCGTTCTCGCGAGCGTGGGAGTCGAGGGACTTTGAGCGTCCATTGGGCGTCGGAATCTGCTTTACCCACCTGTGCTCCGCGGATCAGGTGACGCCGAGTCTGTTCGACGATACAGGCGAACGTGCCAAACTCAACTCCGCAGTTGACACGGTCAATCAGAAGTTCGGCAAGAACACGATTTACCTCGCCGGAATGGAGCAAGCAAAGGACAGTGCTGATGAGAAGATTGCCTTCAACAAAACCTGGCTGTTCAGTGAAGGCAAGGGCGATCATGAATGGCCCGACACCTTTCGTGGATTAACAACATGAGTAGTTTGATCAGATGCGGATGGGCGGCAAACGAGCCGGAAACGACCTACCACGACCAAGAATGGGGCGTCCCTGTTCACGACGACAGGGTCCATTTCGAGTTCCTGATTCTTGAGGGTGCCCAGGCGGGTTTGAGTTGGAACACGATCCTCAAGCGGAGAGAAGGCTATCGCGTGGCCTTTGCACACTTTGACCCGGAGAAAGTGGCGCGCTACACCGAACAAGATGCCCAAAGGCTCTTGGCCGATCCTGGGATCATTAGGAATCGACTCAAAGTCGCCGCATCAATCACCAATGCCCAGAAGTATCTTCAAATCCAGGAAGAATTCGGATCATTCGATGAGTATGTGTGGCGATTTGTCGATGGCCATCCAATCATTAACGAATGGTCCGAAATGTCCCAGATTCCAGCAACATCAAAGGAGTCCGACACATTGAGCAAAGACCTTACCAAGCGTGGCTTCAAGTTCGTCGGGTCCACGATAATTTATGCGCACATGCAAGCCTGCGGACTCGCAAACGATCACTTGACGAGTTGCTTTCGATACGGCGCATGCCAAGACGATTCGAGATAGGGAACTGCAATGTTCGCCGGGAAGGTAAAACCCGGTGTATGAGGGCATTCATAGTATTGGGCCTGTTGCTGCCTACCCTCTCCGTAGCACAGGACCAGAAGGATATTTCATCCATTATCAACTCAATTCCGGCTCGATGTATCGGGCCGACGACCATGGGAGGACGCATCACCGATCTCGCGGTTTATGAGAAGGAACCGCGAATCTTCTATGCAGCAACCGCCGCTGGAGGCTTGTTCAAAACGGTCAACGGTGGCATGACTTTCTCGGCGGTTTACGACAAGGGCCCGACGTGCGCGATCGGTGCCGTTGCCGTCTCGCAATCGAATCCAGACATCGTGTACATGGGAATGGGCGAAGACACAAGTCGAAACTCATGTTCCTGGGGAGATGGGGTCTACAAGACAACGGACGGCGGCAAAACTTGGACTCACCTGGGTTTGGCACCCACCAAGCACATCAGCACCGTTATCATCGATCCAAAGGACAATAACATTGTTTACATCGGAGCGATGGGCGAACTCTGGGGCGAAAATGAAGACCGAGGGGTTTTCAAGACCACGGACGGCGGAAAAACGTGGTCGAAGGTGTTCTATGTCGACAAGCGAACGGGTATCGCCGACATGGTGATGGACCCGTCCAACAACAAGACAATCCTTGCCGCGGCATACGAGAAGATTCGCTACCCGTGGAACTGGATCAGCGGCGGCCCTGGAAGCGCCCTGATGAAGACGACTGATGGCGGCAAGACATGGAAGAAGATCACCAAGGGCTTGCCAGAAGGCAACTTGGGCCGACTGGGACTCAGTTACTTCCGCAAGAACCCCAAGGTCGTCATCATGTCCGTAGAGAACCGTGGCGGCGGAGGAGTGTATCGAAGCACCGACGGCGCCGAGTCGTTCACCAAGATGTCGAACCTCAATCCGAGGCCGTTCTACTTCAGCAACCCGCGCCAAGATCCTCTCGATGAGAACCGGGTCTACATGGCAGCGGTCAACATCCACTATAGCGACAACAAGGGCGAGACCTTCAGAGTCCTTCAATCGAGCCTGCACGTTGATCACCACGCGTTTTGGGTTAACCCAACTGACTCAAATCACATCATCATCGGAGAAGACGGTGGCGTTGGACAAACCCGCGACCGCGGCGCGACGTGGGAGCACTGCAACGGAATGGCCATCGGCCAGTTCTACGCAATCGCCTACGATATGCGCAAGCCCTACTACGTGTACGGCGGCCTTCAGGACAACGGCAGTTGGGGAGGCCCAACCCAGTCCAAGAAGGGCGGCGTCGCATTCTGGGACTTCTACAACATCGGCGGTGGCGACGGATTCTACGTGCAGATTGACCCCGAAGATTGGCGAACTGCCTACAGCGAAAGCCAAGGCGGTGCAATCGGTCGCGTGGATCAACTCAACGGCGGAAGCCGCTTCATCCAACCCCGACCGGCCCAAGGTGAACCGCGTTACCGGTTCAACTGGAACTCACCGATCCTCTTGTCGCCACACAACGCCAAGACCGTCTACTTTGCTGGCAACCGCCTGTTCAAGTCGGTCAACCGTGGCGACGCTTGGAAGGTGATCAGCCCCGATCTCACGACCAACGACCCAGCCAAGCAAAAGCCGGGCGAAGGAAGCGTCACTCCTGAGAACACCGGCGCAGAAGTCCACTGCACCATCGTGACGATCAGCGAGTCGCCTATGCGTGCTGGCGTCCTATGGGTAGGCACCGATGACGGTTTGGTTCACGTGAGCCAAGACGACGGCGTTACGTGGACCAACGTGACCGCCAACATCCCCGGCGTTCCGGCGAATATCTGGTGCTCGCGAGTGGTCGCCAGCCGATTCGTTCTCGGTCGCGCCTATGTCACGTTCGACGGACATCGAAGCAACAACTACGAGCCGTGGGTCTATATGACTGACGACTTCGGCAAGACCTGGACGAAGATCACCAACGGCTTGACCACGAACCACTCGGTTCACGTCATCCGAGAGGGCCTTCGCAACCCCGACATGCTCGTGCTAGGCACCGAAAACGGTCTCTGGTTCTCGCTCGATCGTGGTGCGAACTGGACCATCTACAAGCACCCCGACTGGCCGACAACTCCGGTGAACGACATCTCCATCCACCCTCGCGATGGCGACATCATTCTCGGAACGCACGGTCGAAGCATCTGGACGATGCCTGGTGGCGGACTCGAAGAGTTGACTGGTGAGAACCTTGGCAAGGACGTTGTCCTCTCCAAGCCAGGCCCGGTGTATCTCTTGGGCCGAGTTGGCCGAGGCGAATGGGACGGCAACCGAATCTGGACGTCGCCCAACAACCAGCCGGGAACCTCGATCCAGTACTACTGCAAAGCCGAGATGGGCGAAGCCAAGATTACCATCGCGGATGCCGCTGGCAACACCGTCACCGAACTGACCGGAACCGGCAAACCCGGCCTGAACGTCGTGTTCTGGAACGGCCGTGGCCGCCGCCCGCTCACCAACGGTGAGTACCGCGTCACCCTCCGCCTGAAGGATGTGGATTACGTCACGTCCGTGAAGGTGGAAGATATCGCCGAGACCTTCGGACGATAACGTCTCCCCGCCAAATCCCTCCGCCTCCCTGAGGTGGAGGGATTCCTGGTACGGCCCACCCAGCGACCGGACCGATGAGATATTCTGCTGGAAGCGCACCAATTCTAACTAGAAGACCTCCAATGGTTGCTCCTGGAGGGGCAACGGTCACTGTAAGACCTCCAATTGTCGCTCCCGGAGGGGCAACGCTGACAATTGCCGCTCTTCCAGTAAGAATTGGAAGTCTTCCAGCGACAATTGCCCCTCTTCCAGAAACTAAAGGCGCAAATCCTCCGCATATGGACCGCTGTCCCAAAACACGGAACCGTGGCGGTTGACCCGACGTAGGAAATCCTCCTATGGAGTTGAGGGACACGATTCGGGAGTGGGAGATTTCCGCACGCCGAGGCTACTTAGAGGGGCTTGCTGAGCGCTCGCTAGTTGAGTTTGCGGTGGCGCTGGTTGCGGAGCCGATCACCCATTGGCGAGACACCGTGCTCGTGGGCGATTGCCTTTCCATCTTGGCCAAGCGGAGACGGTGGTCGGAGATTCGCGCGCTCATTCCGCCAATGCTACAGGCCATTGATCGCCCCGGCGAGCACTTCCGGCCCCAACTGGCCGCATTTCTGGTGCGGTTGGCAGACCGGAGCGATTCGCTGGCTCCGACCATTGCCGGGGGGCTGATTCGATCTGCTTTTCGCACCGTTCGTCAGCAGGGGTTTGTCGTCGCAAGCCAGCATGGCCTGACCCAATTCCTCCCCGAACTCAGGCGGGACTTGCAGCCTTTGACGGTTTGGGCGGCGGTTGCTGCAACCAAGTTGATGCCTACAGTTGAACTCCAAACACTAGCGGGAGAACTCTGCACTACGGGTCGTCGGCAGGTTTCAGCGCAGTTGATCCTGCGTGGGGTGGTGATTCCGGTGGACTGGATCGACCGCGACTGCTGGTCTCACCCGGTGCACTGGTTAGTCTGTCGTTGCTTGAGTGGAAACGTTCCAGAGTCGCATGTGCTTCAGCCGATCGCTCTGAACATTGTATCGGAACATGAGATCCGCGCCTTGGCCCGTGCGCTTGTGTTGGCGGGAAGGCCCGCCTGACCGATCTCGTCTTTGATGGCTATGGAAGCATCAAGAGCAAGGCGCAGCGCCCCTTTTACTTGGAACCCGACTACCGGCATCTGCAGCCCGAGAGCCTTGATCCAAGCCAGTTAAGCCCGACCGAGGACCCTTGAGATATTCGAGGGTCCTCGTACGGCGTTTTGCGGTAGGTGGTTACGGCACCGCTCGAAATGCCGCGAAGTCAACTGAGTGGAGCCACCCATCGGCTGCGGGATCTTCGTCATTGATCGGACGCCAGGTTAGCCTTGCTCGGATGGCACCTCCAGGGGTGACATAGCGACCAGGAGTGGCAATGGATTTCTTATTGAACGGTGAAACCCGAGTTGTTGCTACTCTTCCGGTGAGGACGGTGTAGGTGCCGCTCACTCTATCGAGCATCGTTAGTTGTTCCGATAATCCGGGCCTACCCACTCTTGAGGTCCAGTAGAACTCCAACAGAGTTGGGGGGACAGGCGCGCCAGTGGTCAAAAAATCAACCGATGCCTCAAGAGAGGTGGGGTCGTTGAAGATGCTGAGCACATCGCCGTCTGTACAAAGCAGACTGGTTAGCGTTCCCTCGAACTCCTCACCGCGCGTAACTACGTAATTTGTGACGGGAAGGAGATTCGAAAGGGGATCCACAGTGAACGAGTAAACATGGGTCGACGTGCCAAGTCGAGCCGTGATGTTCACGAGCACAGGGTCCATGCAGACCTGATAGGTTGTAATCGGATAATCGCTTTCGTCCGAGTTGAACCATACATAGGTCGAACTAGGGACGCTCGCGGCAATGCTGTCGCTCTCTAACATGATTTCCGTTCCCGTGTCTGGTGCCGGATGGTCAACGTTGACGGTCGCAGTGGCCGTACTTTCGGCGTTGACCCGAGCGGTTGCTCCCCCATTTCCGGTGACCGCATCGTTTGGATCATAAATGTTGATCTTCCACATGCCGCGACCAAATGTAGCAGCGAACATATGGGAGTTGCCGATCACGGAAGTGATGTCGTTGACTTGCACATTTGGTAGTCCAAGTGGATTGATATTTAGCCAGAATACGCCCTCAGATGGAGTCATGTAAACGCCATTATCTGTACCTACCCACCACGTATCCTCTGGGCCGTACATACTTCGTTCGATGCAGTTTACGGGAAGGTCGGGCAGAGTGCTCGTTCCAAGGGCGCTACAATCAACCCACAATGGGGTCGTTGCACTCGTGTTTTCACAATGCCAGACGTGTCCCACGCCAGTACCTGAGACAGTGACCAGAACATCATACGGATCGTTTGGGTGGACGTTAATATCGGTGATCGAACGAACTGGCAATCCGGTCGAGATTTGGGTCCAGTTTGAGCCCCCATCATTAGTCATCCAGACCTCGCCATTCGATGCACCCGTGTAGATGACATTTGCGTCAGATCGCGCCGTTCCTATCTCCGTAACGCTTCCGCTACTACAAAGTTGCTGTGGGAATCTCGTTGTCACATGAGAAAGCGGATTCCAGATGTGTGCGTACAAGCGATTCGTAGCTGTATACACGATGATGGGCAACGCCCGATTGATCTTGACATCTCCTATGAATGATGTCGGTTCCGTTCCAATATTGTAGGAGTGACTATATGAAGAACCCCAGAAGTCTGAGGTCGTAAACAACTGGCAATCACCGGTTGACGAGTTATAACCGTAGTTCTGTGATGTGGCGTACTGGATTCCAGGTTCAACAAGGTTGATAGCGCAACCTCCGCCGTCTCCGCCACCAACGTTC
The DNA here is from genome assembly GCA_937862825.1 of uncultured Armatimonadota bacterium. Lineage (GTDB taxonomy): Bacteria > Armatimonadota > Fimbriimonadia > Fimbriimonadales > Fimbriimonadaceae > CALMEF01. Next base: position 6,302 of record CALMEF010000130.1, read on the forward strand.
TCCCAGTTCAGTAGGTCTCCCAGTGAGAGGGGCGTGGCATTGTCTTGAGTGCCGCCAAGCATGACGTCTCCGTCTGTAGGATGGTGATCCGCGTGGTAGAACTGCGTAACGCCAAGTCGCTCGTTTAGATTAAACCAAAAGTCTACAGCTCCAGCATCCCAAAACTTGTAAATGCCGCCATCATTGCCAACTAGCATCAGGTTAGGAGTCTGGGGATGCGCTACTAACGTGTGCTGATCATTGTGAGTTTGGGCCGAACTAGTCCATGTCGGCCCACCAATCGAGTTCCACGTCGATCCACCGTCCACCGACTGCGCCACATCAATCAGCCCGACATATATCGAGTCATAGATGACCGTTGAACCGTAGACCGAAGTTTCGATTGTCGCGTCATAGGAGACCTGCGACCAGTTGTAAGTTGGATCGGAAGTTGTTCCATTTGGGAATCCGGAGGTGATGTCACTCCAAGTTGAACCGCTGTTGACTGTTTTGTAAATCTTCTGCGAACTTGGTGCCAGTAAGTAGAGTGTTTGATAGTCCAGCTTCGAAGGGGCTATTTTTAACCTTGTCTGCGGGGTCAGGCCCGCTGGCAGTGCAATGGAGGACCATGTACTGCCTGCATTAACAGAGCGGTATAGAAGATTGCCGGTAACACCGACGCCTGCAGCCCAGTAAACACGAGCACCTCCTGGAGTTGTCGTGCCAACCCGCAAGTCAGTCCACTTAGCGGAAGTTGCGATTGCTTTAGTCCATACACCGGTTCCCCCAAGCGTGTTTCGCCAGATGTAACCACCCGAAGTGCTTGATCTCGACCCGGTTGCTGCACAGACAATGAGCGGGTTTGATGGGTGAAGAGTCAGCGCTGTGACGGGCAAGGTACCGAAATCAGCAGCACCGTATTCGGTCCAGGTCGCGCCTCCGTCCATTGTGTGCATGATGCCATGCCCGTATCCGTAGCCTCCATCGAAGTCGCCAGTACCGGCATAGACCCAGTCCGGATTGAGCGGATTGACGGCTAGGGACGAAATGGGCAGATAGGAAAAGTCATCCCCACGTGGTGTCCAGTTGGCTCCAGCATCGGTGCTCTTCCAGACACCTCCCATTGGTGCACCAACCCATAGCGTATCCGCGTTCACCGGGTCCCACGCGGCAGCATTGATCCGGCCGTTTACCGGAGACAGCCCCCAATATGTGCGGTAAGGAGTCTCCAAGTTCGTGGGGCCCAAATATGACCAGGATGACGAATCGAGAGCACCTGTTTTCGGTGCTGGCATCCGGTCTCGGTGACCAGCGGCTTTAGCATATGCGTCGTAGTCGATTCGGTCATTAGGATAAGCGCGTTGCTTCAGATACCAAAGGTAACCTTCGGTTCCTCCCAACCCTCTTGGCTTTCTTCGGGCAGCTTGTGCTTCAAGTTTTATGGCTTTGACAAACTTGTCGAGGCTCTTCACGGAGCCCATATCTGGTTGCTGATCCTTGCGTCGGACATGGACGAGTTTGTGTAACTTCGACGCACGAGCGAACTGGCTCGACGTCATAGACATAGTGTAGAGTTCGTGCTCCCTCTTGAGTACCTTTCCAATAGTAGCAATCTCTTCCACGGACGTTCCCGCATTGGGGATCACATAGAATTCCCGAATATCTAATGTAGCCGCGATGCCCGCGACTATGGCCATACTAATCATGTTGTTACCCTCCGCTTGACCGAGTTCGGCAAGCCTTGAGTCCATCATAACACTCTTGTTTGTTCTTTTTGACTCCTTTCTTGACATAATCAAAATTGCGGGTGAAGCCGCGACGGTAATTTCGGGGTTGGTCAAGTTCCCCTGGGTGTGTACGAAACTCAAAGGCCATTGAGTTTGGACCTTGTATGCGATCACATGAACTGATTGTAAACTCTCCATCGTGCCAGACGCGACACGACAGTTGATTGAGGCGGGCCAGTGGTTGGGCGGGTTTGTCCTCCTGGCGGTTGTGCTTCGCTTCCTCTGGAACTGGCTGGTGCACCGGCGCCTGAGGGAGAACACCGCTGGAATGATCCTGGCGCGCGCCATGCAGGGGCTGCTCATCTCAGCCGTGCTGCTCATCGGCATCGCACGGGCCGCGTTCACCTTGCCCTACTTTGAAGCGCATCCACGTCTTGCGACGTTGCTCACCCAGGGGCTGTCCATCGCGTGGATTATCTTGTTTGCGATTGTTGGTGCGCGTGCGATCAACGCTGGTTTCGCGATTCAGGAGTTGGGAGCCGAGTCCAACAAGACAAGGGCTGAGGTTCAGGACCTACGCACACGGCACAGCCTATACCGAAAGATCCTCCTTTCAATGATTTTGGTGGTGGCCACCATTTACGCCCTCCGCGTGCTCGGCGCTGACTTGACCCCTTTGCTCGCGGGCGGCACGATCGGAGGGATCGTCCTCGGTCTTGCCTTGCAGGAGAGTCTGTCCAACTTTTTCAGCGGCATCTTCCTCAATATGGACCGGCCAGCCAGCGTTGGTGATCTGGTCCGGCTAGAGAACGGGCAAGAAGGATTTGTTGAAGAGATCGGGTGGCGCTCGACGAAGGTGAGGCTTTGGTCTGACGCGATGCTCGTCATTCCGAACAACAAGTTTGCCTCGTCCTGGCTGATCAACTTCCATCAGCCAGCACAAGATGTTTGGGTTTCGGTGGATTGCACCATCGAGTATGGTAGCGACCTGAACTTTGCCGAAGGAGTCGCAGTCGAGGCAGCAAAAGCGGCAATGGCGACCATCGGACACGAGAGCGAGCGGGAACCCTACGTTCGGTGGCGCGAGTTTGGTGAGAGCGGGGTCATTCTGCGGGTGTTCCTGCCCGCCACAGACCCAGAAACGCAGGATCGGATGCGCTCCGAATGCATCAAGGAAATCGACCGAAGGTTCGCCGAGAACGGGATTCGATTTGCGTATCCAGTCAGGAAAATCTTGAACTAAACCGCATTTCGAACAAACACGACTTCAGAGTTCAACTTGCCCAACACCGCCCGAATCATCTTCGCGTTGATCTCGTGGTCCAACTCATCGTCGTTTAACGGAAGGACGACGTGCGAGACGGCCACCTCTTCCATCACTCCGGCCAGGGTGGAGGCGATGTCGCGCCCACGTTCAACCTTCGCTTCGTGGAGCAGGTCCTTACCATCGTAGAACGCGTGGGCTCTTCCAATCGCTCGGGACGTCGATTCTTCTTGCTTCGCCATTGGGGCTTGCAGCGGCAACTCGCGAGGCACGATGAGCACGCAGACGAGGATGATCTCGGTCTCTAGTGCGGTCGCGAGCAGCGACCCTAGCCGCATGGCAGCATCATCGGATTCGTCGCCCGTACCCGTGGCCAGGCACACGAGGATTTTGGGATTGGAAGAGTGCTTTCTCTTGGGCTTTCCTTCTTCCTCATGGTGGTAAAGGATGTCAAGAGACTTTCGCGCCACTTCAACGGAAGGAGCAACAGCGAGTTGCGACCGCACGTGGGGAACGGACTTGATGACCTCCATGACCGCGGCTGGCACCGCAGCAACGATGATTCGTGCATCGTGCTCTTCGATGTATTCCATCGCGTCGCGAAAGGTCTCGGCCCCTGCGGGTGTGCATTCCGTGATGCCGCTGCAGTCAACGATGACGCCGCTGGGGTGGCGCTTCAACAGGAGAGAGATCGCAGTATGGATCGTGTCCCAAAAGTTCGAGCGCAGGGCACCCGAAAGGACAATGACATCTTCGTAGGATTCGACAATCATTTCAAGAAGTACCGAACGTTGGTGATGACTACGTTCTTTCGACTGGCCAGGGCCAGTTTGAGGGCAACGGCCGCGTTGTTGTGCAGAATCCCGTGCCACCAACGCTTGGGGACTGCCTGAGGAACGATGACGGTCACCATCATGTTGGGATCTTCTTCGAGGGCTTCGTCAACGTAATCTATCACGGGTTCGATGAGGGACCGGTACGGCGATTCGAGAATAACCAAGGGGATGTCCGCCCCAAACTTGTTCCAATCCTCTTTGATCTTGCCCGTATTGGCGGGATCCAATGTGACGTGAATGGCTCGAACGTCCTTGGCCATTGCCTTGGAGTAAGCGATCGCTTGCAAGATGCCCTTGTGGAGCCGCGGCACCAAGAGCAAAACCGTCGTCTTGGCTTCGTCCAGGGTATCGCTGGGCGAAAGCGAAAGTTCTCGGGCCAGGTAGTCGTAATGACGACGGATTCTTGAGAAGATGAACAACATGACCGCCAGGGCGATGATGATCAGCCACGCGCCCTCGGCAAGTTTGGTTACCAGTAGGATTCCGAGTACGATCAGCGTCACCAACGCTCCAAATCCGCTGACGAGTCCTTTCCAAAGCGGTGCCCGTTCTCGGAAGAACTTGGACGCCATGCCCGCTTGGCTAAGCGTGAAACTGATGAAGACCCCCATCGCATAGAGAGGGATCAACGAGTGCGTGTCTGCGTGGTAGATGACGATAAGGGCCATCGCCGCCAGCGACAAGAGGATGATTCCGTTCTGGAAGACGAGCCGGTCGCCAAGCGAGGCCAACTGGCGCGGCAAATATCCGTCACGGGCAATGAAACTCGAAAGCCTTGGGAAGTCGGCAAAGGCCGTATTGGCCGCCAAGAAGAGGATCAAGGCCGTGGCCAACTGAAGCAGCACGTAAATCCAACCTTCACCGAAGTGGCGAATCGCTATCTGAGCAACTACGGTCTTGTAGTTTGGGTCGCTTGTGGCGATCGGGACTATCCCTTCGTGCATAGCGAGGTAACTCAAGCCGATGAACATTGCCATCAAAAGGAAGACCATCGCGAGTAGTGTCTGCGCGGCGTTCTTTGCCTCCGGTGGGCGAAATGCTTGCACACCGTCGGCGATGGCTTCAGTTCCCGTCAGAGCCGTACATGAGGCAGCAAAGGCGCGAAGCATCAAGAAGAAGGTGATCGCGTGCCAACCCTCGCTCGGTGGAGTCAAGTTCTGCGGAACGGTGTGAGGTTGACCAGCGCTGTCAATAATGCCCTTGACGACAAGGATCAAGATCATTCCGACATAGGTGTACGTTGGGATGGCGAACAGGGCACCACTCTCCTTCGCACCTCGCAGGTTCGCAACCATTAGGAGAGCGATCGCCGCGAGTCCAATAGGGACAGCGTATGGCTTCGCAGCGGGCTGCCACGAGATGATCGCCGCGACACCGGACGAGATCGAGACCGCGACAGTCAACACATAGTCAATCAGCAACGATGCGCCTGCGACCTGGCCAGCACCCTTTCCCAAGTTCTCGGTGGAAACCAGGTAGGTTCCACCACCCTTGGGATACGCGTGAATAGTCTGGAAGTAACTAAACGCGATGATGATCATTAGCAGTCCCAGCCACAGCGAGACCCCAAAGACCATCGGTAGTGCTACAGCCCCTGCCACCACCAGGACGAGCAGAATTTCCTCAGTCGCGTAAGCGGTTGAAGAAAGAGCATCCGATGCGAAGACCGGAAGGCCGTAAATTTTGGGCAACCGCTCGTGGTGAGCGTGCTTCGTGTGGATCGGTTTACCGACCAGAACACGCTTGAGCGCTGAAAAAACTCCCATATTGGAAACGCCTAATGATACACGGGTTCAGGCACCCTTCAGTGGGCCAGTCACCGCTTGAACAGCGTCGTTCAGCGAAATCATACCAACTATCGAACCATCCTTCTTGCGAACAAATGCGGCCTTGGTGTCAACCGGAGCCAAGGCATGTAGGACATCAATCAGGCTTGAGTCTGGCTTGACAAAGACAGCAGGCATCAGTTCGATTCGGTCAAAAGTTGGCGAGTCAAGGGCAAGCCAGTCCTTCGCTTTCAAGATTCCCTTCAATGAGTCAAGAGAACCTTCTGCGACGGGGAAGAACGAGTGCGAACTGCGTTCGATTTCCTTGGTCACTTGTCGCGAGTCGTCGCTTGGGTCAATCCATTCAATGGCATCGACTTTTGTCATCAACTGCGACGCTTGGATATCGCTGAGCGCCAAAACACGTTTGACCATCGCCGTTTCAGAAGCGTCAAGTCCGCCTCGTTTTGCGCCCTCGTCAATAAGATGCAAGATGTCTTGCTCGGTCACCCGATGTGGTTGGTCGGGCTTTGCCCCCAATAGTTTGGCGACAACCCTTGAGGTTTGCAGGACGATCCAACCGATTGGAGCCGTAATGTGAATCCAAAGCCACATGGGGCGGGCGGCTGCAATGGCGACCTCGTTGGCGCGCACGAAACCCACTTGTTTGGGGACGACATTTGAGACGACCAGCGTCACCACGGTGAGCACGACCAGGAGGGTCGCCGAGCCTAAGTCACCTGCGAGGCGGTTGTTAATCCCAAGACCGCGGAA
>CALMEF010000131.1 GCA_937862825.1 uncultured Armatimonadota bacterium
CCCGAACTGTTCGTAGAGGGTCACGTCATGTCCACGTTTGGCGAGTTCAAGCGCAGCGCTCGCCCCGACAATCCCGGCTCCGACAACGGCCACCCTCATCTTGGCAACAGTTTAGCCCTCGAATCTCTCACAATTGCTGGCATCGAACAGCGAATCATTGTGATTGGAGCAGGAGCCGCGGGGATCATGGCTTCGTGGCGAGCGGCGACCTTGGGGGCAAGGGTCACCCTTATTGAGAAGACCGCTCGCGTTGGAACCAAGATTCTGATCTCGGGCGGAGGGAAGTGCAACATTTGCCACGACGGCCCGATGGAGGAGGTTCTTCGTGCCTTCCGCCCTGAGGAGGCCAGGTTCATCCGCCCGAGTTGCTATCGCTTTCCGAACACCGAGATCGTGAAGATGTTGACCTCAAAGGGGCTAAAGGTCTACACACGCCCAGATGGCCGCATCTTCCCAAGCGAAGGAACTGCCAAGGACGTTGTTGGAATCTTAAAGACGTATCTCGTCCGATCAAAGGTCGATCTGCAGATGGAAACGCCTGTGACCAACGTGGTGCGAACGGAAAGCGGGTTTGAGGTCACGACGACGCGGGGAACTTGGTCTGGTACCCATCTGATTATCTCAACAGGGGGCAGCAGTTATCCGAACTCCGGCACAACGGGGGATGGCTGGCCTTGGGTGAAGGCGCTTGGTCATACCGTAGTCCCGGTCCGGGCAGCCTTGGCCCCGATCAACTTGGTGCGTGACGACATGGATCCGAGAGCAGGGATTGCGCTCCGAGACGTCGTCCTCAAGGCTCGGGCGGGGAAGGTATTCGCAAAGTGGCGCGGGGACCTGCTCTTCACCCACCGCGGGATATCCGGGCCCTGCGCCTTGGGAATCAGCAGGGAGGTCACCGAGAGGCTGGAGAGCATGCCAGTAGACCTTGAAGTTGATCTCACACCTGACCAAAACCCTGAAGAACTCGGCCACGACTTCGCCGAGTGGTTGAGGAAGAACCCAAAGAAGAGAGTTTCTGCATACCTGGAAGGACTCGTTCCAAACAATCTGATTGGAGAACTCGCAGGTGCTGCGAACCTCGGCGAGACAACGGGCGCCAACCTCCCGGCCAAGTCCCGCAACCGACTGCTTGAGGTGTTGAAAGGCTGGCCCTTGGGCAGAGTTAAACAGGTGCCTTTAGATAAAGGCGAGTGCGTAGCGGGTGGCGTTTCGCTCGATGAGGTCAACCCGCAATCTATGGAATCCAAAATCGTGCCCCGGCTCTACCTGTGTGGAGAACTACTCGACATTGCTGGTCCAGTAGGTGGCTACAACTTGCAAGCCGCTTTTGCGACCGGCTATGTGGCAGGAGAATCCGCGGCACACTCCACTTAGCGCTTCTGCGCCGGATCGTCATTCGCTGCCTTTCGCTGGGGTGGAGGGTACATGGCTCGCTCCACGCCATAGCCATGTGCCTCTGGTTCAAGATACTTGCCTCGCAAGGAGGCTGGCTTGTCTTCTTCGACAACCAGAGGATATCGCTGAGAAGTTGCGTCGTTGCGAACGCCAGAGAGCATCCAGTGGACTTCTGTGTTGGGAATGCTGGTGCGAATCACAAAGACTCCCTTGTCGAGTTTACGGGCAACTTTGGCGAGCACAAAGTCGGAACTATCGGTGCCGTCGACAACTGTGAGCGAATATTGGATATCAACGTTCAATCCATCAAACCAATCGGGAACGGTCACGGATGCGTAGCCGCGCTCATCCGTGCGGACCTTCCCTCGGTAGATGTTCATCCGCTGGTCACTCTCTACGCTGCTATGTCGAAGCAACTTGTTTTCTGGATCAGAAGGGTGGTCGATCAGGAATGACTTTACGCCTGCAGATGCAGAGGTTCCATACACCTGCCCATTGAAATAGCCAGCGAAATTTTGGGTTCCAGAAATGGCGGAACCGTACACTCCAAAGTTATCTCCAATGCCCAAGGCTTCAAAGAAGCCACCATAGGAACTCCCACTGGCGAACTCAGACGCGGCTCCAACCACGGCTATGGTGCCACTGCCCGTGCCCATCGCGCTTATGTAAGCACCAATTCGAGTTTGAGGGAACAACGTCCCATTCGAGCCGTTTTGGACGAACAAGGAACCGTGATCATTGGAGGGGGCGTTATCAAGGACTTGAATTTTGGACTCTGGGGCTTCGGCACCGATCCCAAGCCGACCGCTAATCAAGTCAACGGTTACCACCCGGAAGCCAGCGCCAGTGAAGTGGAACCGATCGGTCTCGTCAACATATTCCAAGCCATAGTTCGAGAAGGACGTCGAGTGCCCGATGACCATCCTTGGTGCGTTTCCTGAACCCGTGGCGAACATCGTTATCATCGGACGTGTGTTGCCAGCGGTCACTGAAGGGAATAACAACGTGCCTACTTGGCTCGTGAAGATGACGTTCTTGGTAAATCGGTTGACTCCAGTGAAGGTCGTGTTCCCGTTCGCACGAGGGATGTTTACCGAGAGTCGAGCGTCATTGAGTAGCCCGGTAGCAATAGAGGGTGCAGGTATGTTGATGAGCCCTGTACCGCTGCCGACGAACTGGGCTGCTCGACTCACACCACTTATGTTCACGTGCCCCACCTGCTGCTCTCCGGGCGTTGCGTCCTGAAGATTAACCGTGCCCGCAACGAGCGGAGTCGAGACCGCCGAGCGGCTGGACACGCCAAGAATGAATATGCCAACCAGGGCACCACTGGAAAGTGTCAGAACTCGACTCATTTGTGGTCAGGACGATTCCGGTTTATCAGTAGATTCAAGTCCGAGCACAATGGCACGGGCTGCGTCCTTGTCGTCAGGATGAAGGGTTCCCTGAATGACCGCATCGGCAAGAATGTCCTTGATCGCGCCGACCCTTTTGCCCGGCACTAAGCCTGTCAACTCCATGATCTCGGCACCTGAGAGCGGGCTATCCAGTTTCTCCACCGGTGTCTCAAGCGAAACCTGGTCAAGAACTGATTTGATTTGACCGAGATCGAACACCCTTACCCCTTTCTTTAGGGCGTTTGCATCCGCATCAACAAGGTCGAGAAGGTGAAGCAGCCAGGGTCCCAAGTCTCGCATGAGTCGTCGAGCGGCAGGCTTGCTGAACTTTGTTGCCGAACCCAGCCGCATGTGGTTCTTAACGAGGAGAGAGACTGGCTCAATGTCGTCATTTGAGAGTTTCAGGCGTCGCAATATCCCAACTGTCAACTGCGCGCCCAGAGATTCATGTCCAAAGAACCGGGTCCTTCCCTCCGCATCAATGGTCCGTGTTGAAGGCTTCCCCACGTCATGCAGCAGTGCGGCTAACCGAAGCGTCTGCCCATCGGTTGGCTTGCCAGAACAGTTCCGTACGACCTCAAGGGTATGGTTCCACACGTCAAGGTGGTGATAGTCCCCTTGCTCCACTCCTGGCATGGCCTCGAACTCTGGGGCGATAAAGCGGAACAGCCCCAGCGTCATCAGGTCATTCATCGCCTCAGGCGCTGACGGTAACTTGAGCATCTTAAGGAATTCGTCCCGAATGCGCTCCATCGAGATGATCGTCAGACGCTCACGCTTGGCCTGGATTGCTTGATACAGACCCTCAACCGGTGTCAGTCCCAGCTTCCATCGGAAGCGAACCGCACGCAACATGCGGAGGGGGTCGTCTTCGAAGGTTTCAGCGGGGTCCAGCGGCGTTCGCAGTATCCGGCCTTCTAGGTCAGCCAAACCTGTTCCAAGCGGATCCCTGATCTCACCAGTATGGAGATTCTTCAGGAGTGTGTTGACCGTAAAATCTCGCCGCTGGGCATCTTCGAGCAGTGTGGCTGGCTCAACGAATGGCTTCCTTGAGTTGTGATCATAGGACTCTTTCCTCGCGGTAACCAACTCGATGTCCAAGTTGGCGACCCTGACGAGGGCCGTACCGAATCGGGGGTATACGACCGGAGGAATGGACGATACGCCGCTTTCGAATAGGTAGCGGGCAGCCTCTTCCGCAGAGCCCTCCAAGACGAGGTCAATATCCGACCCGTCGTCCACGCCGAGTATCTGATCTCGAACCGAGCCACCGACAACCCAAAGGCACCCCTCGAAGGGAGTGCCTTTGAATGCTTCGGTGAGAACGTCGAAAACTGCGGTCATCGGCTAGTTTGATTCTAGCCCGGATGCAGGGTTTACGCAGCGTTCAACAGGTCAATCATCTTGCGATACTCGGCCACCTGAACTACGAACCGGTCAAACAGTTCGTCAATCTCGTTCCCATTCAGCCGCAACCGGTCCAAAGATGCGTTGTTGAGGGAGTAGCACAGGCCATCACCTCCAAGACCATAACCGGCTGACATCGTCAAGAAGTCGGCAACATGGACGCAGTCAATGACGTTTCGGAACTCCTCTTGAGCATCCGGATCGTGGTGGTAGGCAATTCCGACTTCGAAGACCCTGGGAAGTCCCCAAACACGGGCGAGATAGGCTCCCACTTCTTGATGATCGTAGCCGATCACCTTGCGCTCCGCTTTGTCGAAGGGAATCTGGTCGCGGATGGCAAGTTTGAGAGCCAAATCTAGTCGATTCTCCAACCAGACACTCAACACGCACTTGCCTATGTCGTGCAAAAGGCCAGCCGTAAAGGATGTTTCAGGGCAGGCGACCCGTGACTGGGTGG
>CALMEF010000132.1 GCA_937862825.1 uncultured Armatimonadota bacterium
TCTCATGCACGCATGCTGTCCTGAGCGGCAACGCACCGCAAAGGCTTCAGGAGAGCGTCATCTCGAAGGTGATTACGCTCGACACGTTGCCAATCGGAAGCGAGAAGATGATCCCCAAGTTGACGATTCTTCCCAGCGCCCCGCTCGTCGGTGAAGCCATCAAGCGAATTCACCTGAATGAATCAATCAGCACCCTGTTTGATGAGTGGCGGTAGGTCGGTAAACTCTACCTATGCCCCTCAGCCGTGACCAACTCGCCCAACGAGCAGCGCAAGAACTTCGTGATGGGTTCTATGTGAACCTCGGAATCGGGATACCGACCTTGGTGGCGAACTACATTCCCGATGGAATGGACGTGACGCTACAGAGCGAAAACGGCATGCTTGGCATGGGGCCCTTCCCATTCGAAGGAGAGGCTGACCCAGACCTTATCAATGCTGGCAAGCAAACCATCACGGATATGCCAGGAACGAGTTACTTCTCCTCCGCAGATTCGTTTGCGATGATCCGCGGCGGGCATATTGACCTCTCAATCCTTGGGGCTATGGAGGTTAGCGAAAACGGTGACCTCGCTAACTGGATGATCCCTGGCAAGATGGTCAAAGGCATGGGTGGCGCGATGGACCTCGTCGCTGGGGTTAAGCGGGTTGTCGTGGTCATGGAGCACACGAACAAAGCGGGCGAATCCAAGATTCTGAAGGAGTGCACCTTGCCCCTGACAGGCAAGGGCGTCGTGAACTTGGTGATTACCGACCTTTGCGTGTTTGAAATCACGCCGTCGGGTATGACCTTGATTGAGTTGGCACCAGACGTGACACTTGAAGAAGTTCAATCGAAAACCGAAGCGGGTTTCTCCGTCTCGGAGTCTCTGGGAACCGTCTCAGTCTGACAAGTTGGATAAGTCGGATCTGCCTGATTTGTCTGATCCACTGATCGCACTTTTAGCACTCGAACGGGTAAACTGCTAACATCCAACTCGGTTTTGCCGAGACATATATTTGAAGGTCTAGCATGAAGTTAAAACCCCTACATGATCGAATCGTCGTCGAGACCGCAGCGAAGGAAGAAAAGTCCGCTGGCGGCATCATTCTTCCTGACTCCGCACAAGAAAAGCCACAGCGAGGCACCGTCTTGGCGGTTGGCCCTGGCAAGACGCTTGATAGCGGCGCAACATCACCAGTTGACGTCAAGGTCCGCGTTGTAGGTCTCTACGGCAAGCACAGCCGAACCGAGGTTTCGGTCGGCGAGAACGACTACACGATTTTGCGAGCAGACGAAGTCCTCGCGGTGGTGAACTAACATGGCTGCAAAGGAGATCAAATACAACGACGGCGCACGCCGTGCTCTTGAGATTGGTGTTGACAAACTCGCCAACGCGGTCAAAGTAACCCTCGGACCTCGCGGACGAAACGTGGTTCTTGAGAAGAAGTTTGGCAGCCCAACGGTTATCAACGATGGCGTAACGATCGCTAAGGAGATTGAAGTTGAGGACCGTTTCGAGAACATGGGTGCCCAACTCATTCGAGAAGTCAGCAGCAAGACCAACGACCTTGCTGGTGATGGAACGACGACGGCAACGGTTCTTGCCCAAGCGATCTTCAAGGAAGGCATTCGAAACGTTGCTGCGGGGAGCAATCCAACGCAGATCAAAAGCGGTATTGAAGCGGCAGTTGATGCCATTGTTGCCGATTTGATGAAGAGCACCAAGAAAATCAGTGGCGAAAAGGCCATCCGAGAAGTTGCCACCATCTCGGCAAACGATGAAGAACTCGGCGCCCTCGTTGCTCAAGTGATTGACAAGGTCGGGCAAGAAGGTGTCGTCACCGTCGAGGAGAGCAAGTCAACTGAAACGTCCTTCGAGATTGTCGAGGGCTTGCAGTTTGACAAAGGCTACATGTCCCCCTACTTCGTCACCGACCCGCAGCGCATGGAAACGGTGTTCGAAGAGCCGATGATCCTTTTCTATGAGAAGAAGATCGGCAATGTTCAGGACCTCATTCCAATGCTTGAGAAAGTTCTGCGCATGGGGCGACCGTTTGTGATCGTTGCCGAAGATGTAGAGAACGAATGCCTTGCGACCTTGGTTTTGAACCGACTGCGCGGAAACCTTCCAATCGCCGCGGTCAAGGCTCCTGGGTTTGGAGATCGACGAAAGGCGATGCTGGAAGACATGGCGATTCTCACGGGTGGCCAGTTCATCAGCGAGGAACTCGGCATCACGTTGGAAAACGTGTCGCCAGACATGCTTGGCACCTGCGCGAAGATCGTCATCACCAAAGAGAACACGACGATTGTCAACGGGAAGGGTGACAAGGCGAAGATTGACGGACGACTGAAGCAAATCAAGGCTCAGATTGAGAACACGGATAGCAACTACGACAAGGAGAAACTGCAAGAGCGACAAGCCAAGTTAAGTGGAGGCGTTGCGGTCGTGAAGGTCGGTGCTGCTACGGAGACCGCCCTGAAGGAGAAGAAGGCTCGAATCGAAGACGCCTTGGCAGCAACTCGCGCGGCCCTCGAGGAAGGCATCGTGCCTGGTGGCGGTGTTGCCCTTCTCCAGGCTGGTGCCAACACTCTTGACAAAGTCAAGGCGGAAGCCGATGAGGCTATTGGTGTGAACATCATTCGAAAGGCTATTGAGGCACCACTTCGCACGATTGCAGAAAATGCTGGAGTCGAAGGCTCGGTGATTGTTGACAAAGTCAAGAACGGGAAGCCAGGTGTTGGATTCAACGCAGCAACGCTTGAGTTCGAAGACCTCATCAAGGCCGGGGTTGTCGATCCCACCAAGGTTGTTCGAACAACCCTTCAAAACGCAGCCTCAATCTCTGGTCTGCTCCTCGTTACCGAAGCCGCAGTCGCGGAGATTCCGAAGGAAGAAGACGAAGGCCACGCTGGCCACCATCACCACCACTAGGTAGATTTGAGCAATAGGCTCCCGGTTAACGGGAGCCTATTTTCATTTGTCTTCATTGCTCGTGTCATCAAATTCGATGACATGTTATTCCCCGCATCCTCCACCATAATGAGTTTGAACCTGTAGCGACTAGAAATAGCGCGCTAAGGAACTCAAGGAGGACTCTGATGAGAGCAAGATTGATTTCAACCCTTGCCGCAATCATTGGTATTGTGGCTACGGGCTTTGCTCAAGAACCTGGAACGCTGGTAAAGATCGGCAAGATGAATCCGAAAGGATCCCAGGTTGCAACACCTATCGCCATTCGACCAGGGACCCAACCTGAGATGCTTCCCTTGTGGGGTGAGCCAAACCCCCACCTGAAGAAGCCGTTGGACCGGTCATTCGTCGGCGATCACTCCATTTCCAGTCAGGCTGACCTGGCTGACGCGTTTGGCAACGACGCTTACACGACCATCACGACTTGGCAAGGGCTACCTCAACATGGAACCTGGCGACCGCCAGACTGCGAGACTGCCGTTGGAGGCAACTGGATCATCCAAGTCACCAACGTACGTTGGGCGGTTTACGACAAGTGCGGTAACCAGTTGATGCTGGAGAACTTCGCGACGACACTGAACTCGAGCAAGTTCCTGTTTGATCCAAAGGTCATCTACGACCCGTGGAATCGACGGTTTGTTATGCTCATTCTTGAGAGAGATGATGCAGCCCTAACCTCGAAGATCGCCCTAATCGTCTCTCAGAGCGAGGATCCTACGGGCAACTGGTGGGTCTATCGGTTCGCCGGTGAAACCGGATCTGGGGCTGATTTGGCTTGGTCCGACTATTACGACCTTTCGTATGGGCAAGAGGCCATTTACATGGCAGGGAATCAGTTCCGCTTCTCCAACGATTCGTTCATGGGAGCGCAACTCGTCGTTGTCAATAAGTCCCAACTGTACCAAGGGATTGGCACGAACTATTGGCGACCATTTCCGCTCACGAACAGTGACGGAACATCGACCTTTGGTCCAAGGGCTGCCAAGATGATGAGTGGGGTCGGAGCCTTCGACACAGTCCTCGTCTCCACAATTCGGTTGGGGAGCAACTGGCTGTACATCAACGAGATTGATGATCCCCTCAACACGAGAACGCAGACGAAGTCCCGAGTAGATATTGGTGCCTATGGAGTTGCACCCAACGCTGTACAACCCGGTGGCGACGTGCTCTTTGGGTTCGACGCCCGAGTAATGGGAGCCCACTTTATCCGAGACGTCACCGACAACACGTACCATATGTGGCTTGGATTCATGACTGACGGCAACTATGGAGGCGGAGGGACTGAAATGGTCAACCGCGTCATCAACTATGACCCGGTCACGAACACGATAAAGCACAACGGCAACTTCGGTGCAACCGATTACTACTATGTCTTCCCGGCGATCGTGCCCAACTATGAAGGTGAGGCTATCTACACCTTTGGACGCGTGGCCAATGTCGCGAGCCAATGGGCTGAACACCGCTACACCGTGATTGAAAAGAACGGAGCAGGCGGCTTCGCGATCGCCAGTTCGACCCAGATTCAAAACGGAACTGGCGTCTATACCCAGGATAACCGTTGGGGTGACTACTTTGGAGCCTCCTTGGACTGGGGCGACTACTACAACGGCACGCCAGCCCTTTCCAGCGGAAAACACAAGTTGTGGGCCTATGGCCAGTGGGCGGTTGCTTCCTCGTCGTATGGAACTTCCCAAGGCGCGACGCTTATCGACGCTACTCCAGGAGCCATGGCTGTGAGTGCAAACCCATCCGTTCGTTACGACGGGAATGACGGTAACCACAGTGGGCTCTCTTTCCCGTTTACCCTGACCAACACGGGTGACGTCAGTTACGTCTGGGAGATCCAGAGCAAGCCCACGTGGGTTGATGCTAGCATCAGCAACGGTGAGGTCTTCAGCGGAACTACGACGCAACCCGTCACGTTCACGACCAATGCGAACAGCAATGGTCTCGGCTTTGGCCGGCATGTCGGATCGGTGGTGTTCCGAAACTGCTTCAGCGGTGCCCAGGTTTTGCGCCAGGTAACGCTGAGCGTTGGAGACTGGCTGGATCCTGATTGGTATCAGATTTATCAGGGAGAACTGTTTGACGGCGATTTGTCGAGCGTATTGACGAGCGACAATGTCCGCCTCCAAATGTTCAACAGCGCCACGTCGCTTGCCTGCGAAGTCTGGTTCAGAACGGATGCTGGAATCGACAATGGCGACCAACTCTACGTTTACGTGGAGTCCCGTGTCGCTCGTCCTGGCTTGGCGGAGCAAGTGTACGTCTGGAATTGGGACACCACCACCTGGGTCATAGCCGGTGGAAGGGTCGCTCCCACGTCGGACACTGCCTGGTACCCGCTGTTTGGTGGGGTTAACCCAGGGCTCTACACGAGCAGTGATGGACGAATCTACCATCGAATGATCTGGCAACCGATCAACGACGAAGATCCGGCCCAAGATGGTTGGCTTCACAGTATCGACCAAACTCGATACTTCTTGTATCCGTAAGCAAACGGACAATGAAAAGGTGCCCGCTTTGAAGAGTGGGCACCTTTTTTGCTTTAACGGGACGAAAAGCGGGACAGTTTAGTTAATCTGTTCATTCAAACATGTAGACAATCGGTGAAAACGGGCTTGTGGTTTGATCCGCCCATAAACTTCCCACATTTCACCCATACTTCGCCCAACTTCTATGGTGGATACTCTCTGACACAACGACCTGAGCAGGAGCCCAATGGGACGTTGTGGGCAGGGCGGGGTGCTCTACCTTGCGGGTAAGCGGCGACGAGACGGATATCGCGCCGCTTGCCAACTTCGAGGAGTCGACAAATGGCCGAGGCGGGAAAAAGGATTCTCTTGCCACTCATCAACAAAGATGAGGCCAACCTTGACGACAAGGGCCGACTGCTTTTCAGCAAGCAGAAGCGGGAACGGCTCGGAGATGTGTTTGCCATCAGCCTTTGTGATAGCGGATGCCTGGCTGCCTACCCACTCGAAATCTGGAATGCGATGTGGGCACGCATCAGTTCCTACGATCCGCTTGATCTTACCTTTCGCAAGTATGCCGAGTTGCTTTACAACGTGGCGGACGACGAGGTGAAGTTTGACCCGCAAAACCGAGCGACCATTAGCAAGTCGCTCAGGACTGAGGGCAAGTTGACAGGCAAGGTTCTGATCTTTGGATGTGGAGACCGCGCCGAACTCTGGGATCCGGAGGAGAGAAGGAAGTACGAGGAAGACAAAGCCGCCTACGCGCGGGACCGACGTGAGGAGTATGAGCGAGCATGGTTGCAAATTGCCGAAACGCTGCCGAGACGGTAAGTGGGCTTTCGCTACGGCGAATGGCTATGTACCGACGTCTCGTCTGCGGCCCGCTCATGAGCGAGGTCGAGTTGCCTGAACACTTGCCAGTCATGGTTCGTGAGATTCTCGATGTGCTCAGGCTCCGCCCGGGCGACACCGTTGTTGATGGCACATTGGGCCTTGGCGGGCACACCCTTGAGTTTCTCAAAATGGTTACCCCAGGTGGACATACCTTCGGGTTCGACTGGGACAAGGGCATGCTGAACGTGGCGGTAGCGCGAATCGGCAACAACCCTGTATTCCAACCGATCAACGACGACTTCCGAACCATGGCTATCCACCTTGCTGAACTCAAAGGTAAGGTTCGAGGCATTCTGCTCGACTTAGGGCTGAACAGCGCCCAAGTGGATGACCCTGAACGTGGCTTTAGTTTTCGTGAGTCGGGAGCCCTCGATATGCGCATGGACCGCACGCGAGGAGAACCAGCCAGCGCGCTACTCAATCGTTGGACCCCAGGCCAAATTGAGGAGGTTCTACAAGAGTTTGGGGACGAACGCTGGGCCCGAGCGATCGCAAAGCAGATCGTCGAGCGCCGAAAGGCTTCCCCGCTTCGAACCACACAAGACTTGGTCGATTGCGTTCTGGCAGCCATCCCTCCCAGAGCGAGGGACAAACGGATACACCCGGCTACCCGAACGTTTCAGTCGATTCGCATTGCGACCAACTCTGAGTTGGACGGCCTGAAGGAAGCCTTAGTTGACGCGGCAAGTCTGCTTGAGCCAGAAGGAACTCTCGCTGTGCTTTCGTATCACTCGGGCGAAGATCGCATCGTCAAAAACACATTTCGCGAACTTTCAGGAACCGGCGAGTTTGCCGACGTCTTCCGAAAGCCTTTGGAAGCCGGTGACCAAGAAGTTCGAGAGAATCCACGAAGTCGGAGTGCGAAACTTCGCGCTCTTCGAAAAATCGACCCAAAGCAGGATGCTGAGGGCAACAGTTAAGGAAACCAAATCATGAGTGCAATTCCTGTCGTTAGACCTACTTTTGAAGCCGCTCCGGCACGAACCCAATCTCGCCCACTAAACTGGGTACTTGTTCGCGCACGAACCACAATGTTTGTTTGCGTGACTGCCGCAGTCGCAATCTCAAGCACGTTGGTTGGCAACGTCATGGTAGAGCAGGCTCGAAAGGACACCAATGAGTCAAACCGACTCGCTTCAGTCGCAAAGAGCAACACCGCTTCCCTAAAGGACCGACTGGATGCAGTGACGGGATATGAGGCTGTCTCCGATTGGGCCAGCGCCAACGGTTTTGTTGCACCAACCGCATTGGCCAGCACGTCTACAACTATTCAGTAAGAACGATGGCATCGCGACAGGTTTGGGTGAATCGGGCGCTCGCAGCGGGATTCTTGGGTGCGCTTGGAAGCCAAGCCTGGGTGCAAGTGGTCAACAGTGGACCAACCCTGAATCGAGCCACCAAAGACAAGAAGTTCATTGCGAGCCGACCTGAGCCTGCTGTTCGCGGAGCGATTTTCAGCAGCGATTTGAAGCCTATCGCTTCAAATGAGACTGAGTATCGGTTCGGACTGAACTTCGCAGAGATTCCCAATAGCCCTGGGTTCTTCTCTGCCCTATCCCAGGCAAGCGGAGTTCCGGCTTCGGAGTTGATGCAACTGGCCGCTTCGAAATCCAAGTTTCGGGAATGGCCAACGCCAGTCTCGGCTGAACAAGCACAGAAAATCCGAGAAGTTCAATCAGATTGGAAAGCAGACGGGGTTTCTCTCGCCTCTCCCGGGTTCCGCAACTATCTGCTTGGCGAGGCAGCCGCAAACTTGATTGGATTCTGCCGCGAAAATCCAAAACCCGAATCCAAAGAACTTGAAGTGAATGGGGTCGCTGGGCTCGAACTTGCCCAGAACAAGCCTTTGCGCGGCAAAGATGGAATCACGGTCGGGTTGCGCGACCGATTTGGCGAGTTCCTTCCCATGAGAAGTGACTCTGAAAGCACGCCCAAGGAGGATGGACGCGACGTCGTCCTGACCATTGATTCAGAACTCCAGGTCGCCGCCTATGCTGCCCTTGAGCCGATCGCCCGTGCGCAAAAAGCCGACAGTGGAACGGTGGTCGTCGTTGATCCAAAGACGGGCGACATCCTTGCTCTTGCGACTTGGCCAAGTTTTGATCCAAATGACCTCACGAAATTTCGAGCCAAGTCCGAGCGATACTCATTCAAACTACCAGCAGTCACTGATGTCCTTGAAGCGGGTTCGACGTTCAAGATTCTGACCTGGGCCAAGGCTCTCGACGCTGGCGTCTGGGGCGAGAGCCAGTTGTATCAATGCCGGGGTTCAATGACCGTTGGGCGGACAACGTTTGGCTGTGACAAAAGCCACAACGGAGGCGTTCACGGAACCATTGATCCAGAAAAGGCTATCGCAGTCAGTTGTAACGTGTGCGCCGCAGAGTGGGCAAGGAAGGTCGGTTATGAGGAGTTCCTTACCTACATCAAGAGGCTTGGCTTGTTGAGCACCCCAAACGTGGGGTTGCCCAGCGAGTCAAAGGGACTTTTCCGCCGTGATCCCTATGTGCCGGAACTTCAACTCGCTTTGATGGGGTTTGGGCAGTCTTTCAACGTAACCCCGATAGCATTGGCAAACGCCTTCGCCATGCTCGGAAATGAGGGCGTTCGCATGAAGCCACGTCTAGTGAAGAGCATTGGCGGGCAAGAAGTCGCGGTAGAGGCGGCGGGACCCATGGTTCGCCCACAAACTGCTCAGCGAGTGCTTAGGGACATGGAAGCGGTCTTTGGACCCGAGGGTACTGCGGACAAACTTGCAATCCCCGGTTATAAACTGGCTGGCAAGACTGGAACCGCGCAGAAGAGGAATCCTGCAACAGGAAAGATGAAGGGTGGAGGACACGTATCCAATTTCGTTGGATTCGTTCCCTCAGAAGAGCCCAAAGCCATGATCCTCGTGATGGTGGACAACCCGAAACTCCAGTATTACGGATCTCAGGTTGCGGGCCCCGTCTTTCGAGAGGTCGCGAAAGCAGTCATTCGCCGCTTCCG
>CALMEF010000133.1 GCA_937862825.1 uncultured Armatimonadota bacterium
TACATGTAAGCCGGCCGTTTTGGCACCGTGTTGTAAAACCCAGTGGGCCAAGTCCCGACGTAGCCGCCATTCCCTACGAACTCGCCTTCGCCACCACTCACTATGACCTTGGCAGAAGGCATCAGTAGTGCAGTTGAGTGATAGCCCCACCCTCTCCAAGGATTTGGAAAGGGCTCGACCCCTCTTATCCACGTTGGAGTGGACGCGAATGGGTCAATCACTTCCAGAGCCGTTCGGATTTCTGAGCCTACTGTATCTCCGAGCTCATTCCCTCCAACCGCCAAAATCCGTCTGTCAGGCAAAACAGTTAACGTGTGATTCTTTCGCCCATAAAACATGCCCGGGCCCTGTAGCCACTGCGCGTTCACATCATTCGCGTTCAGGAACAAGGTCCGATTCGTTGCGTAGAACAGGGGTGCATCTTCGGGTGGATCAATCACGTCCCCCGACGATCTTGATCCTCCTGAACGAACAATCCAACCGTCTACCATACAGGCACTTGCATAGTGGAATCTCACATTGGTCACGCCTGCGGGCAACGCTTTCCAGGTGCTCCATTGGAGCGTCGCCAGATTTAGTTTGCGATTTGGATTTATGCCGCGGTTGTCCTCGGGCACTCCATTTCCGACAACTATCAAGCCCCCATCGGTTGGGTCGACGAAAGTGTGTGGATAATACTTGTCGAGAGGCACAATGGGCATCCGGAACATGTAATCCTCGTCCTGGTTTGTGCCAACACCAGTCATCCACATTTCTGGCCGCGTATTGATGTCTTCATCGCCGTTAATCGTCCCACCCATGATGATCATACGTCTATTGGGGAGCATGTAGCAGGTGGGATACCAGCGGCGTTCGGCCATGTCAGCCCGTATTGACCAGGAGTTCGTGATAGGATCGAACACCGTGACAGCCTTCAGGCCAGTGTAGTCAACCTCGTGGCCGCCCGCGGTAAAGAGTTTGCCGTCCCAGGTCAACGCCTGGCCAGCGCAAAAGATGTCTCGTTCGAAATGAAACGGATTCGGAAACTCTTCCGGGTCCCAAGGGAAACGAACCTTTGTTCCGGTGGTGAAAGGATGGTTAACTACTGAATAGTAAGGCGGAGTTTGCCTCTCAACAACGTTGCCAGCCGCTTCCTCAAGGGTTCTGTGTCGATTCCAAACAACAAGTTTGCCGTTGTGATCGGCGGTCGGCAAGAGTGCCATGTGAATCGCAAACAACTGCCACTCGCCCAACAGACTCCACGTTCCGCCAGCACTCTGTCCGCTTGAAACCGATGCTGCTGCAATGATGGACATTGAAACTACGATCCTCTTCATTCTTCCTCCTCCACAACCAACTGCATTGTAACACGACTTGAGTCGAGTTGCCACCACCTAACCCAAGGTGCCGAGCAGACCAAACGGCATAACGACTCATCCCGAAGACGTAGTAATCTGTATACATGATCGTCCGCTATGATGCCCCCTTTCAGATCAGCCAGGACTTCACTCCGAAGGGCGATCAGGCCAGTGCCATCGCGACCCTTTGCGACGGGATTGACAGCGGATTTCGGTTCCAAACGCTCCTCGGTGCGACGGGTACGGGAAAGACGTACACGATGGCCAGCGTCATTCAGCAGATGCAGCGGCCCGCGCTAGTCATGGCCCACAACAAGACCTTGGCCGCGCAGTTGTGCCAGGAGTTTCGCGCTTTCTTTCCCGAGAACTCGGTGCAGTACTTCATTTCGTATTACGACTACTATCAGCCCGAAGCGTACGTGCCGCAGACCGACATGTACATCGAAAAGGACTCGAGCGTTAACGAAGAAATTGAACGGCTTCGACACGCCGCGACCCAGAACCTGTTGGAGCGTCGAGACGTGGTTGTGGTGGCCAGTGTCTCATGCATCTACGGAATCGGTTCGCCGGACACCTATGCGGAGTCGGTGATCACCTTTGAGAAGGGGGTCGAGTTTGGGGTTGATGAAGCGATCAAGCAACTCATCCGCATGCAGTTCTCGCGGAATGACATCGCTTTGGAGCGCGGCACATTTCGGGTTCGAGGCGATACGTTGGAGATTCAGCCGAAGGACGAGGAGATTGTCACGCGGGTTGAGTTCTTTGGCGAGACCGTTGAGCGGATTCGCCTGATGGACCCCCTCACCCAGGAGGTCTTCGACGAACCTACCAAGGTGAGCGTCTTCCCGGCAACCCATTACGTCACGCCGTGGGAGCGAATGGACTCAGTTCTGGAGCAAGTCGCGGCAGAGCGCGACGCGCAGTGTGCTTATTTTGAGTCTCAAGGCAAGTTGTTAGAGGCACAGCGGCTACGACAACGAGTTGAGTTCGACATCGAAATGATGCGCGAGGTCGGATTCTGCAGCGGGATCGAGAATTACTCGCGATACTTCGATGGTCGGGCGCCAGGGACCGCGCCGTTTACGCTACTGGACTTCTTGCCGCGTGACGCGATTGTGTTTATTGACGAATCACATCAGACGTTGCCGCAGATTCGAGCGATGTACAACGGCGACCAACAGCGAAAGGGTGTGTTGGTGGACTACGGATTTCGGCTGCCGTCGGCGCTTGATAACCGCCCGCTCAAGTTCGAGGAGTTCCTGGAGCGAGTTCCGCAGGTTGTGTTCGTGTCGGCTACGCCGGGGCCATTTGAGAAGGAGAACGAGAGCCAAGTCGCGCAGCAGATCATCAGGCCGACCTACATTGTTGATCCGGAAGTTGAAGTTCGGCCCACGAAGGGGCAGATTGACGACCTGATCAACGAGATTCAGTTGCGCGTGGCGGCTGGGAAGCGAACGCTGGTCACAACGTTAACGAAGCGGATGGCGGAGGACTTGACGGGATACCTGCAGGACCTGGACGTGAAGGTGAACTACATCCACTCGAACGTTCACTCGCTTGAGCGGCCCGAGATTCTGCGTGACCTTCGGCTTGGGGTTTACGATGTCGTGATTGGCGTGAACCTCCTTCGTGAAGGGTTGGACCTTCCCGAGGTGACGTTGGTCGCGATTTTGGATGCTGATAAAGAAGGGTTCTTGCGCTCGGAGACGTCGTTGATTCAGACCATCGGTCGTGCTGCTCGAAACGTTGATGGCAAGGTCATTCTGTATGCCGATAACGTGACTGGTTCGATGGAGCGGGCCATTGCCGAGACCAATCGCCGCCGAGCCGTTCAGCAGCAGTACAACGAAGAGCATGGTGTCTCGCCGACGACGGTCGCGAAGGTGGTTCGGGAGACGGTGCGGTCCTACGATGCCGTCAAAGAGGTTGTCGCACAATATGGCGAGACCGTGGACAAGGACGCTCCGGTTCGCGTCGAGGACATTCCGCTGTTGATTGCCTCGATGGAGAAGGACATGAAGGACTTGGCCAAGGCCATGCAGTTTGAGAAGGCCGCCGAGGTTCGAGATGAGATCGTGGCCCTGAGGGCGATGATGGGGACGGCTTCCAGCGGGAAGTTGGGGTTGGAGAAGCGAAAGAACCGAATGATGCAGAAGCGGTAGGTCGGTTACAATACAGTTGATGCTGAGTCTGAGCCTTGAGCAAAAAAGTGTCATTCGCGCAGTGGCGGCTAGCCATGGTGTCGAGCGCGTGCGCGTGTTTGGCTCCTTTGCCCGCGGTGATGCCAAGGCTAGCAGCGACTTGGATCTGTTGGTCAAGTTTCCTGCCGTTTCAACCCTCTTGGCAGTCATCGGGTTCAAGCAAGCCGTGGAAGAGGCAACTGGTTTGGCAGTTGACATTGTTGAAGAGGGAACCCTATCCCCTTCTTTCTCCGCGCGAGTTTATGCCGAGGCAATCCCCTTGTGAAGTCGGACAGATTCCTGCTTGAACACATTCAAAAGTCGATCGAAAAGATCATCTCTTATGCGGGGACCGAAAAGGAGGTTTTCACTTCCGATCCTATGCGGCAGGACGCGGTCATCCGCAATTTCGAGATCATTGGTGAAGCAGTCAAAGGTCTCTCGCCCGAACTTAAGGAGCGGCATCCTCAGATCGGTTGGAAAGAGGTGGCGGGCATGAGAGACTTCTTAATCCACGTCTACTTCGGTGTTAACGTTGAACGAGTCTGGTTGACG
>CALMEF010000134.1 GCA_937862825.1 uncultured Armatimonadota bacterium
TCTGCTCGTCTGGAGGTGAAGTCTGACAATTGGGCTGGCTTGGTGGCTAGTGCTGGAGACAATTTTGTTCCATTGCACTTTATCCCTGCGGGTGCAATTGGAACTAGCGCGTCCACCTTTGACTCCACGGCTGTTGCTGGTTCCGCGACGGGCCCGGTTGGCTTCAGCGTTGCGACGGGGGTCCATGGTAGTGCCTTCGGAGGTTACGCCGCGATAGGCGTTCAGGCTTACGACGCAACTTTTCCACCTGAATTTGAATATGGCAACGGATACTTTGATGGGCACATCTTTGCGACTTCGGCGAGTTCGTCCGTGAAGTCCTTCCTCATCGACCACCCTGACAATCCGGAGAACAAGTATCTCGAACATTCCAGCGTCGAAGGGGCGGAGCGAATGAACATCTATCGTGGCGAAGTGATCACCGACGGCCAGGGCAAGGCATTCGTAACCCTACCAACCTGGTTCAACTCGTTGAATCGAAATGTCCAGTACAGCCTGACCGCCATTGAAACGGATGACTTTGTTGATGTGATGGCGGTTCGAGGAAAGACGGAGGACACCTTCGGAGTTCGATCGAGCAAGCCGAGGGTCAGAGTTCAATACATGGTCACCGCCGACCGCGATGACCCTATGGCCAGAATCAATCCGCTCGTTGTCGAACAAGAAAAGCCAGCGCCCTTGAAAGGTCTCTATCTGATACCGCAGGCATTCGGCCTCGACGAGAGCAAGGCAATGCATCCGCCTACGCGGCAATCACGGAAGGTTCTCCCGTGAAAACCTTTCCGTCTCAGGAAACATTGCCGACAATACAAGAAAAGTGATGTTGATCAAGCGGAAACATCCATGCCTTCAACCTGCAACGAGCGGCGCACGAACCCCCGACTGAGGGGCGGCATTAGCGTAAAGGACAACGATCCTGAGAATGACGATGGAAAATTTCGGCTATAATATCTGTTCACGAGGAATGATAAGTTGATTCAGGTAACCGTTCAACCCAATGAGTCGATTGACTCCGCTTTGAAGCGATTCAATCAGAAGATGCAGCAGAGTGGCCTTCTGCGTCAACTCAAGGAGCATTCCCACTACGAGAAGCCGAGCGAAAAGCGACGCCGCCAAAAGCGACGACGCGTCTCGCGCTACTAGTCGTTACTCGCGTTCGCGCTTGCGGACGCACCCATATGGAACGCCACCCCGCCAATCCAGTTTCAACCACCGACATTGTCGTCGGCGGCTAAATCCTGTATGGAGCCTCCCAGTACCCGCGTTTCCATTGTTAACCAGTCCTCGGCCAAGGGTCTGAGTTCAATCGTCCGAAAGGCGATTCAGACTACGCTTGGTGCCCACGACATGTCGGGCACCGTTAGCGTTTTGCTGTGCGCGGACTTGCGAGATCTTAACCGGCAGTTCCGTGGGCTTGACGAGTCAACCGACGTTCTGACTTTCCCGGCTCCTCCAGAGACCGGGCTGCTCGGAGACATCGCCATCAGCGTTGACTACGCTTCCGAGCAGGCCAAAGCAAGAGGCATTACCGTTCGAGAAGAAGTTGGATACCTTGCGATGCACGGTGCTCTTCACCTCGTGGGCTTTGATGATGAGTCTGATGCAGACCGTGTCGACATGCAGCAGGAAATGACCAGGCTCGGCGAGATCCTCGGGTTACCTTATCAGTCGGAATGGGCTTCGATATTGCATGAGGTGCCCTCTTGAGCCAGGTTCGTAAGAACGACATTCTGGGTCCGGTGAAAGTTGCCCTTCAAGGGCTGGTTTACACATTCCGAACGCAACGGCACATGCGGTTTCACCTGTATGTGGTGCTCATTGTCACGTTGCTCGGCATCCTGTTCAACATGCGGCTCCGCGAGATGCTGATCCTGCTGTTCGTCATCAGCCTCGTTCTCGTTGCGGAGATGTTTAACAGTGCGATTGAGGCGACGGTTGATTTGGTCCAGCCCTCGTACCACCCGCTTGCGAAGTTTGCCAAGGACATTGCGGCTGGTGCGGTGCTTATCACGACCATCATTGCCCTTGTCGTGGGAGCCCTCATTCTCTGGGGTGAGCAGCTTTGGGAAGAAATCAAAGTTAGCCTGACCGCCGACACGCTTGGAACGCCGATTCTTGCGCGGTTCATCCTCGGAGCGCTGCTCCTGTTTGTGGTCGTGATCGTTGGAAAGGGACTGGGCAAGCGTGGGCAGGTGCTCAAAGGTGGCCTGGTCAGTGGTCATGCGGCCTATGGGTTCTTCATCGCGACCGCGATCATGTTCATTACCGATCAGCCCGTGATTTCTGGATTGGGGATGCTCTTGGCCGCGATTATCGCCCAGAGTCGCTGGGAAGCGAAGATCCACAGCGTTTTTGAACTGAGCCTTGGCGCCGCAGTGGGAGTTTTGATGGGTTTGGTGATGTTCGGAGTCGTCCCGAAATGAAACCCCTCAGGCGTATTCAATACGGTGCGGCAACAAGTTTAGCCATCGGATTGACCTTGATTTGGGCAGCTGGCGGTCCGAGCATTAGTGCCCTCCAAAAGGCTGAGGCTGGCTTCGGTGGGGGGCAACCAAGTGTTCTGGGGCCGATCCTCGGAATCATTGGAGTCATCTTGCTCAACGTCGCGTTCGTGAGTTCAGAGACGGCAGTGGAACTCCTCCGTCCTCACCACGTGAAGCACCTCAAGGACAAGAACCTCAAGCGCGGGGACCGTTTACAGACGCTGATAGACAACCGTCTTTCTTATATCGCCGCATGTCGTTTGGGCTTTTATTTCTCACTCCTCGCCCTGGCGGTAATGGCGTTGCTTCTCGCACCAGCGGTAGCGGAGGCTTTCGGTTGGGAAGGTTACTTGATGACCATCACCGCATGGGTTGTTGTGATGCTTCCCGTCGGGGTGCTCAACCTCATCATGGAGTTGGTGCCCAAGAGTTACGCGTCGTTGCATCCTCACGGAGTTGCCTCGGTGTTCTATCCGTTCATCCTTGGAACCTCGATGGTTTTTTGGATTCCTGAGAAACTCGTGACGGGTGTCGCCGCATTGATCACGAGACGTTTTGGCGGCAAGGCATCTTTTCTAGTTGAAAACCAGGCTGAGGAGGAGATCAAAACCCTCGCACAAACGGCACAAGAGTCTGGCGAAATCGAACACGATGAGCGCGAACTCCTCCATTCGGTTTTTGAGTTCAGCGATACCGTGGCAAAGGAGGTCATGACTCCGCGCATTGACATGGACGCAATGCCCGTTGATAGCAGTCCCGAGGAAGTCATCGAAGTCATCAGGCAATCCGGGCACTCGAGGATTCCGCTTTATGAGGGGACGGATGACCAGATTGTTGGCATCATCCATGCGAAGGATTTGTTTATGGCCATGCTTGGTGATGGTTGTGATGACCTACGCAAGTTGATGCGTGAGCCGATGGTGGTGCCTGAAACCAAGAACCTGCACGAGTTGCTCACGGAGATGCGTGCCAGTCGAAGCCAGTTGGCCGTCGTCCAAGACGATTTTGGCGGTACGTCCGGAGTCGTTACGATTGAAGACATCGTCGAAGAGTTGGTTGGCGATATCGTGGACGAGTACGACGAAGAGGAGCCAGCAGCGGTGCAAACCGAAGATGGGTGGCTCGTGGATGGGAAAACCCACCTGGATGATTTGAACCCACTGATCGGTGGAGAACTTGAGAGTGAGGAGTTTGACTCGGTGGGTGGCTTTGTCTTCGGTTTGTTTGGTCGGCAACCGGCAATGGATGAGTACATCGAGGCTGACGGCTATCGCTTCACCGTTGCCGAAACCGACGGAAGACGTATTCACCGATTGCTAATCACGCGTGCTCAAGAGGCACCCGAGCAACTGATTCTCGAAGAAGAACAGGTGTAAGTACGGTCAGTATTTGACCCTGAACTGAGGCATCAAAAGAGGTGAGCCATGCCTCGTTTCACACCTCTATCTATCGGACTGCTTGCCCTGCTTGCTGTCTCTGGCTATGGCCAGGTAGAGAGCAAAGCCACAAAGCGGCGCGAATCGCATGTCGTAAAGCAGCCCCTTACGGAGTTTGTGGCCGAATTGAGCCCATCAACCTCACCGGATCTGGTTGCCGCTGCGTACAACGTTGAGTATGTGGGACGCTTTGCATCTAACCCGCAGTTACATGTCTTTCGCGAACGCGATGGTGTTACCCGGGCAATGATGGCAGGCGTTCGAAGTTGGCAGGGTGTCCGTCGTGTTGTAGCGAACCCAGTTCTGCGGCGTGAGCTTTGTGCATTCACTCCAAACGACCCGTATTATCCCAAGGACGCACCGACGTCTGGGTGGCCTGGGCAGTGGTATCTACACAACAGCATTGGTGCTCCGCACGCGGGCATCGTTGGGGCTTGGGCTCAAAACTGGACTGGCGCCGGGGTCACCATCGGGATCCTGGACAATGGATTTGAGTTGGGCCATCCCGACTTGATGGCAAATGCTCTGTTCGCGAACAGTTATGACTTCGTCGACAACGATACCAACGTCAATCCATCCGATCCGGACGCATTCCACGGCACGGCGATCGCCGGGATCATCTCGGCGCGGGGTAATAACGCCACGGGAATCACAGGAGTCGCACCGTACTCACGCTTCGTTGGGCTACGAGTCGATCCGCATTTTGGGACGGCAGCATCGTTCGCAGACGCGACGCTTTATCGGTCCAGTGGCGAGAGCAAGTCAATACATATCAAGACTCATGCTTACGCAGGAGTTGATCCTTTCGTCACTTCGACAATTGAGTCCGAGGCTCTCACGACTTCGACCATGGATGGCACCATGCATGTGGTTTCGGCAGGCAACAACCGAGGCGATCATGCTCAGGATGCCAACAAGTTGGCCCTTCAGTCAACACCCGACGCGATTGTCGTGGCTGGAGTCGGAAGCGATGGGAAGTTCGCTCAGTACAGTTCGTTTGGCGCTAACGTATTCTGCTCGGCGCCAACTAACAGCGGCAGCCTGCTTGGCATCACCACGACGGACCTGACTGGTGACGAAAGGGGTCTGAATGGGCTCGATGTGTTTCCTAACGCCGATTACACGAATGAGATGACGGGAACTTCGGTTTCCGCCGCCTTGGTCAGCGGTGCCTTGGCTCTGGCGAAGCACAAGAATCCTGATTTGAACGTTCGATTTGCCAAGCATCTTATTGCTCGCACCGCAAAGCCTACTGACCTTTCGGATGCTACTACATCTGGCGATGGTGGGTGGAAGACCAACGATTCAGGTATTCGGTTCAACCCAAATTACGGTTTCGGCGTCATTGACGCCGAGGGATTGATCAACGGTCTCGGCGACTATGTGGGAGTCACACCACAAACGACCGAGACCAAATC
Source organism: uncultured Armatimonadota bacterium (assembly GCA_937862825.1). Classification (GTDB taxonomy): domain Bacteria; phylum Armatimonadota; class Fimbriimonadia; order Fimbriimonadales; family Fimbriimonadaceae; genus CALMEF01. The sequence continues at coordinate 5,338 of CALMEF010000134.1, forward strand.
ATCCCGAATCACCAATGATCCACTTCCAGACAATGATCCGAACGGTGTTAGCGAGACCTTCGTGGTTTCCAGCCAGATGCCGATCGAAGATATCCAGGTTACACTTGACATCACCCACCCAGTTCGTGGTGATGTCGCAGCCTATCTAACTTCTCCCAAGGGCACCACAGCACGGTTGTTCTCGTCTGGCGATGATTTTGAGGCGAACATCAACTGGACGTTTGTGAGCAATGCGTTTTGGGGAGAGAATCCTTCCGGTGTTTGGACCCTGAAGGTATGTGACTTGGCAGAGTTGGACGAGGGTGTTTGGAACTCGTTTGCTGTGCGACTGCGGATGGGTCGGTTGATCGCAACCGACAAACCATCAGGCGTCGCCGTTAGCCCCTCCAACGTAACGGGCTCATTGCCTGCTACTGGAAGAGTTATGTTTGCTGGCCCAGCCCGCGTTGGGGGAGCCTACGTACAACTTTCCTCAAGTAACACATCGGCAGCACGCGTCCCATCCAACTTGACAGCACCTGAAGGCTCGACCAACGCCGAGTTTGCCGTGACCACGTTCCCGGTATCGGTAGCGACACCGGTCACGATCTCCGCGACTCGCCTGGGTGTAACC
>CALMEF010000135.1 GCA_937862825.1 uncultured Armatimonadota bacterium
CCCTCGGTTTTCCACGGGAACCGCTTCAATTCCCCGCCACTCGGCAATCTTGTACTTGATAAAGCCACCACTGCACTGGTCAACGTCGGCAATGTACTGATCGGATAGCGTCTTTGGATCGTTGTAGGCTTTGTGTTCTCTGAGCGTCTTGCCCACCGACTTGATCATAGGGTCGAAGTTCAATACCAATACCTTGATCTCAACCCCGGGTTCCTCAGCCTTGGGAAAGTCGCTCGATATGGTGGCTTGAAAGCCAATCGCAACGATTGCTACAAGAGGTGTCAGCACGATACTTAGTATGACGTGCGTGCAGCCTCCTCATGCGCGCAACGCACGCTCAAGAGGTCCGGTTCTCCCACGTCGTGCCAACAGCCAACCCAGACCCAGGTTCACGATCCAAACACATACCACCACGACCAAATCGAAAGTTGGGGATGTTTTGTTGAAAAGCCTGAGACCATAGAACAACGTGGTGCACAGAATGGATTGAGCGATGTAGTTGGTCAGGGCAAACCGGCCCACATTCGCTAGTGCCGCGATCAGCGAGCGCATCTGGTTCGAGTGAGCAATGACTTGGAGTCCAATCAGCAGGCCAACCGCGAGGATCGGCGCAAAACCAATCTCCCACAGCCCTGCCACCGAGTTGGCTGTTCCAGACGGGATGGTCAATAGCCCCAGAAGATTCAGTGGAATCCCAAGCCCAAATGACCACTTAAGGACTTTGGATGTCAGCGTCGGATTTGACTGGGGATTCGTCACGATTCCCGAGCGATACAGTAATACTCCGGCGAGAAACACCGGAATCAGGTGTAGTTGAAGAAGAGCCGCGATCATGAATGTCAAGGGGAGCATTGCTACCCGTAAGCCGACTTGCTCCAGGTACGAACCGGTTGAGAAAGCACTAATCTCGCGTTGAAGGATCTTCGCGCCCTCTCCTCCCGATGAAGCCTCTGCGGACGGCAGGCTAATCAGAAGTCCAATCACGACGCACGCGCCAAACATCCACTTGATCACTTTGAGGACTCTGTGGGTGGGCCAACTGATCATCATCGAAACAATCAGGGCTGTCAGCGCATAAGGGAGCAAAATGTCCCCAAACCAGATCAGTAGACCGTGGAGCAGTCCGATTACCGCAAGAACCAGGCAGCGCCTCGGGTACCGAGCAGGCCAGCTCATCGCATTGGCGAACTGCATGGCAATACCAACCCCGAACAGGAGGGCTAAAAGGCCCCGGCACTTACCAGTGACAAAGGCAAGCGTTATGCCTTCAAGGACCGCTTCAGCACCGTGCGATCTCTGTAGCGCTCCAAACGCCTCTCCAATCGCCGGCCCTGAAAATGACGGGATGTTTGCAAGCAGGATTCCCAAGATTGCAACACCGCGGGCGGAATCCAGTCCTGCGAGACGACCCATTGCCGCTCATTATCGCATCTATTCGTCGAGTAATCGGTCCAAGTTCTCGGCAATCACCTTGGCGTTGAGTTGCGCTGGCGCTTCGGGGTCATCGCCCTGTGCTCTTTCATAGACCCCATCCCCAGACTTCACGTATTTGACGAAGCCTCGACCCTTCACATTCTCATCGCTCAAAACGTGCTCCTTGCCAAAGAGCGCAGGCATGACCGATCCAACGTGACGCTTGACGGGCCGGTCAGTGATCGGGCACGCCTCAAGGGGTGATTCGCTAATCTCCTGCCAAATCTCCAGTCTCTCGTCTGAGTCCTGGTTGTCCAGATAGTAGTAAACGTAAATTGGCACGCTACTCGGTTACGACGATGTCAAGAGAGGTGGTCATTCCAAAAAAGTCCCCATAAACTTTTCCGGAACCTGGGGTCACGGCCCTGAATACGCCTCCCGGGTTCAAGGATCCCACGCCACCTTCTATCCAGTAGGACGGGGCTGTACCTTGCACTCCGGTCCCCTCATATCGGAAGAAGAGTTTCGCATTCGAACCTACACGAAGGACCAGCGGGTTCGAATTCGCGAACCAAACACGGGTTATCTGAGCGGACTCCCCCCGCGCAGCCAGGTCAACGTCGAAGATCTGTTCCTGATTATTTGTCACAAGAATATCGATGAACTTCGGTGCCGATGAACGGTCAAGAGGTTCAAACGAAAACCTTGCGCTTCCCGCCGGAAGTGCGGGAAGATAGACCTCACCTTGCACGGTCTGAGTCGTGTGAGTGCTCCCATCGGAAGCCACGACCGCGACCTCTAGGGGGGTAAGTGTCCGGCCCTTGGCCCTGCCAACCGGAATACTGCCGTCACCTCGACTGCCGCTCAGCGTTGGCGAAGAGCCCCCGCAGCCGACAGCAAATACGAACAGGATTGGAAGGAATCTGTGAAAGGTTGACATCGCGATTCTAGTGATCTGATAGCAGAGTCGGGCTCGTTAAGCGAAGCAGGGATTCTGACACCGAAGCCTTAACCATTATCGCAGGGAACTGGTTGGTCGCAGTGCTCTTGCTCCCAGATGCGCACTTTACCCATGCCATCGCTACCCTGTTCTCAGGAGCTATGATGGGCTCGGTGGTGCCCCCACATGCAAACTCGATTGCTTGGGCAAGTTCTCGCTCCCCAGCATAAACATACTTTTTGGCAAAGATTGCGGCGCGATTTGCAAACTCCTTGGCATCAGAAAGTTGTCCTTGCCGCACAAAGTTCATTGCAAGGCTCAAATAGGCTCCCAACTCAGCACGTCGATAGTCGCCTGCAATACCCTCGTCAAGCGCCTCTCTTGCCATGCGATCAGCGTCTGCATATGCGCCGGCAACGCTCAAGAACATACTCTCAATCACTTTAAGGTGGGTCAATCTGGCCCGGTCGCCCAACACAATTCCGGCCAGTTTGCCTCGACCGATACACTCGGCGGCCTCCTGGATTTGCTCTTGCTCAAGATGAATCACTCCTTTCCGAATCAGTCTCTCAAGAATCTGGTCAGAGAGATTGAGTTCCAGAGCCAGAGTAAGCGCCTCATCCTCTAAGGTTGCAGCCTCGCGCCAGTTGCCCAAGGTCGCTTGTATATCGGCCTCGGTAGCAGCTGCGTAGAGATGAGCCATCTTTGCGCCTTGGGTTCGAAGTGATCGTGCGCGATCAATACCCGAAGAAAACCTCCCCAATCGCTCATCCACGACGACAAGAGAGGCTATCGGTTTCCACTGATCTCCTTCATCCAAAGTTGACAAGGCTGCATCAAATGCCTTTTCAGCCTGTTCAAGCAAGCCAATGTTTGCATAACAGAAGCCCAAGGATTGCGAGCACCGGCCAGCCTCATGACGCCTACTTTGAGTCTGAAAGGACTCTCGTGCGCGCTGAAGTTCAAGCACTGCTTCGTGATAACGGCCCCCGTATAAGAGGGTGTTACCGAGTCTCAACCGAACGTGAGCCTCCTGGGCGGAGTTTAATCTCGATTTGCCAAGTTCTGAGACCTGGGCGAGCAAAGCCAGCGCGCCATCAACATTGGGGCCGCCGAGCATTGCATCGGCCATAGCAATCTCTGGAAATTCGCCGTCTTCCGGGTCACCGGTAAAGTAACTCAGGTGCTTCCCAGTAACTTGGGCAATCTCCTTCAGTCGAGTTGAAGACGGCTCAAGGGAGCCTGCGATGTACGCATAAAGCGTTGCCGTTGAAAGGCCAACCGCTCCCGCGACCTCCTTTATCGTGAGTCCCGCCTCACCTGCTGCCAACTTGATCCGCTTGCCTAGGGCCATTTCTAAGCCCTATTATAGAATCAATATGCACATCAATAGTGGTTTTGTTAGTAATATGCCGAACAATTACTAGCCCATCGGATGGCGATTCAATGCTGAGTACCGACCTGTCAAGTGATGCTCCAACTGCCGTTCAATGTCGCCCAGTAATGTGCTCGCACCAAGGCGAAACAGGGCCGGTTCTAGCCATGCTGCACCCAGTTCTTCCTTCATCAGAATCTGCCAGGCCAAGGCTTGTTTGGCTTGCCGAATTCCTCCTGCTGGCTTAAACCCGACTTGGAAGCCAGTTCGATTCTGATAATCCCGAATTGCCCTCACCATGACCAAACCAAACTCAAGCGTGGCGTTGACACTCTCCTTGCCAGTAGAAGTTTTGATGAAGTCGGCACCAGCCATCATGCACACCGCACTTGCCTTGCCAACATTACGAAGTGTCCCTAGTTCACCGGTTGCAAGTATCGTTTTCAGGTGGGCATCGCCGCAAGCCTCGCGGTACGCCCGGACCTCATCGTATAGCCCACGCCAATCACCATTCAAGACTAAATGACGGGAGATCACAATATCAATTTCTTTAGCCCCGGCTCTAACGCTACTTTCAATTTCAGCGATCTTTGTGGCGAGAGGCGAGAGGCCGTGCGGAAATCCAGTTGAGACTGCGGCAACGGGGATCCCTGTTTCAGCGAGGCAGTTGACCGCTGTTTCCACAAACTCGTGGTATACACAGACCGCTCCAACTTTCAAATCCGGAACGCCGAGTTCGTCGAGCAGTTCTCGGCGGGCAGGTTGTCTCGCCTTGGCGCAAAGTCGGCGTACGGTTCCCGCGGTGTCATCCCCACTGAGAGTGGTCAAATCCATGCATGCGACTGCTTTGAGAAGCCAAGCCGCCTGCCACTCCTTCTTAACAGTTCGACGACCGCCCAGAGTGGCGGTCCGACGTTCGACCGCGCTCCGATTGACACGAATGGATTCCACCCAATCCAAATCAAGCGGAACTCCGGTGTTCCGGCCCAAGTTTGGTGTGCGCAGTTCTGTCGACACGAGAGATATTGTGCACTAACCGTTCGCGCGACGATACTCTCGACCATCTATGGTCCTTTGGAGCAAGTCGTGGTCCACGAGGTCACGCCTCAAGAAAGCGTGATCTCCAAAGGTGTGCCAACTTTCAAGGATTGCGTTGACTTCTCGTTCCGTGTAGGTTCGCCCAACCTCAAACTTTGAAGCGAGGAGGGCTCTTAGGCACCTCCTCGCTTCGGATTTCTTCTTGGCCGGCCAGTGAGTCACTCGACCGGCGTCATCTAGATATGGACCTACTTCAACTTCCACGGCTGGCTTACTGTCTTGGCCCCGACTTGAAGTTCCAACACATATTCTCCTGGTGCCACGTAGGCCGCTCTCTCCGCTTCATACGGATCCTTCAAAGCCTCTTCCGCAGTCTTTGGAGGCTTGGGTGTTACCGTTAGGCGTTTGAAGGGGCGAAGTTCCAAGTCCAAATCAAAGAAATTCCAGCCGACGACGGCCTTGAGTTCCTTCTCCTTAATGACCTTGCCCTCTTTGTCTTTGATCCGAAGGCTGGCGTTGCCCGCAGACATTGACCAGTACTGACCGCTAAACTTTGGCGCCTCAGGACCGCGGTCGCTCCACTCTGGAGCGCGACGATAGGGCCACCTATCGCTTGCGGTCATGTCGTCCACCGTCCACAACTTCAGGTCGTTCTTTCGGACTTCATCGGTCGTCTCGTACAACTTATCGAGTTTCAGGACGAATACGCTCCGAGCATGCGACGCGATCACCATCTCCTTCGCTTGCTCTTGGATGGCAATGTCGTGAACGGGTGTTCGCGGAATTCCGCCGCTAAGCGGCTCCCACTTGCCACCGTCATCATAGGACACAAAAACCCCCAGATCGGTGCCGACATACAGCATCCCTTTGGTCGTTGGGTCTTCGCGGATCACGTTGATTGGCTCCGGCGGAAGATTACTGACGATGGAGGTCCAAGTGGTCCCGTAGTCGGTCGACTTCCAGAGGTACGGTGTCCAGTCGTCTTCGCGGTATCCGGTTTGGGCAAGATAGACCGTGCCCGCTTCGTGCTTCGAGGCCACAACTCGGCATACCCACTTGCCACGGGTTTGAGCAGGTGTGATGTCCTTCCATGTGTTGCCACCGTCAGGAGTCATCTTCACCAATCCGTCATCAGTTCCCGCATAGATCAGTCCAAACTTGAATGGACTCTCACTCAGGTCCTTTAGCGTTGCGTAGGGAACGTCACCGTTTTCTCGGTTAGTCGTGAGGTCTTCTGAGATGGTTTCCCATCGTCGTCCTTGATTGAAAGACCGATGGAGTTTTTGTGAACCCACGTACACGATATCGGGGTGGTGTGGCGAGATAATGAAAGGCGATATCCATTGGAACCGTAGACCTTGACCCGTCGGGCGAGTGCTCCAGCGTCGGTTGTTCTTTTGGTCAATTGCGGTGTGTTGTCCCCATTGGAAGGCAACATAGACGATGTCGCCACCATCCCTGGGATCAACTGCAATCGCGCTTCCATCACCGCCGTTGATGTCTTTCCACAGGCTAGGGTCGCTGATCCCGGGACGATAGTTGCTGGGCCCTTTCATCGTTCCGTTGTCCTGAAGACCACCATAGATGTTGTAGGGTGTCTTCGTATCCACGGCTATCGTTGTGTACTGTCCAACGGGGATTGAGTTGATGTGTCGCCAGTTCTTACCGCCGTCGTAACTAAGGTAGAGCCCGCCGTCACTGCCCGCTGCGTGAAAGTTCGGGTTATGCTTTGACACGGTGTAGACGTGCCAGTCTACGTGAGCCCTATTGGCGACGGTATAGAACGACTTTCCGCCGTTATCCGACCGGAACATCTGGACTCCGGTGAAGTAGATTTCCTCGGGGTTGTGCGGACTAACCGAGATTCGGCCACCGTAATACCCTTGATGCTCGCCAATGTTCCTCGAGTGGGTTCTTCGCCAAGTCTTGCCGGCATCGTCGCTTCGGTAAACCTGAGCATCAGCCTGATCGTTGGAGAATGCATTTGGGTTCCTCTGCCTGATCAAGGCATCAACATCTTTGAGCGTGATCTTCTTGTCGGTGACCTGTTGAATGATCTCGTCGACCTTCGTTTCTCGAGGTAGATAACTTTCGACAAACTTAGTCAGCACATCTTTCGGAACCTTTAGGAACTCGTCTTCGGTTAGCCACCAATAGCGATTTAAGGTCAGGATTCCGCCTGGCTGATATTCATCCTTCCAAATCGTGTCTGAGTCTCCTCCCTGGTTATCGAAGAACGCGTACACAGTGTCAGGCTTGCTTTCGGCAATTGCAATGCCGATTCTTCCAAGGTCTCCCTGAGGCGGCAGCCCGTTCGATAACTTGGTCCACGATTGGCCAGCGTTGGTAGATTTGTAGATTGCCGTGCCAGGGCCTCCTTCACGGAAGTTCCAAGCCCGCCGGTCTCGTTCCCAGGCTGCAGCGTAAAGGACATCTGGGTTCCGCGGATCCATAGCCATGTCAATTACGCCGGTCATGTCATCCAGTTTGAGAACATGGCTCCAAGTCTTCCCTCCGTCCGTTGTCTTGTAGACTCCGCGCTCTGGGTTGGCCGAATACAAGGATCCGATGGCGCCAACGTAGACGACGTTCTCATTCTTCGGGTTGATCAGGACACGACCGATTCGGTGCGTTTCCCACAGTCCCATGTTTGCCCACGTTTGCCCTCCGTCGGTGGATTTGAACACTCCCGTACCGGAATAACTCGTTCGTTGAGAGTTGTTCTCGCCGGTTCCAACCCAAATGGTCTTTCCGTCCTTGCCAACGGCAAAGTCACCGATGGCAAACGAACTCTCACGGTCGAAAATCGGGGTCCAAGTCACCCCTTGGTCGCCGCTCTTCCAAAGGCCTCCCGTCGCGTAGGCCACGACCATGGTGCCGGGATCATTGTCGGGAACGTGGAAGTCGACGACCCGACCACCCTGTATTTCTGAGCCCACGTTACGCCACAAAATCTGGCTGAACGGACTTGTGGCCTCCATCTGAAGGCGTTGCTCATAGCCCTTCATCCGAACAGAAGCCGGAGTTCCCTTCACCTTTGGCTCCATGAACTTCTTGGCCTCCTCCACTTTCGTGGGGGGATTCTTGAACGGGATATGGCTTTGCGAAAAGGCGCTGACCGATGACAGCGCCACGAGTACGGCTAGAAAACCTCGCATTTCCTGAACGTATACCCGTAACACTTCGGTCCGGGTTTCCGCAGTATCCTAAATAGGCTGGAATGAGCGAACTGTATCCCCTTGAATTACGTGTGATGGGGCCGGTGGACGTCAAGGTGAACGGTCGCCGTATCCCAAAACTTCGCACGACCAAGGGTCTCTGGCTTCTCGGCCTGCTTGCTGCCCGTGG
>CALMEF010000136.1 GCA_937862825.1 uncultured Armatimonadota bacterium
CGCGGCGGCCACCACGATGGCAGTGCCATGCTGGTCATCGTGGAAGACGGGCATGTCGAGGGTCTCGCGCAGCGTGCGCTCGATCTCGAAGCAGCGAGGCGCGCTGATATCCTCCAGGTTGATGCCGCCGAAGTTCGGCGCGATGTTCTGCACGATCTGGACGATCTCATCCACCTCGCGCGCCGCCAGGCAGATGGGGAACGCTTCGACGCCGGCCAGTGTCTGGAGCAGGACAGCCTTTCCCTCTCCTGGAACGGCCTTGCGAAACACCGCGACCCCTTCCATGCCGCCGTTTGACGTGGCGGCGGGTGATCCTGACCGGCTCACCCAGAGCCACTTGGCTCCGGAGAGCGGAGAGGGGGTGACGGGCACGGAAATCCACCCCGCGGTCCAGCCAAACGCCAACTTTGCCACTGCCATCGCGATCACGCGCGAGGTTTACCTGAAGTGACACCGTTTCGCCGGCTTGACAGCGATGAAGATGGTGATTCTGGTGAGGCCATTATTGGGAGGGTAATCGAATCCCTTTCCCCTCCTCACCGCCGCCAAACTGCTTCAAACGCTACATGGTTCCCCCTTGGGCAAGGGGGAACCGAGGGGGAGGGGAATCGAGGGCGAGCAATCCACGCGAAGGACCACTCCCAAAGTCCTAGAATCCCCAGTTAGGGTTTGCCGCTATCGAGCCGCTTTCTTTCGGCGAGCGCCAAACACCAAAGCGGCCAGACCCAGGGCTGCCAGCGTGCCCGGCTCGGGAACTACGACGAATCCTGTGCCACTGCCCGTGATTCCGCTAATGGTTGTCATGGTTGTGAACGCGCCTGTCGTCGTGCTGATCGAACCCAAACGCATCGTGCTGGTCCCAGTGACCTGTCGGAATCCGCCGTAAAGTGCTCCCTCAAAAAACTCGAGGCCGTTGTTACTAAACGCGAAGCCGAGCGGGCCAATCAACGTTGCGCCAGCGGCCGGAGTCCATGAGTACAGCCGATTGGCGTTGTAATCCGTCAAGTAAAAGAGGCCGGAAACGTCGTCAAACGCCAAGCCGCCGCCCCCGCTGGCGGTCACCCCTGTGTTGTACGTCGTGATCGCATTCCCAGTGGTCAGGTCCAACTCGTAGATACGAAGGGCGCTCAACGAGTCGTCCACCCCATACATTCGTCCGTTGGCGAACGTAAGCGACCCGATTCCCTTGTTCAAGCTTCCGATTTGGGTTAAGGTTGCGGCGCCAAAAGGATCGTCCAAGCGATACATGGCCCACCGCCCACTGGCGGCACTTCGCGCTGAAGCGATAATGTCGCCGGCCGAGGCACCTGCCAACGTTACGTTTGATGGCAACGTCGTCAATGATTGCACCTGGGTATTCATCGTCGTCGAGCCGTAAACGGTGCCCGTCGAGTTTGCGCGATACAACGTTGCTCCGTCGGTGGTTAAGAAGTCCAACGCAAAGGCGTTGGGAGTAAGCAAAGTGGCCAAGAATACGCTGCCGGCCAGAAGATTTCGGTTATATTGGAACATATCTCCCTCTGCAAATCATTATAGTAAAGTTCACTTTGAGAGAGGCAACGGAACATGGAACGAGGCGAAAACCCAGTAAAACTGACACGTCCGGGTATCGCACCAGACCGGCAGGGCTCTACGCACGGCTCGAACGCAACCTAGCAATGGTTTCACAAACTTCTGAAACTTCGACGGAGTAAAATAGAGGGTGATGGCGACAGTGGCCCCCGGGCGAATAACGATTGACTCGATTTCCGAAAAGGTCTTCGCCAACGAGCGGATCAATGCCGAGGAGGCGATGTTCCTGTTCAATCACCCGAACCTGCTCGACCTGGCCACGCTGGCGAACTTCCGCCGAGAACAGCGCACCGACCCGAAGGTCGTCACCTACATCATCGGCCGCATTCTCAACTACACCAACGTGTGCTGGGTGCGCTGCAAGTTCTGCGCGTTCTATCGGGTGCCGAATCACGCCGAGGGCTACTTGCTCAGCGATGATCAGATTCTTGAGAAGGTCAAGGATACGGTGAACAAGGGGGGCGTTGAGATCCTCTTTCAGGGAGGCCTGAACCCCAAACTGAAGATTGACTACTACGAAGGCATCTTCCAGAAGATCAAGGCGGCCTATCCAAACGTTATCCTCCACGCTTTATCGCCCGCCGAAATCATCTACATCGCCCACATCTCCAAACTGACCTTGGAGGACACTCTCAAGCGACTTCACGCGGCTGGATTGCACTCCATTCCCGGCGCGGGTGGCGAGATTCTGGTTGACCGAGTCCGAAAGATTATCGCGCCTTACAAAGACACGACCGACGAGTGGCTGAAGTGCATGCGCACTGCCGCTGGACTGGGCATTCGCAGCACCGCCAGCATGATGTTTGGGCACGTGGAGACGTTGGAAGATCGTGTCGAGCACTTGGGCCGGATTCGCGATTTACAGGACGAGTGCCAGCCGTTTCGCGCGTTCGTCACGTGGAACTTCCAGCCGGAAGACACCCAACTTGCTATCCCTCAGAAGGCCTCGAGTTTCGATTACCTGAGAACCTTGGCGGTCTCTCGCATCTTCTTGGACAACTTCGATAACTTCCAGTTGTCCATCCTCACCCAGGGGCCGAAGATCGCCCAACTTGGGCTCTCGTATGGGGCAAACGACTTTGGCTCGGTGATGATTGAGGAGCAAGTGGTTTCCGCGAAGGGCGAAAAGCACATCCTCGACTCGGGAGAGTTCGAGCGGCTTATCCGCGAAGCGGGCTACGAACCGAAGCGCCGGAACACGCGTTACGAAGTGCTGGGTTAGTTTCATTCAGTTTCGACCTCAGAACCCCAAACTGCGTGGAGGTTACGCAAGGTACTCTCCGCCTTTGAACATGGGCTGGGATTCTGACAGTGCCAACACACTCATGAGGTTCTTAATCGAACGCATGCAAACACAAGACCTCATCGAGATCTATGATCGTGGCGATGAGTCAACGAAGTACTCCGTTGGGTCCCCCGTGCTGCTCGCCCACAGTTCAGCAGTCTTCTCATTGCTTCGGCGGGATGGACAAAGAAACGGCTTCATGTGGCTCGACCTTGCAAACATCAGGAAAGTGAGGTTTGGCACGAGGTACCTCCGCCAGTACCACTCAGAAAACTTGGCCCCAGTACCCGACGGGCTTGACGATGCAGCCTTGGAGAGTGTGATTGAATATCTGCTTGATGGGCGCCATGTTTGCGCGATTGATGACCTCGATGGAAATGAGACTCTAGGCATAATCCGCCACTTCAGTGAGGACTTCATCACCCTTCAAGAAATCCAAGACGGCACATTCGACGGAGAGGCCCTGTTACCGATGAACCAAGTTGGCGAAGTGCGCTTTGGCGGTCCGGTACACGAGCATCTTTCTAGGGTGCAATAGACATGGAACGCTGGTTTTCTGTCGCCCTGTACTCGCGGCGAGAATCGTCAGACCCCTCTGCCCCGGCGCTGTTCGAAGAGACCACCTACCTCATTGATGCCATTGATGAAGAGGAGGCAGTTCGGGTCGCACAAGAACTGGCAAAAGGAGCGGCGGTCGACTACGAGGCTGTCACGGGCGAGTCAATCTCCTGGAGACCTGCGCTGGGACATTCTGTGTTCGAGCTTATTGATCCTTTGAAGTCTGGGGCGCAGGTCTTTTGCCGCTTCATCAATGAGGGCCAGTATAAGGCACTAACGTCAGAGCATGGGGTTGATATTTGACCGCTGTTGTAACATGCTGATTCTCGCCTTTCTTGGCTTCGCGTTAACGTGCCCAACGGTCTACCTACTCTTGGGTCAGGTGTTCCGTCGTTGGATTCAAGGACTCAAGCGATCCCTTGAGATGGCGAAACTTCCAGGCATTCTTGACCCGCTCGGGATCCTCTCCCCGAAGTCAATCGCGGCCCTGGCGGTGACGATGCTTGTCAATACTCCCAATCTGATCATTGGATGTTCGTTCACTCTGATGGAAGGTCATGCTCTGCCCCCCTATATCCCGTTACCTGGGGCGATCACCGGCACCTTTATCACGCTGGTACTCGCGCTCATCGACGCCTCAGATCGCCACTCGCCACACGGCGACCCGAGAATCGAGGTGTGCCGAGTTTCAAATGGTAACCAAGACGCCGTTTTACTTAACGAATCCGGGGGAAACTACTCTCTGTTTCTTGTTGGGGTCGGCGAGAGAGTTGATAATCACTTGCCAGTCGCCATCCTCGTCCACTCCGCACTTGCGGATCCCGCTTTGGCTTGGATCGACTCAAGAACTCTCGAAATTTCTGGGACCGTAGAGGAGGTCATTCTGAAGATTAATGCCGACGTTACGAAAGAACGAAACAAGACCGTAATACGGCTTAAGTAGCGATGATTATCGTCTATCTTCTCTTGTTAGAGGCAATCTATGGCCTGGTCACTGTTGTGTGGACGCAAAGGAAGAACCGAGGACTTGCAAAGACAAGCCCGCTCTTCCCGATTTGGAGCGCTGTATGGCCCCTTGCCTTAGCCCTTCAAAAGAGAGAGTCCTGGATTTCCGGCGCTGAGTTCGGAACTTCCCTGTGGTGGGGAGAAATGTCCCTGATCGGGGCGACTCTAACGGCTTGTGCGTTCGCCCTTTCAGTCCTCATGCCTTCATTGGTTTTGACCCGACTACGGAACAACTCGCCAGTTGACAGACCCGAGTAACCTAAGAAGCCAATGCCCTCTGCAACCATGCTTCGGACCCTTCAAGACGCGCTCATTGAGGGCACTTCAATGAATCGAGATACCGTGCGTGTGGGAAGTTTCGTGGCGATGACTCATCGTTCAGACCCGATGATCTACATGAACTATGCAGTCCCGGTCGAACAGCCCACACCGACCTGCGCCCAGGCGCTGATCGAGCATTTTCAATCCAAGCAACGCGTCCCGCGACTTGAGTT
>CALMEF010000137.1 GCA_937862825.1 uncultured Armatimonadota bacterium
AGGGAGTTATCTCATGGTCAACCGTAATCTCGGTTTCTTGGTCTCCGCTCTTTCCGGTCGGACGCCAGTCAATAACTTCGAACTCGTGATCGGTTCGCTTCCCTCGTATGACGGTCCGCCCTCGATTAAAAGCGAAAGTTCCTTCGATCAGGTTGTCTTCGGCTGGCATGCCCTTGACAACCAAGTTAAGGTACTGGCCACTTTCGGTGGTCGGCATCAGCAGCCGCAGGCTGTGAAGCGCATATCCTGCGGAGGGACGTGCATATTGGTATAAGCCGCGCTTTGAGCGAAACGAATCGTATCCGATCGTGATTTCATTCCACTTGACCGGGATTCTCTCCTCTTCTTGAGGCTCCTCGCTCGGAGGCGGTGTGGTCTCTTGACACAGACCAACTGCGGCCAGAGCCAAGAGTCCGAGGGTCCCTAGAGTTTTTGAATGATGACGTAACATTGCCGATGACCTCATGGTTTAAGGAAATGCGAGTCGGTGTTGCTTCCGTGCGAGGCAACATGGCAACCAGCGGTCCAACAGGTTTGGCCCGGATAGTGTTGCGCGAGTTTGTCGGTGTGACATTGGGCGCAGAGGCCTCTTGTCACTGAGTTCAACATCTTGGGATTGTTAGTGCCGTGAGGACGGTGGCATTCCTGACATCCGTCGCCTGTAAAGCCTGCGACTGGGTCGTGCTCATAAATGAACGGTCCAGCCTTTTCGGTGTGGCACGTTACGCACTTCCCTTTGAACGCGTCGTGGCTAACCTTTTCATTCTTGCTTGGATGTGCAGAATGGCAGTCACTGCAGACCACCCGCCCTTCCGGAACCGGATGATGATTGGCACCTCGAAACTCAGCGATCGAGGCTGGATGGCAGGAACCACAGAGTGTGGCTTCATCTGCCTTGAGCATGGCCTTTGCCTCCACCTTTGCCACAAATGCGGCAGATCGAGGATCCATCTTCTTTACGCCATGTCCTAGCGCCTTGTCAGTGTCGGTGTGAATCTGATGGCAGGAGACACACGAGAGATCAGCACGAGCGTGCTCAGTTCGCTTCCAGTGGAATTCAGAAAGCGTTTTCTCATGACAACGCAAGCACGCTGCACTTGACTCCTTTGGGGACATCTTTGTGAACGAGATCACTTCTGCGTTCTCTTCAGCCTGATGAATGTGTCCTGGGCCGTGACACCCTTGGCAGCCCTTCTTGTCTATTGGGAGTGAGGGATCAGACGTAAGGGCTGCGTGGGGTGAGGCTGGGAAGTTCGCGGAAATCTCGCTGTGGCACTCCGCGCATCCTGTTTCACTCATGTAGTCGTCAGGGGTAGCGCGGGCGAAGAGCTTCTGGGCCTGCGAAGGCTCTTTTGACTGGACCGTCCCGGCGTAGCCGAATGAGAGCATTGCGATCCCGAGTCCTAAAAAAAGCGCCTGATATTTCACGATATCTTCCTCGCTGAGTTGGATCAACCACTTCTGACTGATCCAATGTAATCTTAGCGAAACAGACTTGTCTCTCGCGCTGAAAACGTGCGAAATATGATGGTTGTCATCCTAAAGGACGACACTTTGGAAGGTCTGGGTCAGTACTCTTCCGGATAGGCCACAAACGGCTTGTTAGGGCCAACTTCGCGAACGACGCACATCACGTAGGTCTCCTCACCATGTTTGACCGCAGACAAGGAGGCTCCGATTTGGACTTCGGCACCTGATTTGTGCAAAGCAGGCGTTGCGAGGTGGTCTCCCATCGTATGGCGAGTTGGATTAACCATGTATTCGGCCATATATTTCTTGTGAACACATCGAAAGCGGTCGGGAACGAGAACGCTTATCGGATGGCCAACAATCTCTTCCTTGGGCCATCCAAACAACTCAATAGCCGTCTCGTTGACCAATAGGACGGTCCCGTCCTTCGATGTCACGATGATTGCGTCAGCAGCCCCGTCAATCAGACTCCGAAATAAGTTAACCGCTGAGACCGCAGCACTCTGATGATCAAGGCGATGGCTAAGGCGGCGATTTTCCTCTTTGAGAGCAGACACCGCTTGCATCGTGTTCCGACGAATCACCTTTGCAACAAGTTCTGTTCGGCTGAAGGGACCGATCTTGTTTCGGATTCGTGCCCAATAGGTCTTAACGGTCGTCTCGCTTACGCCGAGTTTGTTAGAAATTGCCAGGTCAGTAAAACCTGCCGCAGCAAGGTCGAGTAACTGGGCTTCTCGCGTGGAGAGTTTCGGGAAGTCAGTCATAGCGGCAACTAGCATCCAAGTATGGCTCAATCTTGGTGCGACTTGGGCACATGAGCGTAGATTCCGCAAAATCGCTCATATCCATAATGGGACATGAAGGCCGCTCTATGCTGGCTCGCATTTGCCGTGATGGCAGTCGTAAACGGTGGGTTTCGCGAAGCAATCTTGAAACCAAGGATCGGGGAAGCGATGGCTCATGTAGTTAGCACCATCTTACTGACTCTGACGATTCTTGGCGTGACGTTCATCTTCATCCCGTGGATTCAGCCTTCTACCCTCAGCGAAGCATGGCTTATCGGAGCCGTTTGGTGTACGGCCACTCTTGCTTTCGAGTTTTTGGCGGGGCACTATGTCTTCGGAAACCCTTGGGAAAAGTTCATCGCAGACTACAAGCCAGCGAACGGTCGGGTGTGGGTACTGGTTCCATTGACGATTCTCGTCTCAGCACCACTCGCATTCGTTGGCCTTCCTGCTCAGCATGTGATTCCTTATCTCATGAGCCTCGCGGTTGGGAGCCTCATGCTTGTCTTATCCATTGGGAGGCCACATTGGTGCCGGTGGATGTTGGTTGCCCTGTTTGCTTACGCCGCTCCATACAATGGATGGCTGGCGATGAGCCGACCAGAAGAATACGTCGGTTTTGCGCAACTCGCTATCATTCCCCTCGTGGCGGAGTATGTTCGGGGACCCTTCAAAGAGCACGCACCTGCAATCATCGGTGCCATTGCTGTTGGTCAAGCGCTCATCGCAGGCTTGATGGGGCTTGGAGGACGCTGCTTCACAATCGGAGCCATTGGAGCCGTGGTGTTCCTCCTTGCGATTTCTCCTCTTGGGGTCGGAAGTGCGCTCCCATTCTCCTTCATCGTTGGATTGGCTGCAATCTTTACATCAAGCCGACTTGCCGATGCGCAGGGGATTTGAACAGGGGCCGAACCTCCTTGATCGCCTCATTGTTTCGGGTCGGGTGAACTCGATTAGTTAGCAGCACTGAGAACACCGCCGCATCTGGGTCAATCCAAATGCTGGTTCCCGTGAAACCCGTGTGACCGAACGAATGGTCGCCAAAGTCACTCCCAGCGCTAGAGCCTTCCGACTTCGTATCCCAACCGAGCGCCCGACTACCTGCTTTGCGGGTTGTCGCAATACGCCAGAGGTTAGGTGGAACTCCAAACGCGGACTCGCCTCTGACAAGGGATCTCAATACTGATTGCGCAAACAACCCGACATTGGCAGCATTTCCGAACAGCCCTGCGTTACCGGTGTTGGGACGCAGAAATCGGGCATTCTCATCGTGGACGATGCCCTCTAAGCCTTCAGTTGGAGCCGCTCCCTTGCAAGTGGAGTAGCAAAACAGAAGCGGTGAGAGTACTTCAAGGGCAAAGTCGCTGAAAGGTCTCTCAACTGCGCGCTCCACCGCCAAACCGAGCAGGAGGAAGCCAAGACACGAATACTGAACCTCCGAGTTTGGCGGGGAGGCGGGCTTTTCCCGTACCAATGCCGCCCAAGCGTCAGCAGGTGTTGCGTGTTCAAGATCAAGGCGGCGATGCGGAAGGTATCCAGCCCGGTGGCAAAGCACGTCACGAAGACACACGCTCTCAAACTCCATCGGCACCTCGGGAACGAGTTCTCGCCAAGGCGAATCAAGTGACCAGATTCCCTCGGCCACGAGCCGCAAAACACACGGTGTTGTGGCGATGACCTTGGTTAGCGAAGCAAGATCAAACGGCGTATCCACTTCCCCACCGAGGCTCATCACCTCGGTGTTACCTACTGCATAGGATGCCTGTGGGAAGACCCCGTCAGTAACCGCCTGAGTCAACAACTCATCAAGGCGTTTCATTCAACTTGAACCTGAACGGACTTGTCTTGCTCCACAGGGATGATCAACAAGGTCCAGAGGGCAGGAATACCCAAGATCATCACTCCCCAGAATGTGCCGGACCAACCGAAGTTGCTCTGCAGAATTCCACCCAGAATCCCTGCGAGCGAAATGCACAGTGCCCCCAACCCAGCCGCAATCGCGTAATGCGTGGTCTGATAATGCCCTTTCGCTGCGAATGACATGAGATACACAAAGTAGGCCGCGTAGCCAATGCCATAACCCGCCTGGTCAACCAACTCGACTGCTCTCAGCAACATCATGTTGTCTGCAAACATTGACTGCTGGTAGCTCGCGGCGAGATAAAGCAAGTTCGGCACATGCATCGCCAGAGCAACCATCCAGAAGGCCCGCTTTAGGCCCACTCGATGGACGATGTAGCCACCAATAATTCCCCCGACGATGATCCCGATGACGCCAAAAAGGCCTTTAATATCGCCGACGATCTCGGTCGTTAAACCAAGCCCCCCCTTGGTGAGGTCGTCTCGATAAAACAGCCCGGTCATTTTCCCAATCATCGCCTCTGGGAATCGGTAGAACAACACGAAAATCAAGAGGGGCACAATCCCATCTTGAAAGAAGAACGTTCGCAAGCCGGTTTCCATCTCCGAACCCTTCACCGACCGTCGAAAGAAGGCCTGGCTCGCAACAGCAATAGTGCCGCAAACCACGAACTGGATCAACTCGGCCAGCAACGGATTGTTACCTGCTGGGATAGGACCCCATCGGAGTATTTCTGGGTCAACAGGAGCTGAGAGCATCCAACCTTTCCACTTTCCAACTGGGTCCGCGCCAAGCAACGACCAAAGGCCGTGAGCAACAAGCCGAACGAGTCCATTCAATGCGAAGTAGGTAGTCAGACCCGTGAAAACGAGGGCCAGGGTGCGCTTAAGGTTTTGCCCCGTCTGATTCGGCTCGGTCTCGGGCCTGGGCTCGTCGCTTTCCACAGGCTTTAACACCAACCGCAGCACCACATGTCCCAGCAGATAGACCACCGCCGCGATGGTTAGCACGGTCGTCCAAGCACGCTCCGGGGCGACCTGTTGCTGTGAGATCATCCAGCCAGCCCCCTTCACCATGCCGAAGACAACTGCCAGACGTCCCAATCGATAGCAAGTCGTTTGAACCGGCGCAAGTCCCTCTCGCTGATACTTCGTCAGGCTGATGATGTAGAAGCCATCGGTAGCGATGTTGCATAACGCCGACGAGATCGCGGTCACCATCAGTATCGCAAGTGAAACCGCGAACGCATCCTTTGTTCCAATAGATAGCGCAGCAAGAATCAGCCCAATCGCGATGAATAGTTGCCCGCCCAAAATCCAGCGGCGTTTTGTACTGTTGAAGTCAACCAGGGGGCCCAGCAAGAACTGCATTGACCACGGCAATGCGATCAACGACGTCCACTTCGCTATCTCTGCGTTCGGAATCCCAAGATCCTTGTAAACGAGCGTGCTCACGTCCTGAACGATGTGAACTGGCATCGCCTGCATGAGATATAGCAGGGGAAACATCGCCCAAGGCTTGTCGATGAGGATTCGATCGCCTTTGGGGTCAAGTGCTGGTGCCGCAGACATTACGAGGCATTATACGTTGGCGATGCGAGTCGAAACATCGCTCCATTCTCCGTACTGCCGGCTCCGAAGCGCCCGACCCCTCACCCAAACCTGGGTTCCCGCGCCCAGGTTCTCTATCAGGTAGCGCGAACGAGTCGCTGCCGCCGCTCCAAGCAACGAGGTGCACTCTGGATCGGCATACCATTGCACCTCATAGGTTGCCCGAGGCACTCGGTGCCAATTCGCGAGAATGGTGCCCCCCACTGGCCCGTCGGAAAGGGCAAGTTCCTTCACTATAGGAGTTTGAACATACTTGTTGCGATGTTGGTCCTTTGGACGGACGCCAAATCGTCCCTTTTCAACTCCGCCTGGGCCGTAAAGTGAGTCAGTAACATAATCGACTCGCCGCAGCAGGTCGAGTGCCCTTTCACGTGCCGAGTTAGCCTCGAACCGCGCTGCCCGGAGAGCCTGTTCCGCCTTAAACAGGTTTTCGTTCGCCAACTTGAGATCATCTGCAGCCTGCTGAACTTCCGCGCCTGACGGCAGACCGGGCCAGGATGGATCGGCAACGATTGCCGTCGCCGCCATTTGAATCTGGCGGTAGACCTCTATCCTATCAAATGCAAGCCTTGGTCCACCCACGGTTCGGAAAATGGTGATCTACAACAGGTCTTTTACTGCGCCAGAAGATCTTATACAGTAAAACGGATCCATTCTACCGTATAACCCCTTTTTTGACGGATAAATCATATCTAATACGTCCGAAAGCAATCCTTACACGTTTACAATTCCTGTGACGCTGTATTTTCTTGATTTTCACTGCTAAATAACATCGGATAGACCACTCCAGCCAGTGCCCCGCCCAAAAGAGGCCCGACAACGTAGATCATCCACTGACTCAATCCTCCTCCGACTACTGCTGGGCCGAACCATCGCGCAGTATTTAAGGCGCCGCCGGTTAGGGGGCCAGAAACGATGATGCCCATCGTGATCGAAAGGCCAATCAGAAGGGCTCCGAGCCGAGGACCACGCTTATCAACGGCCGTCCCATAAACCGTCATCACGAGGAAGAAGGTGACGAGCGCTTCGAGACCGATCGCTTGGCCTTGGGTTATGGCGTCTCCGGTTATCGCTTGCCCATAGCTGGAGTTTGCGAGGGCAGCAGGGTCACCGACCGCCTTAATCGTGAATGCTCCCACAACCGCGCCAACCATTTGGGCAATCCAGTAGCCAATGGCTTTGCCGGCTTCGATTTGCTTACCAATAAGCAAGCCCAACGTGACTGCTGGGTTAAAGTGACCGCCGCTCGTTGCCCCAAGAGTCGAAGCCATGACCGCGATCGAAAGGCCAAAGGCCAGCGCGATTCCAAGAAGCCCAAGTTTGCCCCCTGTCGAGGCATCGGCGGCCATCGCTCCGGCGCCAATAAAAACAAGCGTGAAGGTTCCAAGAAACTCTGCGGCTAAGGCACGTGGGTTCATTTCGTCGCTCCTGATATCAGAAGACGGGCGTTATCGCGGATTAGTGTCTTAACCGGAGGCAAGCCCTAAGGTATCGCGAGTATGCTCTCAATTTCGTTCGAGGCGAAGTTGAGAATGTCCTCATACCTTTGTCTTAGTAGCGATTCAACAACACCCGTTCGGCAGTTGCCAAGCCGAATCCAGATCACTTTCGGCGGAGCCCCCAAGACAAGCGCTCTCTGTTCAAAGTCCGAGTCCTTACTGACAATCATAAACCCATTGGACCCTGCAAAACTCCAAATTTCAGAGTCCGACGCCTGTAACCCGACCTTCATCACGTGCGCGGACTCTTGGTAGAGATCCGCCAACCGGTCTACCAACAAGGGTGCCAAGTTTGCGTCGAAAAGAAGCTTCATTGAATCGGTGCTGAAAGGCGACGCTCTCTTTCAGCGGCGAACGCGAGGCAGGCCCGAATGTCATCCAAGGTGAGATATGGAAAGTCATTGATGATGTCGTCAGGTGACATGCCTGATGCCAAATAGTCTAAGACATCTGAGACCGTAACCCGCATCTCGCGAATGCAAGGCTTCCCGCTTCGCCTATCGGGTTCGACCGTGATGATCTCACGCCAATCCATTTCTCTATTCTACAACGATCATCCCGCACTAACCTCGCACGGGGGGATATGAAAGCCTTCTAGCCAGACAACCTGACAGCGCTACTGTCCCCCAGTACCATCTGAATGGTCTTTGCAGGGCCACGAGTCGGCCCGATCTCCACGCCGCGGCCGATAAGCGACCCTTCGATGCGCGCAGAGACTTCGACGATACGGCAGTCGGAGAGAATGATAGAGTGCTCCACTTCCGTTTTCACGAGATTCGTGCCGTTGTCGATTGCCGTAAATGGACCGACAAAACTATCTTCGATTAGGCAGTTTGCTCCTATGATCGCTGGCCCGCGGACAACGCTGTTTCGAACCAGGGTCCCTGGTCCAATCGCGACACGCCCCTCGATTTTGCTGTCCTCGACTTCGCCTTGATTGGTCGCTTCGATATCCTCAAGAATCAGCCGGTTGGCTTCGAGCATCGCTTCAACAGTTCCTGTATCTTTCCACCAGCCTTCGACGATATGGGAACGAACATCTAAGCCACGATCAATCAGCCCCTGGATGGCGTCGGTGATTTCATACTCCCCTCTACGTGAAGGCTGAAGAGTGGAAATCACGTCATGAATGCGCCGATCGAAGAGGTAGACACCAACCAGGGCAAGGTTGGACTTCGGCTCCTTGGGCTTCTCCTCCAGCCGAAAAACCTTTCCATCAACCATCTCAGCCACGCCGAAGTCACTGGGGTTCGGAACAGCAGTCAAGAGAATAGTGGCCGCTGGTCGATGGGTCTCGAATTCTCTAACGAGCCCTGACACACTTGATTTTATCAAGTTGTCACCCAGATACATGATGAAGTCACTGTCCCCAAGAAAGGGCTGGGCAGTTTTGACGGCATGGGCAAGTCCAAGCGGATCGGGCTGGGAGATGTACTCAATACTGATGCCCCATCTGGAGCCATCGCCACAGACTTCTTTGATGGCCTCTGCCGCATCTGCGACGATAATGCCAAACTCCTTGACTCCGGCCTCGGCAATGGCCTCAATCCCGTATTCGATCACCGGCTTGTTCGCCACAGGGACGAGTTGCTTGGCCATGGAAAAGGTGATGGGGCGCAAGCGCGTTCCTTTGCCACCGGCGAGGATCAGGGCTTTCATCGCGACATAGTGTACTTATCTCGAATCCCCAGTCGAAATGTGGAAGAAACCTTACGGGTGTTGTATGTCTGAAAACAAGGAACAAGAGGCGAAATCAAAGAAGAAAAGCAAGTTGCCAGTGATCATCGCGATCGTCGCGATTCTTGGCGGCGGTGGCTTCTTCATGATGAAAGGCAAGGGCAAGAAGGAAGAGAAGCCAGCGATCACACTGGGTGCAATCGAAACCGTCGAACCTGAGTTTCTCGTGAACTTGTCCAATGGGACAACGTATCTGCGAACGCAAGTCGCCCTTCAGTTTCAGGAAGGATTCAAGAAAGAAGACCTGGACAAAAACATGCCTGCGGTACAGGACGTCATCACCTCAATTCTGTCCAGTAAGTCGCCCTCGTCCATCAGGACTCTTGAAGGCAAAAAGAAACTGAAAGCCGAAATCGCTTCGAAAGTTAACGCGCTCCTCGCTACCGAGAAACACGAGGAAGACCCCGCTGATTCAAAGGACAAGAAGAAGAAAAAGGACAAGGAGGAAGAACACGAGGGAGAACCTGACTGGGACTCCGGTTCTGGCCCGTGCCTTAAAATCTTCTTTATCAGTTTTGTGATGCAAAGCACCTAGTGCTTGATCTTCTCCCAATAAGTCTTGAAGTCGAATCCAGGACTGTGTTCTGGTACGTGACAAGATTGGCATGACTTCTCGCCAACGATGGGCATCTTCTCCGTGTAAGGGGCTGCCGAATGTGCTTTGGCGGGTCCGTGACAGGACTCACATCCGACGTCGGTAAGAAATGGCGTTTCCCTTCGAGAGGTGAAGCCTCCTTGGCTTTCAAGTCCAACAACGTGACACCCCACGCAGTCGGGATCGCGATCGTGACTGTCATTTTCCAAAGTCTTGAGCGCCTTGCTGTGTTGCGATTCTGCCCATATTCGATACTCGCGACTATGGCAGTCCTTACAGGCTTGCGATCCTGCGAATGGGTTAGATGGCCTTCGAACCATTTTGTCAAGAAGGTTCTCGGAAGCGACGCGCTTGAGGTATTCGTGATAAATCTCCCCAACCGCTTTGTCGTCGGCAAACGCTGGACCAAGATCAATTGGCGCATAGTCACTCAAGCCCTTGTTGGTCACTCGAACCTTAAGGAGATACTTCCCTTTCTCTCCTGGACTAAGAAGCCAAACATTCCCAACTCGAATAGCAGATTTTGGGGGTGAACCGGTTGAGCGATAGATGATTGCCCCTAGTTCAGGGTGTTTCTGCGCTAGATTGCGCGCAGTCTGTTCGCTCCCGTCAAGGTTGAGAATTGCCACCTGGCTCCCTTGCTTTGCCTCTTCAAGCAAGGACTCTATGGCCGACTCACTCGTAACATGCTGCTCGCGAAGAGCGGCGGCCATGGACATGCTCCCTTCGGAGATCGACCCAAACAAAACTGGGCCCTTTGCGATGCGTTCAACGAATGGGTTGCTAGCGGAAGGGCGTAGACTGGATGCAACAACCCGTCCACCGCTCAGTTCACTGAATGACAGAAGTGGACCCATTCCAAGACGTGTATCTTGTTCCGCCAGCCCGACTCCTATCGCTCGCATAGATCGGAAGGCTTCGGCCTGTGCCTCAAGTTTCAGCTCGTCTTGTCGTGTCACACCACCTGTCAGGGGTCCTGAAAACAAGACAACACGATCTTCGGGCCGCCCAATTTGGGCTATTGCCGAGGCCATTCGGCGGATACCGCCAGACATGGGCTTGGTGCATCCGCAGGGTGCCAGATAGCCTCTCGTGTCGCCACCAATGATCAGCGTTACGGGTTGATTCTGACTACGGCTAGCAAGTCCAAGACCAAACAAACCAAGTGCAACAAGGCTGCCTAACTTCACTTGACAATAATCCGAAGAGGCACTTTGATTGTGGGCTGCTTGGGATCGTCAGTGGTGACCGTCAAACTCGCCTCAATAGTGCCGTAGTCGCTCTTTCCATCGTAATCGACGACTACCCGATACTCAGTGTCCTCTCGAATTGAACGTGCCTCGGCGGTGAAGTGCGGATTGTCGCTCTCAATCTTGAGGATCTTGAATCCCTTGTTAGGTCGACTAACTAAGAACGCACCGCGACGTGGTGCCTTGGGGACTTGTCCGAAATAGACCATATCCGGGAGGGCAACGATTCCCTTCTGGACATTGAAGTTCAATCGGAGTACCGGAAACATTTGGTTGGTGGTAACGACCAGCAATGTTGCGGGCAGCCTGCCGTTGGGAACCTTCGAATCTACGTTAAATGTGAACTTGATTCCCTTCTTAGTCTCGGTCTCCCCGGGTATCACGCCTGACCAAGACTCATGCGATACCTTGGCTGGCACAGCGCCATCAAGCCGAAACTCCTTGACAGCCATCTCGACACCGTCGGCGAGCGCGACAAAGGCGTCAAACGAATATGGCTCGTCGCCCATCACGCGAGTGGGTCCTCCCGGGATAACGATCTCATACATGGGCTGCACCTTGATCGTGACGACAAACTCTGCCATTGCCTTTTCTGGATCGTTTGTGTAGATGTAGAACCGCTTTTTCAGGTCGCCTACGAAATCAAATGTGTTCACCGTGGCGTTTACCAGCGTCGTCCCACCGGGCTTCAATTCAGAATCATAGCGAGCTGCCAAGCAACCACAGTCGGGCTGGATCTTGATCATCAAGGGCGCATTGCCAGCATTGTCAATTTGGAACTTGAAAGACACAGCCTCGCCTTGCTTTGCGTTTGGAAGGCGAACTTCAGTTTCTGGCAAGGTGAGGCGAGCACGCGCTACGGCAAGCCTCTTCTTGGCCTGAACTGCCTTGCGCAACGTCTGCTGAATCTCAAACAATTCGGTGACGAGCCGAGTCTCTGCTGAGGTCAGCCTTGTCGCTCCTACGTTTCCAAAGTCGTACCTTGTCGCGTAGGTGCCAGCAAGTTTGGCTTCTCCCAATCCCAGGTAACACGAAATGGCGTAAGCAACTTCATTGTGAATGTCGGGCGCCTCGCTGGCAACCAGGCTTGACTCGTCCTTTCGACCGGGCAACGGTGAACTGCTTCGCTTCAAACTGATGATCGCCTCTAACCGGGGATCTTTCGGGTCATTGCTAAAAAAGTGAACGGCGCCGGGCGGATGCGGTTGCCCTTCTTCCTGTGGGAGAGTCTTCGCGAATGCGAAAGAGATGTCTGCCGGCTTACCAACCGTGATGGTGAGGCTCGGAAGCGCTTGAGTCCAGTTCTTGAGGACACGATCTCTAGCGTCAGCAAAGTGAGCCCTATCCTTGGCGGGGACTTGCGAGTCGTCCCAGGAAATCTTGACTGTCTTTTTCGGAAGTCGCGCCAGGTAGGAGGAGGCTCCTGCAAAGTCTCCCTTTTCGAGCCTCGCCTCAATGGCTAGTACGGCGTCAGCGAAAGTGGCATTGGTTCCAGCCGGGATCGTCGGACCAAGTTCGAGTTGCTGTGAAAAAACGGCAAGGATGATAGCGGGAAGCAACATAGCGAGTTTCCTGAGATTCAGGCTTAGTAAGTATGACGCCGAATCACTTGCGATGCTTCACCGCAACTCGGCAGAATAAACCAAAATGGCCACCCCGAAGGGTGGCCAAATCGTTAACAACCTGGGTTGTTAGGCCTTTCGGCGTCGTCGTGCAGCGAGGGCAACGAGGCCAGCGCCGACGGCGATCATCGTACCCGGCTCGGGAACGACGGTGTAGGTTACGCCGAACGGAAGGTCAACTCGTGAACCGTCGAGGTTCGAAGAGCTGATCGCAGCAACGCCCCAAGAGGTGCCGCTACCCGGTACGGGCTCGCCGCCTTCGAACCAAACCAAACCGTTTGCGGTGCCGTTTCGGCTGCCAGCAAGCGGAGGAGTGGCGACGGGCGGGTTGGCAGTTCCTTGAGACGAGCCAAGCGACCACATAAAGTAGTACTGCTGACCAGCCATCAAGTCAACGCCAGCGCCAAGGCCAATCGTGACCTCGGAGACTCGTCGAGTGGTGTTGGTGGCACTGGAAGTGCTGTTACCGGTTCGGTAGAGAGCTCGACCGTTCTCGGACACTGCGAAAGCAGCGCTGTCAAATCGGTTAATTCGGTTGCCCGAAGCCATCTCACCGTAAATCATCGAACCACCGTTTCGGGGGTCGCCGGCCCAAATGGCGATGTAGGCTTCGTTGATCGACGGAGCGGTCAAGTTGGTCTCATAAGCATAGACCTTGACGTTGCTCAATCGCCAGTTATCACCAGCCACGAGGTCATCACCAGCCCAGAAGGGTCCGGGAGGGTTGCCGTTGGCGTTGACGTTAAGACCGAAGGTCGTACCGCGGTTGTCTGCACTAACTGCGGAAATGTCACCACCACCAGAACCGATGCCAGCGTGGGTTACCAATGAACCGTTTGACCAGAAATCAGCGCTTGCCGAGGCGGCCATCACCCCGAACACAATACCTAATGCAAGTTTCTTCATCTATTCCTCCTTCTCGCTACATAGTCCAAGGGCCCGGCTTCCTTAAGGTAGGGCGCCAAAACCGAAACTATGACCTGAAGTGCTTCAGTGTAACAACAACTTGCGTGCCTGGGGAACTGGCAATTACGCTGGTTTTCCCTTTCGCCCTCTGTTCCAGTTGCCCAGAAAGAGGTTGCAAGCGGCATGTTGCACGTCTGCTCGGTAGTTAGTGTACATCCAATTTCGCCACAACGTGCAAGTTTTTCAAAAGAATTTCCTAACTTTCTGGCAAAAGTTAATCTGGAGGTAATCAACTCGACACCCTAAACCAGGCAAAACGACCATACTCTGAACATGCCCCACAAGTTTGAAACCCTGGCAATTCACGCCGGCGTCGAACCTGAATCTACCACCGGAGCCGTCATGACGCCGATTTTTCAAACGAGCACTTACGCTCAAACCGCGCCGGGCCAGCATCGGGGCTATGAATATTCGCGGACAGACAATCCAACAAGAACTGCACTACAAACTAGTCTTTCAGCCCTAGAGCGAACGACCTATGCCCTGGTTTTCTCGTCGGGCATGGCGGCCATTGACGCTTGGCTCAACACGCTGAGCGAGGGCGATCATGTGATAGCGGGCGACGACCTCTATGGCGGAACCTATCGGCTTTTCTCAAAAGTTGCGAACCGGCGGGGCATTGACTTCTCGTTTGCCGATGTAGCCAACGTGGAGTCTGTGGCCACCGCGGTCACACAACAAACGAAGTGGATTTGGTTCGAAACGCCAACCAATCCGCTCCTCAAGGTTATTGATGTCGCCGCCCTCTCCGAGTTCGCTAAACCGAAGGGCATCAAGATTGGGGTTGACAACACCTTCATGAGCCCTTACTTTCAAAACCCGGCGGAACTTGGAGCGGACGTCGTGATGCACAGCATGACCAAGTACATCAACGGTCATTCAGATGTCGTGATGGGAGCCTTGATGCTCACCGATCAGAGTCGTTGCGAACAACTGAAGTTTCTCCAGAACGCCATAGGCGCGACGCCGGGGCCATTCGATTGTTTTCTTGTTCTAAGAGGAATCAAGTCGCTCGCGGTACGCATGCAGCGCCACGGCGAAAACGCTCAGCGACTGGCTCAGTTCTTGTCGGAACATCCAAAGGTTGAGCGAGTTATTTATCCAGGACTGCAAAGTCACCCGCAGCACGAACTGGCTTCAAATCAGGCTCGGGGCTACGGTGGAATGCTCTCGTTCTACCTTCGAGGCGGTTTACATGAAGCCTCAAACTTTCTTTCATCGGTTCGGCTGTTCACGTTGGCGGAAAGCCTGGGCGGAGTCGAATCCTTGATTGAGCACCCGGCAATCATGACCCACGCTTCCCTTCCACCTGAAATCCGGGAAGCATCAGGAATATCGGACAACTTCATACGGGTCTCAGTTGGACTTGAGCACATTGACGACCTGATTGCCGATATCAACCAGGCTCTCGGGTAATTTCTAGGCCTCCGAGGAACCTATGGCGATCGTTTCCGTTACTATCCCCCAGATTGGCGAGGGCCTGCAAGAAGCGCGCTTGGTCGCTGTGCTAAAGCAACCAGGCGACTTTGTCAAGCGAGATGAACCGATCTATCAGATGGAAACAGACAAGGCGGTGATGGACGTTGAATCTCCGCACGAAGGAACTCTCCTAGAGTGGCTCGCGCCGGTTGATACAATCCTTCCAATCGGTGGTGAGGTTGCACGAATGGAAGTCGGGGCTTCGGTCGCGGTTGCACCGGCTGAACCCGCACCACAACCAAGTTCGCCTTCATCTGATAACACCGTCTCCGTCAGAATCCCTCAGATCGGAGAGGGACTACAGGAAGCGCGGCTGGTCGCTGTGCTCAAGCAACCAGGCGACCTTGTCAAGCGAGACGAACCTATTTACCAAATGGAGACCGACAAGGCGGTGATGGATGTTGAGTCGCCTTACGAAGGCGTGCTCACTGAGTGGCTCGCCCCGGTTGATACCGTGCTGGCGATTGGCGCAGAAGTCGCGAGGATGAAGGTTGCTCCAGGAGTGAGTGAGGTCGGTACTTCGCACCATGCTGCAGAAACCATTCCTTCCAATCAAGCGGTCGTGACTCCGACCAGCAGCCAAACGGCCGTGTCTGCCGGCCTGCTCGCCATACCACCACGGACTAGGGCCTATGCAGCGGAGAAGGGCGTGCCACTTGAGGCGCTGACGCCTCTGGTATCTCAAAAAGGCAAAGTACTGCCCGCTGACATTGATCAACTGCTGAGCGGATCAGGTACCCAATCTCCCAAGCCCGCCGGTGCATCGCCAGGCGGCACGTTCTCCGAGCAATCGATGAACGCAAAACAGCGCCTGCTGTCCTCTCGTTTGATGCGAGGAAATCAACTTGTCGTTCCTGGCACCATGACGGTAGCCATGAACTGGGAGCCCATCGAAGGACTGCGGGCCCGTTACAAGTCGGCCGGAAGCGATTTCCAACCTTCGGCATTCACGATGTTCGCATTCGCTTGCGTGAAGGCACTCGCCGAGTTCCCTGCATTCCGTTCAACCTTGCGAGGAGACGATACGATCCGCACGTATGATCATGTGAATCTGGGAATAGCAGTTTCCTTGCCGGGGGACGAGTTGGTGATCGCCGCGGTCGACAAGGCCGACACGATGGACTGGCGGACTTTCGCCGATTCCATGCGAGAACGGATCGCCCTGGCTCGAAACGGACAAGACCAAGCCCACGAAGGCGTTACCGTGAGCCTGACGAACATGCAGCACAACGGGATTCGTGATGCAGTCGCAGTCGTCGTTCCCCCCGCGGTAGCAACGGTGTTTCTCGGCGAATCATACAACGGCCTTGCTCAAGGCACAAGTGAACTCAAGATTCAGCGGTGCGCGAACCTTGGAATCACCTTTGACCATCGCCTGATAAACGGAGTCGGTGCAGCCGACTTCCAAAATCGAATCAAAGAATACGTTGAGACGATTGGAAGCCTCATCACGCTATGAAACCGATCATCGGTATCACGGTCGACGCGGAGTTCCGAGAGGAGGATGGACGATCTAAGGGAACGCTCAGTCTTAACTGGAACTATGCAGAGGTGATCCGAATGGCTGGGGGCGTTCCTCTCCTCATTCCGCCTCAAGCAGATCCAGCCGTAATTGCATCGGTGATCGACGGATGGTTGATTCCCGGGGGGAAAGATCTCGATCCAACTCTTTGGGGGGAAGAAACCCATGAGGAGGCCAAGATCATCGATCCAGCAAGGCCAAACTTTGAACTCCAACTGCTCAAAGAGATTGCCTCAGATTTACCTGTCCTAGGCATCTGCTATGGGTGCCAACTTCTCAACGTTGCTCATGGTGGAAGTCTCCATCAGCATTTACCAGACCACACCGAGAAAGTGCATACCGAGGGCCCGATGGACCAGTACGACCTCGATGAAAACTCCAAGGTTGGAGCGATTATGGGTCCGAGCCCAAAGGGCATGAGTTTTCACCACCAAGCCGTGAATCAAGTCGGTTCAGGGCTGCAGGTTGTTGGTCGCTCCGACGACGGCACCATTGAGGCCATCGAATCAACCGACCGACCTTGGATGATCGGCGTACAGTGGCATCCGGAGCGCACTCCAGACGACCCAGAAAGCGTCGCACTCTTTAAGAGTTTCGTTGACCAGGCTTCCACTTACCGGATGGCGAGGACGTCGAAATGAAACGACTCGTAAACGGGGTAGAGGTCGAGTTGGAAACAGGCAACTGCCAAGTCTCCCAAGGTTCTGACCGACTCCACGTGCGAAGCCCAGAACATGCGCATACCGCAGTTGCTGTCCGAAAAGGAGATAGCGTTACGATCTCGTACAAAGGCGACATTTATCAGGTCGAGAAGCCATCCGTGGTTGGAGCGAAGGGTGTTGCTCATGCAACCGGACAGATGCGGGCACCTATGCCAGGTCTGATCGTCGATGTCCTAGTGAAGGTGGGGGACGCAGTCACGAAGGGACAGAAACTCCTCGTCCTGGAGGCCATGAAAACACAACAGCCCTTTGTTGCCCCATTCGATGGCGTGGTTTCAGAGGTGGGTGCATCCGCTGGAGAACAGGTTGCTGAAGGCGCCGTTCTTATCGTCGTCGAGGAGACCTCGGCTCAGTGAAGGTTGGTGTCGTCGGATGGGGCCTCCGCGGCAAACTTGCGTCACTGGTAGAGACCTCGCCCAAAGTCAAGGCTGAGCACCGTGCAACAATTGTCGCGCTCGCCGACCCCAGTCCGAATGCCCAAGCGCGATTCTTGGAGGCTCACCCGGAGGCGAAGACATTTTCGGATTTCCAAGATCTACTGGGCTTCGGTCTCGATGCTGTTTTCATTCTAAGTCCTGATTGGCTGCACGAAGAACATGCTCAGGCATTCCTAAAAGCCGGTATCCCGACCTTCTTGGAGAAGCCGATGGCGATCACGATTTCCGGTTGCGATGCGATCTTGCGCGCCCAAAGAGAATCGGGAACGAAACTGTATCTGGGACACAACATGCGCCACTTTGGTGTGGTTTCGAAGATGCGAGAGTGGATACAACAGGGCCTCATCGGCAAGGTCAAAGCCGCGTGGTGTCGCCACTTTATCTCGTATGGCGGGGACGCTTACTTCCGCGACTGGCATGCAGATCGAACCAAATCCACTGGGCTCCTGCTTCAAAAGGGAGCGCATGATATTGATGTCTTGCACTACCTCTGTGACGGCTTTTCCAAGAGGGTCTCCGCAATGGGTGGACTCACCGTGTATGGAAACATCCACTCCCGGCAGGAACCCGGAGAAGCGCCCAATGTGGCCTTCAACAAGACCTGGCCTCCGCGGTCGCTTGAGCGTCTGAATCCCGTAGTGGACGTTGAAGATCTCAGCATGATGAACATGGAACTCGACAACGGAGTGTTTGCAAGTTATCAACAGTGCCATTACACTCCAGACGCGTGGCGAAACTACACGATTATCGGCGACGAGGGACGCCTCGAGAACTTTGGCGACGCTCCCGGCAAGGCGGTTGTTCGCCTATGGGATCATGCCCGGTATGCCTACGAGCCCCAAGGCGACTTGGAGTATCGGGTGCCCGAAGTCGGCGGTTGGCACGGTGGCAGTGATGATCTCATGGTTGCCGAGTTCCTGCGATATGTGGCTGAGGGTGGTCCTTGTACGACGTCCCCACTGGCCGGAAGAATGGCCGTTGCAGCGGGAATCATCGCAACCGAGTCGATACGTTCAGGCGGAGCGGCTATGGACGTACCAACGGTTCAATAGCGTCAAGGACCTCTTGAACTTCGGCATGTCGCCCAACCTGCTTCTTGGAAAACACCAAGTGCCCGTCGGCCTCCACGTCAAAGACGCCTCCGCCGCTTGGAATCAACTCGATGCTCGACAAGCCATGTGCTTTCCCCACTCCCGATTTGTACTTCTCAACCAACGCTTCTGCCAACCTGGCAGCGCGAGGAAAATGGTTTCACTCGGTGCAGAAGGTGATTCTGATGATCATCGCTTATAGATTGTGCACGAACCAACTCGTTTGGTTTGTGGCCAACTGAATTGTGTTATTGTTCTCCGGTAAGCGTCTTGAGGACACCAAAGTTTGAGGTGGCCGAAGAAGTGGCGCTCACACTACTTAAGCGTCGAGAACGAAAAAGTCAACCATAAGGTGCCAGAAAGTCCAAACAGCGGCTGCGCCAGGAGGCCCTTGCGCAGCCGTTAGCACTGAATCTTATGTGGTCTCAGTCCTCTAGTACCTCCCATACGATCCGGTCAACACTGTATGTCCACAGCGTAGATTGGCCGACGGTCTCCAGAAAGGACAGCCGAATGGCCATCGAACTTGAGGAATTGATATAGGCCAGTGGATCGTCCTTCACCACGATTACGCGTTCGCTGTCCGACGTCGTAACGGGCAGTGTGCCAAAGTCGTCGTACTGGCTCGTTACCGCGTTCCAAAGTTCAACCTTCATCGTTACTGGTCCGACTGAGCACTTCCCTTCGATTCTGACCGTCAACTCAGAGGGATGGTTGGCGTAAGAAATGGCACTGGTACCTTCATATTCGATCACCAAAACTTCGGTCGCAATGTCTTCCGAATAACGTGTATACACTTTGTAGGAGTTATCGGAATCTTCTAAGTCCTCAAGATCGCCCGACGCCTCTGTTCCCACTTCAACATAGTCATAAGTTGGGGTGGAGGAGTCAATGTCTTGCGAGTTGGCAAGGGTCACATAGTCGAGAGCTGTACCGCTCCCAGTAGATTCGCCTGTCAAGTGAACAAGTCCTGCCCCGGCCATCGTGAGGGCAAGTCCCTGATCCGGCACGGGAGTGACAGGTGTGATCCGGTGAGTCCCGTTTCTTCGCAGCCCAATGAGAAGATAGTTGTCATTGCTCCGACCAATCACGTAGCAGTTGCCATAACCCGTGGCAACAATCATATTCCCAGCATCGTCAACCGAGTTGGTCGCCAGATAGACATCGGTCCAAACGTTGGTCAGCGTGTTGCCACTCGTGTGGTGCGAATAGCGGATCTCCCGACGTTGTCGTATGTGCCAGAGGCTTTGCCAGTCACGTAGATGTACGGCTTGATGACGCCGCCCTCAACCTCATAACTCAAATCAATGCTGGACGCGCGGTCATCGGTTTCACTATGATCCCAAGTTCCTTTCTCAAGATTATCTGGATCTTCGTCCCAGTCCCAGGGAATGCGTATCGTCGCATAGTCCACGCTATCTAACTGGATGTAGCCGGTCGCGTAGACGTTGCCACTACGGTCTAGGACAATATCGGTGCCCGAGGCCTCCTTGTTTTCAGCATCGCCATCCGCCCAATCATAAATCCAGTCCTCGGTGCCATTTGACGTGTATCGAATCGTCCTGAAATTCTGGATCAAGCCGCTGTTTGAATCATATGCCAAACCGGTTACTGCGACCGCGTTGGTGCTGTCAACCGCGACCGCTTCAGGGAAGTCGTTTTTAGTTGTGTGACCATTCTTGTCCTGCGGCCAGCCGGAGAAGATTTCAACCGGTGTCCCTGTTGTCTTCTGCTG
>CALMEF010000138.1 GCA_937862825.1 uncultured Armatimonadota bacterium
CGGCACGATCCGGCGATTCAACGAAGGCAAGCCCGCCGCGTTCGCCCGCTATACGGGCTGGGGCTGCTGGAGGCTGTTCCCGCCGAGACCATTCGTGCAATGGCTGACCCAGACGACAAGAACAAAGATGGCATCTCGGGTCGGTTCTTGACCTTCGAGGGCAGGATTGGGCGATTCGGCTGGAAGGCCAACCACCCGACGATCGAATCGTTCGTCATGGACGCGTTCTTACATGAACTCGGTGTTCGCCCTGGTGAAGGAGCAGCAATCCCCGAAGTAGTGAGGAATGTGGTGATGGCGTCGCGGTTTATGGCACCTCCGAAGGCAAACAGGCCCACCGAACAGACCGAACGCGGCAAGCAGCTTTTTCTCAAGGTTGGATGCGGATCGTGTCACACACCAACACTCAAGACCGGGCCAGCGTCGTCGCCAGCACTTGAGAACATCACAATTGAAGCCTATTCCGACATGCTCTTACACGACATCGGAAGAGGCAAGGAACTGCCGACAAAGCCTGGTCAGGCTTCTCGCCATGAGTATCGAACTCCGCCGCTATGGGGACTTGGAAAACTTCCACCCCCATTCTTCCACGATCATCGCGCAGGCACGATCGAAGAGGCCATTGACTTACATGAGGGCGAGGCCCTAAAGGTAAGGGATCGTTACAAGGCCTTGCCGCGAGAAGCAAGGCTGGATGTCTTGGCCTTCCTGCGAAGCCTCTAACAAGTAAACTCTTAGGCTCGCCATGACCATTGACGAGCAGTTGGCGGTGCTTCGACGAGGCACCACAGAGATCATCGACGAAGCGGAACTTCGCAAGAAACTTGAGAAGGACCGACCGCTTCGCATTAAGTTAGGAGTCGACCCGACTGCCCGAGATGTCACCCTGGGTTGGGCCGTCGTCCTTCGCAAACTTCGCGATTTCCAGAAACTGGGTCACCAGGCGGTCTTGGTTATCGGTGACTTCACCGCCATGATTGGCGATCCCAGCGGCAAGAGCAAGACCCGAAAGCAACTGACCCGAGAAGAGGTCCTCATCAACGTCGAAGCGGTCAAAAAGCAGTTTGGCAAGATCCTCGATATCGAAAAGACCGAAATCCGGCCGAATAGCGAATGGCTCGGCAAGATGAACTTTGAAGACGTCCTGCGACTCTGTGGCAAGGTAACCATCGCCCGCATCATGGAGCGCGACGACTTCACCAAGCGCTGGGACGCGCACCAACCCATCGGCATGCACGAGTTGATGTACCCCCTCTTGCAGGGAACGGACTCCGTGGCGCTTGAAGCGGACGTTGAACTCGGTGGCAACGACCAAAAGTTCAACAACCTCATGGGCCGCCAACTCCAGGCGGCGAACGGTCAAGAGGCCCAATGTGTGGTTCTTTCGCCGTTGTTGGTCGGAACCGACGGGAAGGAAAAGATGTCGCAGTCGCTGGGGAACTACATCTCCATTGTCGACTCGCCGAACGATATGTTTGGGAAGACCATGTCCATACCCGACGAGTTGATTTTGAACTGGTTTGAACTCTGCACCGACGTGCCGATGGATGAGGCGCGCTCGTTGGCCGCTGGGCATCCCCGCGACGCCAAAGTTCGGCTGGCGAAGGAGATTGTCGCGCTCTATCACTCCGCTGAGGCCGCTTCAGAAGCCGAGAAGTACTTCGTCGAGACGTTCTCAAATCGCCAGCAGCCAGTGGACGCTGAGCCCGCCCCAATTCCCGCTGAACTTGGGGACGAAATCCCGCTGGCGAATCTCATCTCTGCTTTGGGCATGGCAAAGTCAAACGGCGCCGCCCGCGACTTGATCAAACAAGGCGGGGTGTCGCTGGATGCCGAAAAAGTCGCCGACCCCTTCGCGAAGTTCAGTCGAGGAGACCTGGTTGGCAAGGTCCTTCGAGTAGGGAAACATCAGTTCCGCAAGTTGGAGTAGCGTCGCGGGAACAGAGCCCTAATCATTGTTCGCTGACGCTCACAGGGCTTCTCCAATATGGAGTGCGCGGATTCATCCGCGCTTTGGGTAAGGCGATTTATCGCCGTTCCTGGGTCAGCGTGATGAATCACGCAGTTAACAGCGCGGATGAATCCGCGCACTCCCAAAGGCATCCTGACGATCTCTATGGAGTTCACTGTGCATTTGGATGGGCTTCAGCCCATTGGTAGCGAACTTGGTAATTCCGACCAGGCGGGTACCGTCATCCCAGTTATCGCGATTGTCCAGGTCGTAGGTTCAAAATTGTCCAAATTTTCAGGTTCAATTTAGGTTCACCGTGTCATCATTCACATTAATATTTTTGTTGCGCGCTGCAGTTTGAGTTCAATTCTCTGGTTTTGGTTTCACAATGCGGTTGGTGCACGCGGGTTTTGAGACCTGCCTGTTTGTGACCTTTTCCGTTGCCTCTACTTATAAGCGTTGGTAGGCGATTTTTGTCAACCACCTTTTTGAAGTTTGTTGCTGGGTGTGGAGCGCGCGGCTATGCGAAAAGCGCTTTGCGCGAAGCGACGAGCCACCTTGGGTGGGCCGGACATGGAACTGACAGCATCTAGTCTAGGGCACGGGTTTCACCCGTGGCACCCTGCTTTGAAGGTTGGTTGTGCAAACTCGATTTTGGGGACTCTCCTCGTCCAGCCCACCCTTGGTGGCTTGCCGCTGCGGGCGATTATTGTCAACATACTTTTTGAAGTTTGCCTAAAACTTTTGTTCGAAAAGACGGTTCGAAGTAGCAGTTAGCCCCTCACTGAATAAGCGACATTTCTCATTGAGATTTACGCGGTCGATTTCCCACATTTGAGCGCTCCCTTCCCCGGTTAGATCAAAGAACAGTGCCTGCCTTCTTCCCCTCACCCGATCTTTAAACTCTTTCAACCGAGTTGAAAACCGAAGGTTACCGACATCCGCGTGAAGGGCCAAGCACACGCCGGGAGGTAGCGAAGCAATAAACTCGGGCGGAAATGAGTTGATTGTTACAATCATGTCGCTAACACTTCGCAAATCAAGAATTTCCAGGTCACGCCATTTCATGTCCTGTTCATATAGGAGAGACTCGTCGGCAAAGACCCTCAATACGACATGGGCAGACTCATCTTCGATGACCTCAAAATGGATGGAGAGTTGCTCTGGCGACCGCACCATCCAGCCTTCCAGCGTCAGTTTGTTTAGTAACACAGTTTGAGCCCCAGCCTCAAAGTAGGTGTTGCCCCACGGCCGCGAGTGAGAACAATAACCCCTGCAACCGCAACTACTGTTGCCGCATGTGCCCAATCGAATGAGCCGTAATGCACAGGACACTGTTCGGGGAGCAAGCCGTCATATCCGAATACCGGGTTAAAAGAGGGTGCAAACTGCCATGCATCCTCTGCTGCCTCCCGAACATCCTCTTCATCTAGATCTGGATTGTCGCGACCCGGACCTGGAATCTTCCTGTCTTGTATTTCTTCATGGACACGGTCCCTGTAGGGCGGGTCGTTCTTTCCCAGGTGTTCCCTGATAATTCTCCAGACGCGTTCATCAAACAATCCAGCCGGGTCGACAGAGGTCAGCGAAGCGTTTTGGCAATACCCATACCAGTTCCTGCCATCCTTGATCGGGTCTCTCGTCAGGAACCTACCAGTAGTCGAATCGTAGTACCGATGCCCGAGGAGCATCAGTCCGGAATCTTCAGGCCTCTGGTAGCCGAACTTCCCAGCGTAGCCGAATGGCCCGCCGTAGGGGCCAA
>CALMEF010000139.1 GCA_937862825.1 uncultured Armatimonadota bacterium
CATATCGAAACGATCACGGTCGTTTGTTGTTCTCCGCTCAGTCCTCTTCCGCCGTCTTTAGAGCCCGACCTCTACGAACTCTTCATTAGAGAAGACAAAGAACGGGCGAACAACCTGGCATCTGAGGGTGCCGACGTCCTTCGTGGCGCGGCCAACCGAATCGTGGCGGAGCGAAAGTCAGGGCGTCCGGCAGAGTCAATCGTTGAGGAGGCTGATCGCATCAACTGCGACTTGGTCGTCATTGGGGCCTCAAAGCACGGATTCTTGGAGCGCATGATCCTCGGTAGCGTGGCCTATGAAGTCGCAACCAATGCGCCATGCAGCGTGCTTATTGTCCGCCCAAAAGCATGATAATTGGTGTAGGAACTGACATCGTCAGTTTAGAGCGGATCCGCCGAGCGGCAATGAATGCCCGATTCGTTGAGCGCATCCTCACGAGAAGGGAACGTGAAGAGTTCACCAGCATCGCCGAGATCGCGGGGCGATGGGCGGCAAAGGAGGCCATTGCCAAAGCACTATCGTCCCGCACCTTGGGCTGGCAAGAGGTGGAAATTCTTCGAGGTTCGCAAGGTGAGCCGCTCGTGTCGGTGCAGTTACCACCGGGACAGCACTTACACCTCTCAATCAGCCATGAAAGAGAAAATGCTGTCGCATTTGCGGTGTTGGAACAGCGCCAACCTGCCGATATCTCATAGGTATGCGTCCACGGGCGGCATTCTCTGAAGTCATAAGCGTCCTTGTTATCACGGGCATGGTCGCTGCTGTTGCAGTTCCGAAGGGTATGGACCCAGATCTACCCATGAATGAGCAGTTTCTCAAATCAGACCTTGAGGTCTATCGGGGCGCGATTCAAGCATTTCATCGGCAAACCGGACTCTATCCAATCCAGTTGTCTGACCTTGCAACCAAGAAGCCACCTTCACGTGCGGCCACGGCCGACGGAATTGTCGTTGAACTCCCCAAGTCGAAGTTCAGCGGCCCCTACCTGACATCGGTCGCGAGTGATCCCGTTTCCAAGAAGCCGCTTCAGTACATTATCGTTCGCGGTAAGGCTTTGGTGTCTCCTTCGGCGGAGGGCATAGCCAGTGATGGCTCACGCTATGAGAACTGGTAGGTAAAATGAATCTGGAAGCGTGGCAGAGTGGTCGATTGCGGCGGTCTTGAAAACCGTTGAGGCGAAAGTCTCCAGGGGTTCGAATCCCTTCGCTTCCGCCAGAAATTCCACAAACGTAGAAACTACCTATGCCAACATATCTTTACGAATGTTCAAAGTGTGAGTCCACGTTTGAAGTTGAGCAGCGGATTACTGAAAACGCTCTCACCGATTGCAAGTGTGGCGCCAAGGGAAGTGTTAAGCGGCTGATTCAGCCCATAGCCGTCATGTTCAAGGGCGAGGGTTTCCACATCAACGACTACAGCGCGAAGCCTTCCACCCCGGATTGCACGGGCGATACGTCAACTTGCGCTTGCGCTTCAACAGAGTCAAAAACCGACGCCTGAAGATCCGCCTAGGATCATTACTGGTGGATCGGCAATGCCCTGACGGTCCAGCGAGGCTCGTCGGCTCCTAATCTCCCTTAGCAAGTTGGTCTGATGCGGCGCTTGTTTTCGGTCACGAAACGCCCTTTCGAAAACTGGCCACATGGGTTCAATGTCATGGGAAAGGTCGAACACCATAACCCCCTGGGTACTTGAACAAGCCGCTTGCAGGGCGTTGCCAAGGCCCGATGGATCACCCTTGAACTGATCAAGCGATATTCCTGCATAAGACCAGGTTTGGTCGCGGACAACTCGGTTAGTGAGGTATCCCGCGGCCTCAACGGTACTTCCAATCGGCTTGGCTCTCTGTAGGGCTTCATGGACCGTCGGAATCGGATAATAGCAACCGGTCATCAGCACGTCAAGATCGGCGGCCAATCCGGACTCGCGATAGTTCTTTGAAAGAAACCAAAAGCCAGCGTCCAGACTTGATGACCCATAGTTCTGACCGTAGGTTGCGTATTCGCCGTACCAGGAGCCAGAGTACACCCCGAGGAGGAAGCCAGGCTTCACCGAATCAAGCGTTTGCCGAATCTCGCGGACAAATCGGCGAATTGATCGGGCCCGAAACGCGAGCCACTCATCATAGAGTGGCCCGGGACGAATGCCCCGCTCCAAAAGCGGTGTAACCGTCCACTCAAAAACATCCTCTGGCCATTGACTGACGGGTCTACCGATCTCTGATTCAAAGGCGGCCTTGGCTTCTGGACTGAAATCAGCATTCAAACCTGCAAAACGCAGACGGTCGTCATAGACAATTCCATCCAACTCATATTGAGCAACGATCTCGCGAACAAAGGCCCTTGCGCGTTCGCGTACATCCACCCTGAAGGGATTCGTTATGACCGGTATTTGATTCGGGTTGTCGAGAATAGGGGCCAATCGCGCTTCGGTAGTTAGGGTTACTACCGCGCCAGGATCAGCGAGTTCCCGGAGCCGGTCCGCCTGACTTCCGGTGCCGATGACGAGATAGCCACCCTTGGGGATCGTTGGCACCTTTTCGAGCGATCCAGGGCTATCGAACCCATCAACGATTCTTCCAAGCCGGTCAACCGTAATACCGAACGCACCATCTACCGGTTCGCCGGAACCAGTCGCCAAGACAAGATCGTTTGACCCTGGTTTGGCGCCGAACACAGGGTTCAGGTCTAGCCTAGATCCACCTACAAGAAGTTGGGGTCGGAACTCGTAAACTGTCGTCACCCATTGTGGGTTTTCGTAGGCTGGGCCTCGCTTGAAGAGGGTATGTCCTTCGCTGAAGGCATTGAGTGAGGCGAGCAGACTAAGGCCATTTGCCTTACATTCTCTCGCGACTATTTTTAGTGGGTCAAATCCAGGCGTCATCTTCTGACCCCGCCACTCGTCAAGTTGTTTCGTGAGTTGACTGGGATAGTTCGTGTAACCGACAATCGGCTTCACATCAAAAACGACGGTATTGAATCCGACCGTTTTGATCTTGGCGATCAACTCGACAATGCTAGATTCGGTCGCAAGTCGGTTCAGGTTGGCCGTGCCATCAATCCACAGCACCCTCCCTTGCAGTCCCTTTGCTCGGGCGGCCTGATGGGCAACTCCGATTCCGTCGAGTAACGAGTCTATGGTGATGGCAGGCAGGCCAGGTAAAGGTGCGGCGGATTGGAATCGACTCAGTGCCACAGCCAGTGATAGGGCGATCACGCCGTCGGAGCCCCGGGAAGGACAACATCGAACGTCTCAACGACGGTCGGTTCGCGTAGCATGTTCTCGATAATCTCCATGAACGACTTGAAGTGGCTGGTTTGAAAATGTGCCTCCAAGGCCTCTCGGCTTGCCCACTTCTCAAACCACAAGTAGCCGTTGTCGTCATGCGGGTCAATGTAGAAGTGGTAATGAACACACTCAGGCTCTGCGCGTGAGATTGGCAACATCGCGTACGCAGCCCGACGAAAAGGGGTCATGAACTCCTCCTTGATTTTCATGCTCGCGGCGAGAATGACCATCGTCAGAGTCTCCTCAACTCCACCTTGCGAAACTCGATGGGATGACTCTCTGATTGGAGCGAGATGGTTCCCTCGTTGATGAGGAGATCTCCATCTTTGATCAGGCCCTTGGCGTCCGCATCGTTAGGATCATACTGCGGTTGCTCGTACTCCAGAACCTTCACGCCATTGATGAAGTGCGTGATCTTTCCGCTTCCATGAACTTCGATCTCCGCGGTCGCCCACAGGTCTCCAAAAATCGTCGCTGACGTTGAGTCCGTGCAATGCTGGGTGTGTAGTTTTCCGCCCAAAACAACGTTGGTACCTGGCGTGCACAGATTGCCTGTATGTCTCTCAAGTGGCTTACTGGTTGGGGGAATCTGCGGTGCCCCTAAAAACTGGAACTCAATCGAAACCGGGAAATCTTGGTCTAGCCGTATCGTCTTTGGGTCTTGCCCGTGCACCATCACACCGCTATTACGATATGCCCAGCCGGGTCCGTCGGGCAGTTGCTCGCCAACAAATCGATATTCGACTTTCAGGCGATAGTGCGAGAAGGGCTCCTTGTAGAACAGGTGCCCGAACTTGTTCGCGAACTTCCCGCCGTACCAATCGTACGCCACGATAATCTTGCCGTCCCGAACGCGGAATGTGTTTCCATAGTTGCGACCAAGTTCGTAGCCCTTAATTTTTGGTGTCCAGCCATCAAGATCCTTTCCATTGAAGAGTGGGATCCATGGGTTCAGTGTAGCAGCGGCGACAAGGGCGATCATACGAACCTATCTTACACCGAAGAGATGGCAGACTCACTCACCTTCTGGAGGCAACTGCTGGATGCTGGACGAACCACCAACTTGCCTTGCCTTATCCTTCATCAGTTGGCCTGAAGCCTAGCCGCCGCCCTGAAGACTCTCCGACCCGCTAACCGGCGCGGTGGCTATCGGCGCTGATGTCATCGGTTGGATACCTTGGTTTTCGCCAGTTGGGGCCGATTGACCTTCCGCAACGGGTTGGCCTGACTGCTCTTGAGAGGCTCCAGGTTTTGGAACTTGTTGACAACCGAGAGCGGAAATCACGAGTAAGACCAGTAAAATTCTCATTCCGTGAATATAGCAGACTTGCGGCACATCAAAAGTAGGGCTACAATGTGACTCACAACTTGCGTAAAGGTTAGACCAATGCTCGCCCTCGCCATCGCCGTCAGCGCCACGCCAGCCGCCAAAGCCGCGGTTGGATACGAAGTGTTCTCCCAGGGGCGAAACAAATATCATGTTGTAACCGCCAACATGGCTTCAAACTCCATATCCGCCGGCATGGCGTACAACAAGGGTCCAGCGTCCATTTGGGATCTTGTCAAGAAGGATAAGCCCTTGGCCGCTTTGACCGGAACGTTTTTTCACATGCGAACCCATCGGCCCGTTGCTGATGTTCTGGTTGATGGAAACATTGTCGCGAAAGGCTTTCGAGGAAGCGCAGTCGGCGTGGATTGGTACGGAGCCGTTCAGATCTTCGACACGAAGTTCAGCGAAAAGACGGACTGGGGCAACTTCAGATACGGTCTAAGAGGCGCGGTTAGGATCTTGACCGACGGCGTCGTATGCCCGAACCCTAAAGCACAGAAGTTCAGGGATAGCCGACTCTGGGGACGCGCAGCCAGGACCGCGATAGGAACAACAAAGCATGGAAAGGTTCTATTGGTTGCCACCAAGTCATCGGTCACGTTAAGCGAGTTGGCCAAGGCACTCAAAGCCAACGGGGCCACCAATGCGGTCAGTCTCGATGGTGGTGGCTCAACGTGCCTGTACTACAAGGGCTCACTCGTTGTTCCACCCAATCGAAAACTGAACAACTTGTTTGTAATCTACGGCAAGCCGCCTTATTGAGGCTTCCCAGGTTGAACGCCAATTAGCTCGACGTCAAAGTTGAGCACGCTATTTGCTGGGACCGTTGGTGGCTTACCACGTCGACCGTAGGCGATCTCTGGCGGGATGCGCATGGTTCGCTTTCCTCCAACCTTCATGCCGACGATCGCAAAATCCAAACCGATGATGGTTCCGTTCCCAAGTTGGAACTCGACAGGCTCACCGCGCTCCTTGGTATCGTCAAACTTCTTCCCATTGGCCAGCGTGCCAACATAGTGGATTCGAACACGATCACCCAACTTGGCGGCAGGACCAGAACCGACTTTGACATCTGACTTATCGAAAATATCCTCTTCGCCCATCGGAACGTGGTCAAGGAGTTCAACTTCGAAAACCAGGTCCGAGTTCGGCGGGATCGCTCCCGAACCACTGGCACCATAGCCAAGATCGGACGGAATCTCAAGGCGTCGCTTCCCTCCCTTCTTCATGCCGACGATGCCTTTATCCCAACCCGGAATTACCGAGCCTTCGCCAAGATAGAACGAGTACGGGTTGGCGTCGGGGTCCTCATTGCCATCAAACCGAGTCCCATTGGTCAAGGTGCCGACGTACTTCATGACCACCAGGTCACCAGGCTTGGCTTCCTTTCCTTTGCCAACAACACTGTCAATCGTCTTCAGTTCCTTAAACTTGGCAACGGCTGGCTTGTCATCTGGATTTGTTCCACCACCTGTCGTCGTTCCATTACTCGACTCCTTTGAAGGGCAGCCTGCAACGACGACGGCACACATGGCCAAGGCTAAGGCACGACGTAACACGGGAAGGATCATACCAAAATGAACCTACTTCCTACACCGACAGTTCCATGCCGTCGAAGCCCAATTCGACTCCACTCGGCAAAGTGGAGTTGACCACATCGTGATCATAATCGTGGCTCAGGTGCGTGAACACCGTACGCCTTGCTCCAATCTTCTCGGCCTCCTCAAGGGCTCTGTCGAAGTGGAAATGGTTTGGATGAGGTTTGTACCGTACGGCATCGAGAACCAGAACGTCAAGACCTTCCAACATCGCGTATCCATCGTCTGAAATCTCGCTGACATCAGTGAGGTACGCAAAGTCATTGACTCTGAACGCGATGACCGGAATGGGACCGTGTTTGACAAGAAACGTTTTGAGCCTCAACCCAACTACGTCCAAGATCGGCGGTACGTCGAAGAGTTGGAATCTCGGGACTTCGATTCCTGGCGGAAACTCCTTGAACGCATATGAGAAGACGCGGCGGATGTCCTCTTGATATTGCGGCAAGGTGTATACGGGCATATCTTGCTTCGATTTAAGGCAAAACGACCGAAGATCGTCCATTCCCATGATGTGGTCGGCGTGAGTGTGCGTAATGAGCACGCCGTCAACCATGAGTACTCCCGCTCGGAGCAACTGTAGCCGCATTTCTGGAGCACAGTCCACCAAGAAGTTGCCGTCTGGCCCTTTCAGGAGAAGGGAGGGGCGAGTCCGATGGTTCTTGGGGTTCGCCAAGAACTGGGGTGTGTAGTCAACGCCAAGCGTCGGAACGCCATTGCTCGTCCCTGAACCGAGCAGAATCGCCGATGCCATTCCTTAGAACTCGCCAGTGCGAGTCATTACCATGTGAGCGATGACCCCAGCGGGAACCTCGGTGTATTGCGCGACCCGCTCCAAACATCGAG
The DNA here is from genome assembly GCA_937862825.1 of uncultured Armatimonadota bacterium. Lineage (GTDB taxonomy): Bacteria > Armatimonadota > Fimbriimonadia > Fimbriimonadales > Fimbriimonadaceae > CALMEF01. The sequence goes on from CALMEF010000139.1 coordinate 7,063, forward strand.
CAAAGTTTCGCTCGGAAAGGTCGTCACGTTCTGTAATCTGCTGCCGAGTTTCAACCACCGTCTGAATGGCTTCTTCAAGAAATTTCGCACGGTTTTGGGGCAGGGTCTTGTTTTGCATTGCGCCGAAAGACCGACTGAGTTGCTCATAAACGGTCTCCCAGTTGCTCTTCGCCTGCAACTCGGCCTTCATCTTTTCGCGAGCCTCGTCGCGCAGTCGCTCGGCTTCCTGGTCCTTCCGCTTGGCACGTTCCCAATCGGCAGGTGTCGTCCCATCTATGATTCGAACGGAAAGGGTCTGGCCAACTCGGGAACCGACTTCGGATTCGATCAACCGGCGAACGGCTGCTGCATTGAGGTGGCCAATCAACTCTCGGTCTTTATGTTCCAAACCAAGGACGAGCACACCATTCTCAATCGCCAACGGCTTCGCAACGTTGAGGGCATTCCAAGTGGCACGTCCCGTGACCCCATTTCGGATTTCGGGAAGCGCGGCGCTCCATGCTTCGGCAACTGCTGACATCGCTTCGAATTATGGCAGTCTCGACCCTGGTCTCGTTCGACTAAAATATGGGAATGCGGCACATTATCATCTCGGCGGTCCTGATCGTGCTCTGTGGATGTGGGTCCACCAAGAGCAAACTGATCGGGACATGGAAGGGAGTTCAGGTTCCCCAAAGCGGCAGTCCAAACTTTCGTGATGCCGCCGCTGGAGCGATGGGCAACTTGGTCGCATCAGGATCCACCTTGGAGTTCAACAAGGATGGCCGGTTTAAGTGGTCAATGGTTATGGGGGCCGGACAGGGGACGTACAAGGTCGCTGGAAAGGAAGTGACTCTCAACTTCGAAAGCCTGGCACCAACTCAACCGATCACTTTTGTGCTCGCCGACGACGGCAAGACGTTAAGCACAAAGAAAGACTTCGGCTCCGACGCGACGATCACGTTCGAGAAGCAGTGAATCTCTATGCGAGTCTAGTTCGCAAACTCCTGTTTCGTGTGGATGCCGAGCGCGTTCACAACATGGCTCTGAGCCTGATCTCCACAGGTCTTCTTGGAGCCTGGAAGTTTCGTCACCGGGCGCTCGAACAAGAGTTGTTCGGAGTGAAGTTTCCAAATCCGCTCGGCCTTGCCGCAGGATTTGATAAGAATGGAACGGCGCTGGGTCATTGGCACCACTTTGGCTTCGGCTTTGTCGAACTGGGCACCGTAACCGCGCTCGCCCAACCCGGCAACCCCAAACCCCGCCTCTTTCGGCTCCCTGACGACGTGGCCCTGGTTAACCGCATGGGCTTCAACAATCATGGAGCGGAGGCCGTTGCCAGCCGAATCCGGGGAATTCACTCGCCGATCCCTGTCGGTATCAATCTTGGAAAGTCGAAAATTACGCCACTGGACGAAGCACCCAACGATTACCGCACCAGTTTCCGTCTGCTCCGCGAGTTCGGTGCCTACTTCGTGATTAACGTTTCCTCGCCGAACACCCCCGGTCTTCGAGACCTTCAAGAGCGCGGCCCACTTGAAGAGATCATCGCGGCTATCAAGCAAGTGGACCCACTGATGCCACTGTTTGTGAAAGTCGCGCCCGATCTGGAGTTTTCGGCCTTGGATGAGGTTATTGACGTTGCCCACACCAGCAACTTGGCGGGACTTATCGCGACCAATACCACGATCAGCCGAGACGGCTTAAGGAGCCGCGAGGTTCCAGAAGGTGGCCTATCGGGACTGCCGCTTCGAGACAAAGCCCAGTCGTTCATGGTCCACCTTCGCAAATCCTGCAATCCCGAGAAAGTGCTCATCGGTGTCGGCGGCATCATGAACGGAAGGGACCTCTATGACCGCATTGCCGCTGGGGCACATTTGTGCCAAACCTACACTGGGTGGGTCTACGGAGGGCCAAATACGGCACCAAAAATGTTGCGCGGGCTGATGGATCATATGCGTGCGGAGGGTGTCCGCTCTCTCAGTGAACTGAGGGGCTCGACGCAATAAAAAAGAGTCCCCCTCAGCAAAAGAGCTGAGAGGGACTTCGGGGCAGCGGACTACTGAATATCCGGTGCGCCCTGTTGACTGGTGTCAACCTTGTTGCCATCAGCTGCGCCTGCGTCTTCCGACTTGCTACCGCATCCGATGGCGGTTGCGACGACCAAGCAGGCAAACATTGCCCAAAGGACTCGCATTAGTTTCCGCCCCAGTCGCGCGACCAACCTCGGTTGTCGGCAGCACCGCCACGCCATGCACCGCCTTCGGCAACGTAACTGTTGTGGTAGAGGGTGCGTGTGTCAACGACCTTGGTATGTCCGTCGCCATATTGAACGACCGTCTTTCGACCCGACATCATCTGTTGTCGAATAGAGGTCTGGGTCGACGCGGTGAAACCACCCTTACCGCGCTCGTGCGAACCCCAGACTCCGATGAACCAGGGATCATTGCCCGCAAACGCGATCGCGTATTGGGGAGGACGACTCAACTGAGCGCCATCGGTGATAACGATCGTTGCGGCGGGCTGAGCCAAGGACGAGGACGATGCGGGAGTGTTGTACGACAAGTCGGCAAACTCCGCATACTGGGCAACCGTTCGGGTTGTACAGATGGCAGGCAGCGGCAGGGTTTGCCGTGCACAACTCGAGAACCCACCAAGGGTCCAGTGATTGTAAGCGTATGTGTTGCTTATGCTTGAGAACACAGGCTTTGAAGTCGGACAAGCCCAAATGGCAGTGAGGTCACCAGAGGTCAGGTTGGCTCCGTTCTTGATGTACGGATTGAGAAGCCCCTGGTACATGTAGCGCACAGCAAACAGATCGGGGTCACTGGGCGGATCGAATCGCGCCGACCACACCGGATACACATCGTCGCTATCCGCCATATAGAGTTGGAAGCCGACGCCAATCTGCTTGAGGTTGGAAACGCAAGCGGTCTTTCGAGCCGATTCCTTTGCCTGCGCAAAAACTGGGAACAGGATAGCCGCCAAGATGGCGATGATCGCAATAACGACAAGGAGTTCGATGAGGGTAAACGCTTTCTTCATTGGCAGGTTTGAGTTGCGAGCCCAGCATCATTACTAGGCTCGCAACTTAGGTTACGGACGATTCTTATTGAACGTTCCAGTTGACCAAATCGACGAAGTGGAGCCAGCCATCCTGTGACGGGTCCTCATCATTGATCGGTGACCATGTCGTTCGGGCAGCCAGTTCGCCGCCAGCACCAACATAGTCCGCCGCCGTGGTCGTAAGGTTCACGGTTGAGAGCGTATCGCTCTGAGGCTCTGTTCGGCCTGCAACCGTAGTCCAGTTCGTCGTCGTGTGGTTGTAGAGGGCAATCGCCAGAGCAAGTCCGGGACGCGCCGCTGAGGTCTCAGCGTTGAACGTGAGCGAGGTCACGCCCGTTGCGGTTGTCGTCGCGTTGTACTCAATCTGCGCCATCAAGTTGGTCGGGTCGTTGAACACTTCGACCTTGACATCGTCGCTGGCGGTTAGAGCACTAAGCCCACCATTGAACTCCTCACCCATGGGGGGGGGGTAGGAAATTTGTGAGATCGCCGAAGAGAAGGCCCCGACCCTCACGTCGTCAAAAGAGGCAGGGGTACCAAATGACGATGAGCCCGACCCGAGAACAACATGGTCAATGGTCCCAATCTGGTTGCTTGGCATTTCTTTGCTAAGCACTCCATCAACATAGAACTTAGCTGAAACCGAGTTGATCTCCATCCGCATCTCATGCCAACCAACTGACCTATTTGGCGAGCCTGCAAGATTCAACGGGAACCAGCCAGCTGGCGAGCCAAAGGCGATTCGAGCGTTGTACTTATTCGTCACGTGGGTCTCACCCGGATATGTCGTATTGTTGAACTCTCCCAGCGCATACAGTTGCTGTAAAGCACCTGTCGCCGTTGAGTACGTGTCGTTCGTGTATGAACGAAGTTCAATGTAGATTCGACTGTTTCCAGAAAGAGTCGCATCGTAGTGCCAGAAACTTATGACAGCAGTCTCAGATGCGGAGATGGCCCGAGATAACGGGGCAGCCCACCGGTCAGTTGAGTTGGCCGCAGAGCCTGGGAAGTACATCGAATACGAACCGTTCTTTGGTAGGGTCGTCGTCACACCTTCGCCAGCACCAGCAGGCGGGTTGATTACGATCGGCCACTTGGACAGATCACCGGTCTCAAAATCATCAAAAAACACGACTTCCGCATTCGCGCCAACGGCGGCAAACGTCAGAGAAGCCGCTAATAGCAGCCTTTTCAATTGCATCGTTACAATCCTCCAGATTAAATGCTCGCTGTAGTGCGAGGGAACTGCCGGCAAACGGTCAGCCAATCACCGGCCACTTAAAGTTGTATCACAAATCTGGCCCAGAATCAACGAAAACCAGCAAACCTGTTAGGGAATTCTTCTAATAGGACCTTCGCCTCGGGCAAATCTGAATCGCCAGATTCCACTTCTTCGTCTGGTATCTTGAGTTGGAGAGAGGTCACCGTTGGTAGAACGCCCGATGCGAATCGTACAGGTTATATCAAGTTCTGCCACCTCGGGGGCAGAGCGACACGTCTATTCGCTCTCTCGGCTCCTTTGCCAGCGTGGTCACCATGTGGAAGTGGTTTGCCCTCCAAGCGGCTGGCTCGCGAACGACCTGCAAAAGGCCGGGATTGCAGTTCACACGTTCGATATGAAGGGCGTCGGTTGGTTGCGCACCACCGGGTTTCTAGCGAGGCGACTTCGGCACGACTTTGACGTCGTCCACACCCATTTGACCCGGGCCACTTACTTTGGGGCCGTTGCCGGGCTTCTCACCAACGTCCCTGCGGTCGCATCCGTTCACATCGCGAATCATGACCAAATTTACAAGCGGATGGCGATGCGGAAAAATCGACTCGTCGCGGTGAGCAACTATGTGCGCGGCATGCTTCACGGACGCGGGATTCCCGACCGTTTTATCGACACGGTTTATAACGGGACGGATTTCGTGGAGTTTGACCCGTCACCACCCGAAAGCGTGAAGGCTGAGTTTGGGATTGACCGATCCCATCGAATCGTCGGTCTTGTCGGCCGAATAAGTCGTGAGAAGGGACACCTCCTCATGGTTGAGGCAATGTCCGACGTGATGCGCGAACACAAGGACGTCCACCTCATGCTCGTTGGGCGAATTGAACCGACCTTCGAAGAAGAGTTCAACGAGGCTGTTGACCGAGCCGGTGTTCGGGAAAGGCTCGTAATGACAGGGGTGCGCCAAGACGTTCCGCGACTCCTTGACGGATTCGAAATGACGGCAATGCCGTCGCATCGTGAGACGTTTGGTATCGCGGCAATCGAAGCGATGGCACGTAGCCGGCCTGTGGTCGCCTCGCGAATCGGCGGACTACCGGAAGTCGTGCGCCACGGGCAAACGGGGCTCCTCATTGACCTGCGCCCTGACGAACTGCGAAACGCCTTGAGTTATCTGCTTGAGAACGAGCGTGAGGCGAAGGAAATGGGAGCACTGGGGCGGCGGTTGGTTGAAGAGAAGTTCACGCTGGGGCACATGGCCTCTCGGTTGGAATCCGTTTACCGCAAGGCAATGGGGCTAACTGACTAAGATGCGCATATTGCAGGTGGTCGAATCCTTTGGTGGGGGCGTTGGTCGGCATGTCGTTGACCTCATTGTTGGGCTAGTTACACGAGGCCACGAAGTTGATCTGGTGTACTCGTCAGCCCGAATGGACAAAACGACGATTGAAGGTCTGGCCCTTCTTCAGCGCAAGGGCGTGGCGACGTTTGAATTGCCAATGCAACGATCACCCGGACTACAAGACTTTGCAATGGTTCGGGAGTTAAAGGACTACATCCGCAAACATGGTCCATTTGACATCGTTCACGGCCAAAGTTCAAAGGGTGGCGCTCTCGCGCGGCTGGGCGGACGACACTACCCGGCCGCGATCGTCTATACGCCACATGCGATTTCGACCATGAATCCTCGGATTGGGGCCAGGCAACGAGCCCTTTGGGGAACGATTGAACGGAACTTGGCCAAGAGGTCGGATGCGATCATCGCCGTGTCCCCTGAGGAAGAACGACATCTCATCGAACTCGGGATTCCTGCAGGAAAAGTGAGGACAATCATCAACGGAGTTGAGTTGCCTGACTCAGCACCCGAGTGGATGAATCACAAAGTCGTTGGGTTTGTCGGGCGCCTCGAGTTCCAAAAACACCCGGAGAACCTCATTGAGGCCTTTGCCAGAAACGCCGACAAGTATCCGGATTGGCGTTTGTGCATGGTTGGCTACGGCCCGCTTGAGGACTCTTGCCGCGCGCTTGCGCAAAGTCAGGGGATTGGCGAGCGCGTCGATTGGCTTGGAAACCAACCTGGTGGGCCTGCAATGGCCCAGTTTGGGATCTTCTGTATGCCAAGCCGCTACGAAGCCATGCCGTACGTGTTGCTCGAAGCGCTCGCTGCCGGTTGCCCGATCATCTCTACCAATTGCGGGGGCGCAAGAGTCGCGATTCAGCCTGAAGCCAACGGACTCATCGTGCCCATTGAGCATCCTGTGGAACTCGCTATGGCCCTGGATCGGTTAATGGGTGACGAGTCTCTTCGCCAACAAATGGCCGCAGAGTCATGGAGACGGGCTCAGGAGTTCACAGTGGATTCGATGGTCGCCCAGACGCTCAAAGCCTATGAGGATGTGTCAGACGGCAAGCGCTTGAGGGGCAGATGAGTGCTTGGATTCGACTGCTGAGGCCCAAGCAGTGGACGAAGAACCTTCTGGTTTTTGCGGCCCTTCTATTCACCAAGGGCTACCAGGATCCCGCTCTGGTCCAACTTGCGCTTCTTGCCTTTGTCGTGATGTGCATGGTGAGTTCGGCAACGTACATCTTGAACGACCTTGCGGATGTGGAACGTGATCGTAAGCATCCGGTCAAACAGTTTCGCCCCATCGCCAGTGGCAAGGTGCCCAAAGTCGCCGCCCTGGTTTTGGCTATTCCTTTGCTGTTCGGGGGAGTCGCGATCGCGTCGACCATTGGAACTCGAATCGTCGTCATCGTCGGTGTGTACATGCTTTTGCAGGGTGTTTACAACCTGGGCCTCAAGCGTGTGCCAGTGACCGACGTGTTCCTGTTGAGCATCGGTTTCGTCCTGCGCGCGGCCCTGGGGGCTGCGGCGATTTCTGTATCCATCTCTGGCTGGCTCCTATTCTGTACCGGGGCGCTTGCGTTGCTGTTAGGGTTTGGAAAGCGGCGCAGTGAGTTCGTCCTGCAGGGCTCAGCCCGCGTCGAAAGCCGCGAGAGCCTCGGGGGTTACAACCTACCCAGCCTGGATGCGCTGGTGCTGATGTCGGCAACTGGGGCGGCGATGTGTTATGGCGTATACGCCGTTGAGAGCCCTACAGCCCGGCAATATCCGGCACTGATTCTCACTTCCCTGTTCGTGTTTTATGGAATCTGTCGATATGTTTTCCTGGTCTTTTCCAAGGCTGAAGGCGGGGAGCCTGAAACGCTTCTTTTGAAGGACATGCATCTTATCATCAGCATTCTAGGGTTCTTGGCTAGCGCTGTCTTGGCATTAAGCGGCTTCCAACTTCCGCTCGTGGAGGGACTATGAGTTATCAACGTGCCATTGTTGTTGGCGCATCGTCGGGCATCGGCGCAGAACTGGTGCGTCAATTGGCACAGTCTGGCTGCCAAGTTGTGGCGGTCGCACGGCGAGGAGAGCGGCTCTTGGACCTTGCCACCCAGTTCCCGGGCCTCGTCTTCACCTTGGAGCACGACGTGTGTCGAACTTCAGACATTCCAAACGCGTTTCAAGAGGCTTGCGGCCAACTTGGCGGCTTGGATTTGTTCATTTATGCGGCAGGCGTTATGCCCACCGTCGGACCTGACGAATATGACTTCGCCAAGGACAACGCCATGCTTCAAACAAACCTCGTTGGCGCAGTGGCGTGGCTGAATCAGGCGGCCATCAGATTTGGCAACGTCGGAGGCGGCACTATCGTTGGCATCGGAAGTGTTGCTGGAGACCGTGGTCGCAAAGGCCAACCCGTATACAACGCCTCAAAGGCTGGCTTGGCTACCTACATGGAGGCGATCCGCAATCGGCTTTCTTCGAAGGGTGTCACCGTGGCGACAATTAAGCCTGGTCCGGTTCAAACCGATATGCTTGGCGGCAAGGCCGTGGCGGGAGCGATGCCCGTTGAGCAAGCAGCCCGGCTTATCTTGAAGCAGTCCTCTCGAAGTGGTGAACACTATTTGAAGTTAACGCACCGGGTCATCTTTGCGATGATTCGACTGGTTCCTGGCTGGCTGTTCCGCCGTATCGGCCCTGCTTAGTTATGCTTGAACCTGGCTCAATTCGGCGCTTTTCTGGATTCGGCCGCAATGCAGTGTCAGACGGTTTTGAGGTCTGCATATCTTCTGGAGATGAGGTCGCTGAAGTTTACGATTTGGCGCGCGCGGAGTCTCGGCAGATAGTTGTTCGAGGGGCTGGGCGGTCCTACGGTGACGCCGCGACCTTGCGTGAGGGGATTGTCCTCGACACTGAGGGGCTTGAGAATATCCTGGGGTTCGAAGATGGCGTGATTCACGTGGAGGCAGGGGTCACCCTCGCGCGAATCTGGAGGTACGCGCTAGAACTGGGCTACTGGCTTCCCGTCGTCTCTGGAACGACCTTCGTGTCGTTCGGTGGAGCGGTGGGCATGAACATCCACGGGAAGAACGCCTTTCACGCGGGAACGATTGGCGAGCACGTTGAGGAGTTGACGGTTGCGTTCCCGAGTGGGACACGGACCCTTCGCCCTGGAGACGCCGAATTTGCCGAAGTCATCGGTAGCGCTGGGCAACTGGGAGTCGTGGTTTCTGGACGTTTGAAGATGAAGAAGGTGGTGTCTGGCAACGTTCTAGTTACCGCTCGCTCATGCCGAAACTGGGAGGAGCAGTTTGAGGCTCTGAACGAAGGCGAGGCCGACTACCGGGTCTCGTGGGTTGACCTCTTCTCGGATGGTCGAGGATTGGTGCACACCGCAGTTCACGATCCATCCCCGGGATCATTGCGCGTGTCCGACCAGGAACTCCCCTCGAAAATCGCTGGACTGATTCCGAAGGAGCACGCTTGGAGAATCTTCCGACTGTTCAACACACGGCCTGGGATGCGCCTGGTCAATGCGATCAAGCACCTGATCGCCGCCAAGTTTGAGAGTGGAAAGACTTATACACAGACACTGGCTGCGTTCAACTTCCTTTTGGACTATGTGCCAGAGTGGGAGCGGTCGTACTTGCCCGAGGGCCTTGCTCAGATTCAAATCTTTGTGCCGGAGGACGGCGCGCTGAGCGTTTTTCGCGAGGTCACATTAACTCAACAGAGGGCTAGGCGAGAGTCTTTCCTTGGGGTGCTCAAGAAGCACCGCAAAGACCGATTACCGTTCATGTTCAGCCATGCTGTTGACGGCTACTCGTTGGCAATGGACTTCAAAGTGAGCGCTGACTTGCCGTCCCTTTTTGAGCAAATCGCCGAGGTCACGTTGAGCAACGGTGGGCGATTCTATCTTGCCAAAGACTCTTTGCTGCGTCCAGAACACGTTCGTCGCTATCTCGGTTCGGATCTGGATCGATTCATCGAGGCCAAGCAGCGGCTGGACCCGGAGCATCTGCTCTCCAGCGACCTCATGAAGCGAGTGGGGCTTTGATCGGTCAAACTACAGGGGCCGATGTTAAAACGCCTTTTGCTGACCTGTTTGCTTGCGGTTTCGGCCAGCCAGGGATGGACTCAGTACACCTCGGCGGAACGCAAGGGCCTTGATGATCTCATAGTCCTTGGAAACCTGAGTAAGGAGAGCCTGCGTCCCGCGATCCCGACTCTTCCGTCAGGTATCCAGGCCCGGATTACGGAGGATCCAATTCTTGTTCTTGGAGAGATTCTGTCTTGGCGGCTTGACGCGTCTCTTGACATTGTAAAGCAACTGGCTAGCCTTACGGAGGGCCAGCCACTCACCGGGATTGACCCGATTGATCCTGCTGTTCCCGAGCCCCTTCGAGTCCCATTGGGACGTCTCCTGGCAGCACTAGGTCACGCAAACGACGAGGTTCGTGCGTCGTCAACGGCGTTAACTCCTGACCAAAGGCGCGACCTCATCGAAAGCCTTCCTCGCGTTGGCTTGAACGACCCTTCGGTTGAATTGGAGTTCGCCCGCAGACCTCTGTTGTCTGGTAAAGCCCTTTCCGACTTAACCGCGAAAGTAGATACGAAGCGCATCCTCCGGGCAGGACTCGACCTGCAGAAGGCGGTTGAAGCCGCCGTGAGTGAGATGCGGTCTATCCGGCTTGACATGCCAATACTGCGATTCCTGCATCGTGGGATGCCAGTGATTATTGCTGGCGTCGGTACAGACATCCACGCGGACCGGGATGCGATGTTGGTCGTTGACCTTGGCGGTAATGATCGCTACGAAGGACGCATTGGGGCTGGAATCGGCTATGCCTCGGTGTGTATCGACCTTGGAGGCGACGATACGTACTCTTTGGGGGACGCCAATCTGGGCTGCGGCCTACTGGGGGTTGGCATCGCCATTGATGTTGACGGAGACGACACCTATCGATGCAACGACCTTTCGCTTGGCTCTGGGGTAAGCGGGTTTGGCTCGTTCGTGGATCGCAAGGGCAACGACCACTATCAGATGGCGTCAGGGGGCCTGGGCTTCGGCTCTGGCGAAGGCCTTGGGATCATGCGCGACCTGGAAGGCACAGATGATTACCGAACGGATGGGGCAAGTCTTGGGGCTTCCAGTGCAAATGGAATCGGGTGGATGGCCGACATAGCCGGGAGCGACACGTACCGATCACAACGATTCTCGCAAGGTTCTTCCTTTGGGGGCATTGGTGCACAGGTTGACCTGGCAGGAGATGACCTCTATCAGTGCCAGGAGCAAGGCCAAGCATTTGGGGCAGGGGGTTTTGGGTTGTTGATCAACGTTACGGGTTCTGATCATTACCTCGGGGTCACGGCGGTACAGTCCGTCGCCGCTGAAGGAGGAGTTAGTTGCCTCATCGACCATGTCGGCGATGACACTTTCCACGCACAGACTGCCGAGTCATTGGCTCATGCCAATGAGAATTCATTGTCAATGGTATGTGATCGCAGTGGCAATGATAGTTATACAAATCGAGGAGGCAGGCCGGCAAGGGCGCGATCGGGTGGTGTCGCGATTTTTCTCGATTCGCTTGGTGATGATCATTACGGCGCTCCTGCTGGAAGCGACTTAGGGGGCATTGCGGCATTTGCCGACCTCGGAGGCGCCGACGAGTACCGAAGAGACCTTTCCGACGCAACAACCTCAATCACGACTGGTTCAATTCGCTTTGACTCAACTGGAAGCCGAGCAAGCCCGCCGACTGAAGATGCCACGAGGATGACGCAAACGCCGCCCACCTCTGAAATCGCCCGGGCCTTCGACCATGCCCTTGCGGGAGGCAGCAAGGGACAGGTTGCCGCCACCTTCCTAAGGCGAGTTGGTCAGCCCGCATTCGACTGGGCGTTGGCGAACCGATTAGATGGTTCCGAACAGGCTTCTGCGCTGATCGCTTTCATTGGCTCTCCGAACGCAGTGACAGCAGCGACCGCGCTTGCAAATGCTGGGCGTCCGGGTGCCCTGTATCTGTGCATCGGGTTGAACGCCGATCCAAGCTCAAAAGCCATTCTTGATTCCTTGAAGGTGGAGCCTACACGTCTTGAAGCGATCCATGCCGCAGGGCACTTCAAGTGCCGCGAGGCAACGACCAGCCTGTTGCCCCTTGCGGCAAGTCCCAGAACTGTCGAGGCAATCGCCGCCGCGAGGGCTCTTTCAAACCTTGATCAGCCCGAGACCTTCTCGACTGCCGAAGCTCTCCTGTTGTCGCGAGATGCGAAGATGCGGCAAGTCGCGATCAGCTGGTGTGCCAAACAACCCGGAGAAGCAGTGCAAACAGCCGAAAGATTGTCAAAAGCCGCCGACGAATTATCTGTCCGCGTAGCAATAGAACTTCTTGCCAAAGTCGGATCGTCTGAGGCACTCAAACTCGTGACACCATTTCTCGAAGATCGGCGACCTGGAGTCAAAATCCAGGCGTTGTCTGCGTTAGACGGACGGGTACCGGAATCGGCGCAGGGCCTTGTGGCCCGACTGGCAAACGACACGAACCCGCTTGTCCGTTCAGTGGCCAAGCGGGTTCGAATGACGGGTGGCTAGACCTAGCGGAAGCGCCAGATAACTTCGCCGAATCGGTTCAACTGTCGCGCCGTGTACACCTTTGCGTGACCATCTGCAAAGACAACCGGGGTGCGCCCTTCGTTTCGCTTAGTGGATCCGATACGGGCATAGATGGGCTTCAACCCTCCAGCGCTAAGCCCCGGCGAGTTCGGGTAGTTTTCGTCGCCAGCCTCGGTTACCAGGTCACGGTCAGAAATGAGCGGCAATCCTTTTTGATAATCGCCATCGGGAGAGTTCAGGCCGTTATAGGGGTTGAAGACATAGCCTCTATGCTTGGTATTGGTGATTCCAGCCGGCGCATTTGCGGTGAACGCGAAGAGCCCGATGCGTGCTGATTCCTCAGCCTTCGCAAAGTTACAGGCCGACGTAAACCCTTCCGTCGTTGGGGGAGCATTGCCTTCCACCGCTGTCGAGAACGGATCAACACCCGTCGCGTCCGAATATCCTACACTCTGATTTCGTCGAAGATCCCAATTCTCGGCAAAGGCGCCTTGAGAATCAGGAGCAATGAAAATCTGCTTGTTCTTCACGTAAGATTGCAGACCTTCAGTCCAAATCTTTGGAGTCCCATTAATGTTGTCTGCTGGCCGTGCAGAGGCAGGGACAAAGTAGTCATCGTTGTCGCCCGCGTACATCATGACCGCCGCGGCCAACTGTCGCATCTGTGACAGGCTAAGACTGGTCTTCGCCGAGAGCTTCGCCTGAGCAAACACCGGGAAGAGAATCGCTGCCAGAATGGCAATAATTGCGATAACGACAAGAAGTTCGATCAGCGTAAACGCTCTCCTAAGTTTCATAAATGAGTGGCCTCGCGTGAATGATACACGCAAGTTTGACGCCAATCAAGGGTCTTATCGTTCAAATGTGTCAAAAGACCTATTTAGGCAAGCGGGGACTACTCTTTTCGTTCTTGGACAACGCTATTCAGGAAAGCAGCGATCACCAGCCTCTCTTCATGGCTCGCGGGGGCGTATCGAATGCCCGATGCGTAAAGTCCCGATTCGGCCATGTAGTTGCTGTAGCGAACTTCACCCCGGATGGTTAGTGGAACCCCGTTGTCGCGACCGACCTTAACTTGGCAGATTTCACCGACGGGCAGCCTCTTCTTTGATCGAATCTGCATCCCCCCAAGGCCGATGTCAACGATGATCGTTCTCGTAACCTCTTCCTGTTTCGGGCGAACGAGTAGGGCACACTCAAAAACTTCGTGCCTGTCGTGTTGACGGCGGGTCCAGCGCTGCGGCTTCATAAGCACTCCGAACAAGATTGTCGGAGCGTTCGCCTTCGAACCTTAGCCTGATATTTTTCTCAGAAATTGGATGACATCGGCCATGACCCTGCAATCCATCTCGTTGTAACGCATGATCTCTTGGTAAAAACGGCGCTCTCGTCCACCCTTGTCCAGCATAACGACTTCCTCAACAGGAATGCCCCGGTCCTTTGCCATGTGATAAGCGACCCACGCACCCCCCATTGCGGCCAACCCGTCGGCCGGGCCCTCTTCCCATTCGGTTTGAATGTGCCCAAGTTTATAGAGCGCTTTTCCAATCGCCTTCAAACCAAATGACCATGCACCTTTGACGAAGAAGGCGTCGGCTGTCTTTGCGGGTCGAGCCACCTCGGCTAAGAAGTCCAACCAGTTGACGCTCGGGAGCCCACCATCAATCAGGTGTCGAGCAAGCGCACTCTCCCGACCGCTCGAATAAGTTAGCGGCTCCGCTGGCGACCAGTGAAACACCTTGGGTTGCTCTGGCGCACCCGGCACCGCATCCCGAACTGATCGCATATAGCGCGCCCACTCCATGATCATCTCGCGCTCCGATTCGGGCGTGAGGTCCTTCGTGTGGAGCATTTTGAACTGCCATTGACCAGCGGCGTCAAAGTGTCCCGTACCAATCATCCAAATGAGCGCTTGCCCGCCTGCCTCCGGCAACTTGGAGAAGTCGTCATCAAGATTGCTCGCCGTTTCGAAGTCAACAAAGAATTCAACCGGCTCGGGTTGAAGCCACTTGTCGGTTGCCCACGTGATGCGCTCTGGGAAGTATCCAGGAGGTGCAGGTTCGCGGTTGACCCGGATCATTTCACGTTGTCGGATCGCCTTGGCGTCATCGCCTGGTGCGGCCTCGTATGGGTCAAAGCCTGGATCAAGAAGGTTTCGCTTTGCTGGCGGCAGGCTTCTGCTGACGTCCACACCCATGTACCAAACTCTGGAGAGGGCGCCGGTCTTCTCGGCAATCTCAACCTTTGCCTTGTGCCAGGGGAAGTCCGCCGAGTTCTTCATGTCGGGAATCAACTCGGGAAGGGCGGCTGGAATCACCTCCCAGTTCGCCCCTTCATTCCGAACGCGTCGAACCCATTCGACCGCACGAAGTGCCTCATCAAGCCAGTTCACCGGATCGTTACGAAACTGGCCCTGCGATGGCAAACTGACCGGAACCAAGCGGTTAAGGCAGTTCGCACACCGTTCCTTTGATGTCCGCCAACCGCGGCCAAGAAAGTAAGCCCGTGGCGGCATCGTCCCCAGAATGCGACCAAGGGCAGCATTATAGAGCGCCACCTGCGCTTTCTGATGCTTCTTGTCGTTTCCTCGTTCGCCCTGAGCGTTCGCGTCTAGGGTGGTGAACTTGATTTCGACAATCGCGTAGGATTCGCCGCCAGAGGTTGGATGGCCACAAGGCTCCTCAACCAGAGAATCCAGGACATCATCTCGGACAATGAGGTCGGCTACCCCGTAAACCTCGTTGATCGGATCCCACAACACCGCATCGCGAATGGCAGGCACCCCGCTCAACAGCAGCTTCTCCGTGTGCTCAGCGTTTCCTGACTCTTGCGCGGAGGTACCGGGGAATCGCCCTTGTTCGGCTGGGCCAAGTCCTGCGGCTTCCAGCCGCTGGTCGATCAGCTCCAGTACGCGCGCCTCAAACTCAATGCCCTTCCGCCTAATGAAGTTGCCAAAGTCGGCCTCGGGCACGTAGCCTGGGTCGTCGCTGTCCTTGGAGAAGCCCCTGGCTTCCCCGAACACGTGGAGCCAATCCAAGATCGTGTCGCCAACGATGAAGTTGCGCGTGTCGGTAACGCGAACCCAGGTGCTTAAGTCAGGGTCGAACAGCGAGGCCATTGCCTATTGTACGCAATGATCCGCCGTCCTAAACGGCCTGCGTGTACACGGCCTTAAGGACCTCGTCAGGGGTCGTCCAACCCGAGGAAGCCTTCGCCACTCCGTCCTCAAGCATCGTTCGGTACCCTTGCTGCCGAGCAACTCTCTGCAACTCCGCAAAGTCTGCGCCAGAAGCGATCGCCGCCTTGAACTCCGGCGTACCCATAATCAACTCAAAGACGCCCATTCGGCCCTTGTAGCCGGTTCCACGGCACTCGGCACAACCCCGCCCCTTTGCGAAGGTGCCACTCCCCAACGATTCCGAGTCCAGCCGGAGCATTTCAACCTCATCGGGGGTCGGCTTATAGGCCTCTCGGCACTTACCGCAGTTCAAACGAACGAGTCGTTGCGCCAAAATCGCCACGATAACACCAGCAACCAAGTACGGCTCGGCGTCCATGTCAATCATTCGTCCGATCGTCTCGGAAGCGCTGTTCGTGTGAATCGTCGAAAGGACAAGGTGGCCAGTAAGGCCAGCCTGGATGCCAATCGCGAGCGACTCA
>CALMEF010000140.1 GCA_937862825.1 uncultured Armatimonadota bacterium
CCAGTGCGCTTCGACGAGGCGGTGCTGGGGGCCGAGGTCAAGGTGCCCACACTTCGCTCATCGGTTAAGATGCGCGTTCCTGAAGGAACCCAAAGCGGGCAGACCTTTCGGCTCGGGAAGCAGGGGATCGCAAGGCATAAGGGCGAACGGGGCGACCTTCTCGCCCGCGTAAAGATTGTGGTACCAAAGGCGCCCAGTGAGGCTCAGAAGAAGTTGCTACAGCAGTTGGCAGAGTTGGAGAAGCAGGCAGTATGAGAGCAGAAAACCAACCCGTCTACATGATCAGCGTCGCCGCCCAGTTGTGTGGTGTGCACCCTCAAACCTTGCGGCAGTACGAGCGCTTGGGGCTTGTCGTGCCCTCTCGTGCGGGCGCGAAGAACCGTTTGTACAGTGAAGCAGACATCCGACAAGTTCGTCGGATTCAGCAGTTGACGCAACAGATGGGGGTGAACCTTGCTGGAGTTGAGATTATCCTACGGTTATTGGACGAACTTGACGACATGCGGCGAGATGTTGAAGAACAAATCAGCGCATACCGAGATGAAGTGGAGCGTAAAGTTCAGAGCATGATGGTCAGCAATGTGCCGATTCGTCGAGATGAGACCCTGTTGCCAGTTCCCAACATCCGTTTTCGCCGTAAGATCGATCTCTAACCGCGTAGAACCGGGAAATGACTGTTCGAGTTTGCGAACGTGAGATTTGGGTTCCCGCGAAGTTGGAGGATGTCTTTCAGTTCTTCAGCGATGCTCATAACCTCGAGCGAATCACGGCACCATTCCTCAAGTTTAAGGTGCTTACTCCACGCCCGATAGAGATGAAGGTCGGCGCCCTTATCGATTATCGCCTGAGGCTTCGCGGGATTCCGATCGGCTGGAAAACAAAGATCCTTGAGTGGGAGCCCGGCGTCCGGTTCGTGGACTCGCAACTCAGCGGGCCTTACAAGCAGTGGATCCACACCCATACCTTCGAGGAGAGGGATGGCGGAACGCTTTGCCGCGACCGGGTGGAGTACGTGATTCCTGGCGGGTTCCTTGAGCCACTGGTTTACCCATTCGTTCGAAAGGACGTGGAATCTATTTTTGATTACTGCAGCAAGGTGATCGGAAAACTGTTTGGGCCAGGACTCAGCGCGACTTCTCAGCCTAGCCTGAAGCCGCAAGTTCAACCTCGTTAACCAAGTTCCTCAAGTATTCGCCACCTGAGCCGTCATCGGGCCACATTTCGAACGGCCCTCCGTACCAGGGTGTGCTTCGAGGTGACCAACGACCGAACACCAAGGCGCCGTCCCATTGGCCTTCATAGTCATAGGGAATTCCGACTCCAGACTGGCTTGGTTCAGTCGTTACGGTATATCGGCGCGTAAGTTCAACTTTGGAGTTCCGGGGCGAAAACGTCCCAACAATCTCGAACTCCCCGTCTTTGTCGCTCCCGGTTCCCGAAATTCGGTTTTCACGGATACTCAGGACCAACCGCTCGGAAATGCGCAGACCGTCCTGGATTGACCAGCCTTGCCAAGGACCGCTGAGATCATTGAACTCCTTCATTTCGGGCGTTCATCAATGACGGCCAGGCCTTCGGGAACGGTTACTGATAAGTATCCCTTGCTGACCTTTGGCCGGGGCTCAAAACTAATCAGTTCTTGAGTCCATGGATCGGCGACTGGCGCATTCCAGAGCGGATTGAATTGGTATGCAGCGCGTAGCGAGGGCTTGTTATCATATTCGAGTCTGGTGAGCACTCCACCAACATGGGTAAGTTCGACAAATCCGTTAGCTTTTGATTTGAATCTTAACGTTGTCGGGCGCGGCCTCGTTACATCCACCGATGTGTCGACAGTCGCGTTGTAGGCTCCCTTCATTAGCATTTGCGCCAACAGACTTCCTGAATAGGCTTGTGGCTTGAACTCGCTGGCGACAAATGCTTCAAATGATATTGCCTTGCGCAAGACGGCAGGCTCGTATTGGCTCAGAGGGTCGATTAGGAGGGTCTTGCCATCGCAGGCCCATAATCGTGCATCACCCCAATACCCTGCGGTTTCAACTCGAAACTGCCCGTTTGATCCTCGAAAGATCGAGATCGTCTGCTCTGGTTGCAGTGGCTCACGGCTTCGAACAGCTGTCGATTCTCGGCAAACTGTCCAGCGTCCCATCTTGCTCGGTAACGAATCCAAAAGGGACTGCAACTCCATGCGAGGATCGGCATTTGAAAAAAGAAGCACCAAAGGAGCAAGCACGGTATCTAGTTTTACCGCCTGCAACCGTATAATCTTCGTCAATATGCCCAGCGAAGCGACGTTGCTTTACCCTGGAGGGGCTTTCCTTAGCCAGACTCCGGACCGCATTTTCACTGTGGAGGATTTTTCTTCAGATGAGAAGATGATGATTTCGGCTGCCGAGCAGTTTTCTCGCAATGAGGTGATGACGGTCTTGGATCGCTTGGATGCTCAGGAGGAGGGATTGAGCCCGGCGCTTATCCGAAAGGCTGGCGAACTTGGCCTTTGTGGGGTGGATACCGCCGAAGAGTATGGCGGACTCGGCCTCGGAAAGAACCTTGCGGCTCGGATTCTCGAGTACATGAGCCTGAACGGGTCGTTCAGTGTCACCTACGGAATCACAAGTGGGATTTCGCAACTGGGTCTGACCTTGTTCGGAACTCAAGAACAGAAATCGCACTACTTACCCCTCCTAACCTCGGGCGAGTGGATTGGGGCTTACGCGCTGAGTGAGCCAAACAGCGGCAGCGATGCGCTGTCGGCAACGACTCGTGCGGAACTTCGGAACGGGAAATGGGTGCTTAACGGCACCAAAATGTGGATTTCCAACGCGAAGTGGGCTGACCTTTTTGTAGTTCTTGCCAAAGTAGACGGTGAGGCATTTTCCGCCTTCTTAGTCGAACGAGACCACCCAGGGGTGACGATCGCTCGCGAGGAACACAAGTTGGGCTTGAAGGGATCTTCGACGGCTCGCCTGGTCTTGGAGGATGCGGAGATCCCCGAAAGCAACCTTCTTCACGAAGTAGGTAAGGGGCACCAGGTCGCCTTCAACGCCCTCAATATCGGGCGGTTCAAGTTGTCGTCAATGTCTCTAGGCCCGGCCCGGGACGCGATGGGACACGCAAGTGCTTACGCGAATGATCGGAGGCAGTTTGGTCAGCCTATTGCGAACTTTGGTCTCGTTCAGAAGAAGTTTGCCGAAATGGCAGCGAGATTCTATGCGGCGGAGTCGGTGATTTATCGAACTGGTGCCCTTATTGATGAGGCGTTTGGTCTGTTCGCGGGCTCCGTGGAAGGCAACCGGCGCGCGGCGGAGGAGTTTGCTCTCGAATGTTCGGGGGGCAAGGTGTTATCAACTGAGGCCGAGGCGTTCATCATTGTGGAGTGCCTGCAGGTTTGCGGGGGCTCGGGCTCCGCCGAGGAGTTTCCAATTGCCCGCCATTATCGTGACGCTCGGGTCAGCCGAATCTATGAGGGCACCAACGAGATCAATCGGATTTTCTTGGCTGATCGGTTCCGCAAGCGTGGTGTCTCACTGGCGGCAAGTGGCGATTCGTTTATATCGGAGGTGACGGGACGGGCAATGCGAATTGACACCAAGGACCAAGTGACGGTCGGTGCCCAGTCTGATCTGCTGTTGCTCGCCTATGCCGAACAATCCGCGCGGCTTCGGTCGAAGCAGGTCGCGGATAAGTACCAAAACGCCTACGCGATCTTCGTCAACTGGGCCAATGCGGAGGCTGCTCGAGCGTTCCAAACCGCTACGGGGGAAGCAGTGGCTTTACCAGCACCTGAGCAATCGGACATTGAAGCTCTGGCCGAGCAAGTTTATCGCTCGGGCGGACCTGTTTAGATTTCACCAGGTTTCGGGCAAATTGGCCTTGCCGGCCTAACTCTTGCACCTGTTTTCTCGTCAATTACAGGGTTAGTTGCTGGTTATGAAAAAGGAGAAAGGCTTGGCGGCGTTTAGCCGAAGGGATGTTCTGCGGTTTGGTGCTGCCGGTGCCGGGGCCACTCTCCTGGGTCGCTACGGGTTCGCTCAGGGAACCAAGGGTATTCCGCTTGCTATGGTTGATCTGACCATGCAACCCGAGCAATACGAAATCTACTCTGGCTTCCAGACCGACTGTTTTCGGTTCCGTGCTACGGCAAAGTCCGCTTCCAACGTGGTGACGGATTCGGGCTCTTACTTGGGGCCAACGCTTCGGTTCAAGAAAGGTCAAATGGTGCGGGCCACGATCAGAAACAACCTCAATGCAAACAGTGTGGTTCACTGGCATGGACTTCACCTGCCCGAGGCTGCCGATGGACTCCCGACCCAGATCGTCGGTCCGGGGGTTTCCTACACTCGCTCTTTCCAGGTTGTAAACCGAGCAGGAACGTATTGGTACCACCCGCACCCCCACATGTCGACTGCCTACCAGGTGTATCGCGGTCTCGCTGGTTTGGTGATTGTTTCTGACGATGAGGAGCAAGCGTTGACCCTTCCCAGGGGGGAATACGACGTGCCTCTGGTGATTCAGGATCGACGGTTCAACGCGACATACCAATACGTTTACAACGCAGGCTCAATGATGGGGATGCTCGGTAACGTCATGTGCGTAAACGGTCGGCCGAATTACACCATGAACGCGGCGACTCGGGCATATCGGCTCCGAATTCTCAATGGATCGAACTCCCGAATCTATAAGTTGGCTTGGTCCAACGAGTTGCCACTCTACGTGATTGGTACGGACGGCGGCTTGTTGCGCGCTCCGGTCAAGAAAGAGTACATCATGCTGTCGCCTGGAGAGCGGGTTGAACTCTGGGCCGATTTTTCATCGATTCCGGTCGGAACAGAGTTCATTTTGAAGAGTCTTGCCTTTAGTGGCGTCGGTCAGAACTCCGGTCAAACGCCGGTGCAAGGCGCACCACTTGATTTGATGCGGGTACGCATTGATCGTGCTGAAACTGAATCGTTGGAGTTACCGGCCACCTTGTCGAACTTCGCTTGGGAAGATCCTTTACAAGCGGTTAATCGTTTGAGCCCTAGGCACTTTCCGATCTCCTTTGGAACGGATGGCTGGGTTTTGAACGGAGCGACATACGATCCCACAGAGGTTGCCGCCAATGAGCGAGTCCGCTTGGGCGATCTTGAGATTTGGGAGTTTTCCCACGTGCTCAACTCGATGACTCTATCTGCCCACCCGATCCATATTCACGGGGCTCAATTCCAGATCATCGAACGGACGATTCAAGCCGAGCGCGCATCAGCGTATGAGACGGTTCGGCACGGGTACACCGACGAAGGGTGGAAGGATACTTTCTTGATGATGCCGGGCGAGACGGTTCGGATCCTTATCCGCTTCAGTCGCTATCCCGGCACGTTCCTCTACCATTGCCACAACCTCGAACACGAGGATATGGGAATGATGAGGAACTACCAGATTCTGCCCTAGACTGCGACCGCATCTCGCCATTTGAAGGCGATATTGCCGTTTACTGCGCTGACGTCGATCGTGCCAGCGCCATCACCGAGTCGCCCCGTTATCCGCTGTTCCATAGTGGCAGACTCATCCAAGGGGATTCCTGAGGACACCGTACCGCGAAGCGTCGAAAGGCTGACTCGGCATGAACAACCGTCCGGCACAAAGAGTTCAGTATCGCCATTCACCGTTCTGATGTTCAGAACACCACTTACCGCGTCTGAGAACTCCATTGAGACGTCTCCTGAAACCGACTCTACTGACCAAGTCTTGCCTGAACAGGATCGGCCGCGGATATCGCCACCAGCGGTTCGGGCGTTCACATTGCCTGAAACCGAAACCAAGGAGACGTCGCCGTGCTTGGACTCTATCGCCATTGACGGGCTCGAACAAGACTCAACCGAAACGTCACCATTTTGTGCTACGACTTCGATTGGCCCGTTTAGACCTCGAAGGAAGGTGTCGCCAGACTGCGTATTCAACCGGCACCCTGCTCCGGTATCGCTGATGCGAACGTCACCATGCTGGGTTCGTGCCTCAACTGGGCACGGCACGGAGAGTTGGATAACCAAGTCAACCGATAGACCGCTAACGTCTGGCTGCCTAATGTCAATGTAATGCTCGCTTTCTTCGACGATGATTGTGTAGTTCTCCGCCTTGGCTTGAGCATCGTCGATGGTCGCACCCCTCACTTGGGCCTTTGCGCTTACCGAACTAGTCTCGAATCCGCCTGAGATCTTTACGCTTCCCGAAGGATTCTCAATGCGGATCGTTTTGCCGCTGCCGGGGTCAATCGGTAAGGTGATCTCCTTCACCTCGGTTGCCGAGAACCAGCCGAAGTTCACCTTGCCCTGCTTGATCTGCTCGACACCACTTTTGATGCCTTCCATGCCCTTCTCCGCAGCAGTCTTCATGTGCTTGGCAACATCCTGCCAATTGACGCTTTGCGTGACTTCCTTGCCGAAACCTTCCACAAAGTCCATAAATGACCGGAACGGGTCTTTTGACTCGTTAGCCTTGGGTGGCTCATCAAACGGAGGAGGCGGAGGCGGTGGACCGTCACCTGAGGCCTCAGTCTTCTCGCTGGCCATGAACGCATCAATAATTTCGGCAGCGTCTTCGGGGGTCAACTTCCCTTCGCGCACCAAGTCCATGATTCTTCTGATTTCGTCCTTCACTTTGAACCTCGCAGCCTTGCTTTCGCCTCTTCAGCGGTGATCTCGCCCTTTTCGAGCATGTCGATGATTTCGGTGCTCTTTCGAGGCCTACCGTTTGCCTGAGCATCGTTAATGGGAGCAAATCCCAACGATCCCAGTACCTGGTCAAGCCTCGCCCGAACCGTCGGATAACTTAGTCCAAGTTCCTTTTCGACGGTGGACAGCACGCCGCGGCTACGCAAGAACACCTCTAGGAAGTTCGCCTGATCTGGGTCCAAGCGTGAATAAATTGGCACCTCAAACTTGCCACGAATCCTCACGCCACTGTCATCATTTGCGAGTTCGCTGACGTACAGTTCTCCCCCACTGACCGGGTCCTTATGCGGAAGCCGATGGTGCTTTTCACCACTCATGGGAGAGTTTACGACAGGTGTCGCCCACAGGTTGCAGTAGAACTCTAGCCGCCGACTCTCACCCGGTCCTTGGGCACCGTGCCTCGATTTCGAGGGTTCTTCTTGAGGTCGTCAAGCAGCCACTCAATGGCTCGGTCAATTTGTGGATCGCGACCTGCTAAAAAGGCGTTTGGATCGCTCTGGACATCGATGTCTGGAGAGACACCAGGACCCTCAATCACCCAACCATCTTTTGGAGTCCACATGCCATAGTTCGGAACGCTGACAACGCCACCATCCACAAGGCTCCAACCCGGCGAGGACCCAACCTCCCCGCCCATGGTACGCCGACCAATGACGGGTCCCAATTTCAGGTCTCGGAATCGGTGCGGAAACTCCTCACCACATGAGATAGAAAACTCGTTCATGAGACACGCCATCGGGCCCAAGAAGTAGTCCTGCTGTCGGGTCCAGGAATCAGACGAGTTCCTCATATTGAAGAACCCGGTGAGTTTAGAGTTCAAAACGCGGTTGACCACGTCTTGAATGAACCCGCCGTTGTTGAAGCGATCATCAATGATCAATGCCTCCTTGTCCCGTTGCGGAAAATACTGCTTGATAAAGTCGGACATGTCATTCGTGCTCATCGCTGCCAAGTGTAGATAACCCACTTTTCCGCCCGATCGCTCAGAAACATATCTTCGATTGGACTCGACCCATTCGAGGTACCGCATGCGCTGCTCCGAAGCGACGGGTGTGACGAGCAGGGTCGTCGCTCCGTTCTCGCTCGGTGCCGAGTTCACCTTGATGCTTACGGTGCGCCCGGCGCGACCAACCAGCCCGGCAAATTCGTCGTAACCGACACTTGCCGGGATGCCAGCGACATCAATCAAGTACATTCCTTCCTTCACTTTGCTTCCGTGGCGAACCAGCGGAGACTGTTCGGCGGTTCGGAAGCCATCTCCGCGCATGATGCGCTTGATTCGGTAGTAACCACTTGGCGTGGGTTCAAGATCAACTCCGAGGAATGCCGGGGCAACGCGCGGCTTGATGTCGCGAGTATCGCCTGGGTTGAGATACTGGTGAGAGGAACCGAGTTCGGCCTGCATCCACCGAATGAGTTCGTCAAGTTCGTCCCGCGATCTCAAGTGGGGCAAGAAAGCGCTGTATTTTTCACCTATCGCTTTCCAGTTCACTCCATGCATGTTCTCAACATAAAAGAAGTCGCGAAGGAGTCGCCAAGCATCCCAGAAGATTTGCTTCCATTCTGCGGGCGGAGAAACCTCAAGCCGGAGCCCCCCAAAGGAGACTTCCTTCTTGTTCTCACCTGAAATGTCCATCACGGTGGGTTTCCCAGCCAGATTCACCAAGAGTTTGGTGTTGTCGAAAGACACTTGGTACCCCCCTGCTTCGGCAACGGGTGTTCTTGCCTTTGTGACGAGATCAAATGCATGAATCTGACCCGATCCAGCCGTGATCACCTTGTTCCCGATCACATCAATCTGACTGTAAGAACCTGCCGGGATCGGCAACTCAACTCGGCGAGCGTAGAGCCCGTCAAGGTCAATTCGAAATGGGTCTTTCTTCTCCTCCTCCTTCTTAGCAGAAGGCTCATCAGTGTCCTTTAGCGCCAGGGGATCAGCGACATCGTTTCGGAGCAAGATCAGTGAGGCGAGCACGGTTTGCCCCAAGTTCAGTTGGTTCTGTATCGGGTCATTCGATACACCAAGGGACCTGCGTGAAAGGAGCGAAAGGTACTTGCCGTCCTTGCTAAACGTTCCAGCGACGTCATCTGAGCGACCATCGCTTACCTGGATCAACTTACCAGCGGTCACGTCATAGAGGTGAATCTGGGCAAACTGAACGATAGGAGAGTTGATGCGAACGGCGAGCCATTTTGAATCCGGTGAAAAGTCAAACTGTGGTCCAGACCATTCCCCAGGGCCGTGGGCAATCTCTTTGTCCTCGCCCGTGTCTGGATTCACCAGGCGCAAGTCCATATTCGAGTCCGTATAGGCGATCAGTTTTGAATCCGGCGCCCATGAGACCCTCATTAGTTGCCTTCTTTCGCCCTTGGTCACAGCCTTCGCTCCACTGCCGTCACTCGCCGCAACCCAAACCTGCATCTCGCCCGATTCGTCGGAGAAATAGGCAACGCGCTTGCCGTCCGGGGACATGATCGGATTCCTCAATCGCGCTCCCGGAACCGACTTCCAAACTCGGCTTTCGCCTTCGCCAGCAGGAAGCGACACGATCTGCCCTCTCGACTCGGCCAGAACTCGCTTTCCAGTTGGCGTCATCGTTGCCGCTGAGACATTTCCCTCGACAGCAACATGAGCGTTGCGCATCCGTGGCAAGTCGGAGGTCATCTCAAACTCTAGGCGTTGGACTTTTCTGGTTTCCAAGTCAAGGGCCATCAGATCCGGGCCTACTTCATACACGAGAGTCTTTCCGTCGCCTGCGAGTTCCCTGACTTCCAAAGGCGCACCCTCAACCTCCGTTCGAGGCCTTCCGCCATTTGGGTCAACCGACATGACCGTAAACTTGGCCTTTGACTCGTTCACAAAGTAGATTCGGTCACCAAGCCACACGGGAAACTCGTTTGTGCCAGGCAAATCCGTCAGTCGCTGGAACTTCCCTGCCTTCTGAAGCCAAATCTGATTTTGCATACCGCCATCGTAGTGGAACCAGGCCATTGACCAGCGATTGAACCGCGTCAGTGCATAGTCCCCGCCTGGTCCAAAGTCGATATGTGAGGCGAATTCGAGGGGTAGTTTTGTTGGTGCACCGCCCGTTGCGGGGATCAGGGCGAACTCATAGTTGGTCGGCACATTCAGTTTGCGGAAGACGACGTGACGTCCATCCCTTGTCCACCCAGTGACTGCTCTGAACCCTTCAACCAACGTCAGACGCGTGGGGGTCCCCCCTGTTGTCGGCATCACATACGCCTGTCGGTGACCGTCGTATTCCGCCTCAAATGCGATCTTGGTTCCGTCTGGAGAAAACTCTGCATTCCGTTCGGCACCAGCATCGCTTGTCAATCGTTGCGCCTTGCCAGTCGCGCGATCTCCGAGCCACAAGTCTCCTTCGCTTGTGAACACCACTTTGGTGCCGTGTACGTCGGGATAGCGCATAAACTTTGCGTCGGCTTGAGAAATGAAGGCAAGGAGGACACTCAACATAACTTCAACGCTCATCTTAGCACCCCAGATGTGGCACAATTCACCCCCGGCCCCCTATGTTTGGACAAACCTTTGCCACCAACGACATCGCGACCGTTGGCGTCCTTCTCGTTCTCGAGGCCCTTCTCTCAGCGGACAACGCTTTGGTTCTGGCCATTCTAGTTCGACACCTTCCCAAGCCACTCCAAAAGAAGGCGCTCCTCTACGGGCTCGGTGGGGCCTTTACATTGCGGTGTACGGCGATCGTTCTCGCTACGTACATCATCTCGTTCTGGTGGTTGCAGCTCATCGGTGCGCTCTACCTGCTGTACCTTCCCTTCAAGCACTTCCATTCTGTGGCAAAAAATGACGGTCATGCCGCTGCAAAAGCACGCAGTTTCTGGGCGACTGTGGCTTACCTTGAACTCGTTGACCTAGCCTTCGCGTTAGACAGCGTTATCGTTGCTGT
This sequence comes from uncultured Armatimonadota bacterium, assembly GCA_937862825.1. GTDB lineage: Bacteria > Armatimonadota > Fimbriimonadia > Fimbriimonadales > Fimbriimonadaceae > CALMEF01. Next base: position 10,637 of record CALMEF010000140.1, read on the forward strand.
CGCCGTCGTTGATACCGTTCGGCATCCAGACAAGACGTGGGTCGTTTTTGCTGGAGCCATTCTGGGGATCATTCTCCTGCGATTCGCTGCCCGATTCTTCATCAAGCTTTTGGAGAAGTATCCGATGTTGGACCACGTTGCTTATGCCTTGGTCGGTTGGGCTGGTGTCAAGTTGCTGCTCATTTCAGGGCACTCCTTTGACGTTTGGTACACGAAGCGCGGTGGGGATTTGCCCTTTCACATCCCTCAGATGCCAACCTGGCTGTTTTGGATCGTCTTGGTGACGATTGCTTCAGTGGGGACCATACTCGCCGTTCGCAATCCCAGTCCGCCGAGCGAGGACGAAGACGAACTTGAAACCGTCGACGAGATTCTGAGTTAGCCGTTGTGGAAAACCGGTTGAAAAGACCATAATGTTGAGATAGGAACTTCAGTTGGTCGGAAGGAGTCCGACCTTGTAAGAAGTCACAACGGATGGTCTCTCGTAAACAGGTACTTGTCGGTAGTTTTTCCAGCATCGCCGCGATTGGCGCGGTGTTGTCGGTCGTCGCTGCCCGCTATGAACCGCGCGTGCGTCCAAACACGTTCGTCGGTCCGATTGCCGTCGGGGGCCTCCTGCCTCAAGACGCGGCCAAGCGCCTACGGATTTGGTGGGAGACCGAGAAGCACCGTGAAGTTGACCTGAGACTTGGGACCGAATCCAAGCCCATTATCACCTTGAGTCTGGCCAAACTCGGTGTTCGATTGGACGATCAGGCCTCAGTGAGTGATTTGCCACTCGACGAGTTTGTCGAGGGCCTCTCGCGGAACTTCGGTGGTAATCCCGATCCTCTTCGAGAGCAGCCCAAGTTCACCTTTCGTGAAGAGGCCTGGAAACCAATTATCACACAGGTTGAGTCCAAGGTTGGGGGTAAGTCGCCAGCCAAGGTGTTCTTCAAGTCTGGCGTCATCGAGAGAATGCCTGAGCAGAATGGCTCAACGGTGGACCTTGAGGCATTCCGGCGCAACCTTTCTGAACTTAACCAGCAGACCACCGAAATCGAAGTTCCGGTGACAAGCGCGTCAAAACAAGTTCCTGATACGGAACTGGCCAAGATCGCAGAGGTCGTTAGCGAGTTCTCAACGAAGTTCTCAACCGGACAGGTGAATCGCTCTGGAAACCTGAGATTGGCGAGTCAGGCCATCAACGGGACCGTCCTCATGCCTGGACAGCGGTTCAGTTTTAATGGGTTTCTCGGCAAGCGCACCGCAGAGCAAGGCTATAAGATGGCCGGAATCTATCGAGACGGTCGCCACGACTTGGGCTTGGCAGGCGGAATTTGCCAGGTTAGCACCACGCTTTACAACGCGGCACTCTTTGCGAATCTAAAGATCGTCAAGCGGACAAACCACTCAATGCCCGTTCCGTACGTTCCGCTGGGTCGAGACGCGGCAGTTGACTACGGCAAGATTGACCTTGAGTTTGAGAACACCTTGGACGTGCCCATCGCAATTTCGTCGGACTGGGTGCCCGGCAAGTTGACTTTTAGAGTTCTTGGAGTGAAGACGCCCGGTCAAGTTATCGAAATCGCCTCCGGCGGGCGAAAATCTTGGTCGGTTGGAGAAAAGGTAGTTTTAGACCCCAACCTCCCGGCAGGAAAGCGGAAGGTTATTGAAAAAGGCTCGGCTGGGCACAGCATTTCGACAACTCGGATTGTCAAAGTAAATGGCGCAGTGGTCTCACGAGATCCCTTGGGGGTTAGTCACTATCGCGGCGGAAAGCGGATCGTGGCGGTTGGGAAGAAGGCGGCGACTCCGTCCGTTACTTCGGACGGACTTTAAGTAGAACGAACTGGCTGCCACCAGCCAGCGGTTCTCCAATTCCCCGCAGGTCGGCTAGATCGCCGAGGGCAGGAAACGCATCTGGAACTGGCGCAACGACGTAGTCGATTTTGTACCTAGCCAGCAATTGGGTGCGTTCCACTTCTGTCGTGTTGCGCAGAAAGAACTTGGTGGCTTCATCCCTTCGGGCGAGGTAGTTTGGGGTTTCGCTCCAATGTCCCGCAACGGTATAGCAACCTGCAAATCCGGAGAGGAACGGGTTCAAATCGGGTAAGTATGGGGTTAAGAACGCATCTGGAGTCTGGGCTTCCTGACGAATGCCTGGCAATGCTAAAACAACCTTTCGACCATCAATCTCGTTCAATCGGTCAACGATTGACTGAGAATCTGAGGAGAGATACACAGGATGGACAGTTGTGCTGGAGACGTTATCCCGAGCAAGCATCTGCTCGCGCATCAACCAACGCATTGGTGTGGCCGAAAGCAGTGTGATGACCATAATGGTCGCCAAGTTCCGCTTGCTGCGTTCTCCACGCATCAGAAGGACGGCAAGCCCCAAGCCAGCGAGTACCCCTATCGGGATGGCGATCCCCATTAGGAGTTTTCTTTGGAACAGGGCTGGGAAATACGGGGCGATCAGGCCTATCACAAACCATGCAAACAAGAGACACTTTGGGGCTTGATCTTCCTGTTCTCGAACCGTTCGACCAAGAGCATAGCAGGCCAATAATGCCAAGACGAACAAGCCTAGCCACATGGGGGCAGAAAGCCAATAAGCGCCGTCCCTGGCCCCAGGGATAGCGGCTAGCAGAAGTAATCCCGCACCGACTGCCAGTGCGAGACGTCGATTTGAGAGCCCAAGCCAGATCAAGGCGGCAATCAATATTGGCAAGCATCCCAGAAGGACCTGGACGAACATTGGAGAGTAAGTTGGAGTCGCGGCGCGGGCTTGGAACACTTCATCGTTTCGCAACACGATAACAAACCAGACCGCCGCCGGGACGGCACCAAGCGCGATTACCAAACACCTGATTACCCAGTCTTTCGAAGCCGCCCCAGCACCAACCAGACCGACCAACGTGCCCACCAAAACCAGACCAACGAGAAGAACATCATAACTGTGAATGTTCATCAGGGCAGCGGTGCAAAGTACACCGGGGAGAACGGGTCGCCATGAGGATCTTGATCCCAAGACGCAAAGGAACACGCCTACGATCAGACATAGACTGACCATGAACAGGCTGTTCGTAAGTGCACTGGGCATTACAAAGGCCTCAGGTTGCCAGGTGTCGATTGGCAGCCGGCCTTGGGCAACTTTGGACAACCATAACGTGGATGGGCGTACAAGGACCTGTCCAAAATCGTGCCAGACCAAGAATCCGATGCCCGCCCCAATTGTCGATATTGCCAAACAAAGTTTGGCGGTAAAGGCATCCTTCGACAATCGCTCAATTAGTCGACCAAGGAGGATCGTGAAAAGCCCAGTAAACACGGCTTTCGAAAGGGTCGCCGCCCAGCCAATACCAAAAACCTTGGCAATCCAACCGAGGACGAGAAAGTAAGCATGGAAGGTCAAACCCGGCTGCGGATCTACCGCGAACCGATTGTCAAAGAGGAATTGGCCTTCCATGGCTTGCCGCATCCAGGCGGCATAGACCATGTGATCATCGGCGTTAAGTTGAAAGCCGGTGTAGCGCGCACCAGCCGGAGTGTTGATTAATCCGAAGATAAACGGAACCAGCGACAGTGCTGCGAAGCCAAGCGCAAACCAGAGCGTGAATCGGCGAAAGTGCGCCGGTTCGGTCATTTCGGAATCGGGCGGCCCATGCTCTTATAGATGCCTTCGATCAAGGCGATCTTCTCCTTGGCAGCCTTATTTGCGGGATCCAGCGCCTTGACTTCGCGATAGAGCCTCAAAGATTTTGGATACTTGTCCTTCGGAGCCAACGCGGGCGAAACCAAGACGGCGTCTGCCAACTTGAGGTTCGCAGTGATAAGTCCCTTTTTGGTCTCGCTGGTCGGTTTCTTCGAGTGGGCTGCTTTCGCAGCAACTTGAGTTTTCTCAATACTGGCGAGCATCGCTCGCTCCTTCTTATCCATGTCCGCCATGGACTTCTGGGCAAACCCAGTCATGGCCATGAGACACAAACCGACGAAGGCAATCGCTCGCATACCCAAAATGATACTCTCTAATCCATCTTGATTTGGAAGTCGCCATCCTTACCGTCAGCGACAGGCATCTTGACCCAACCCCTTTCTTCACCCATTACTTTGGGTGAGCCAGTCTTTGGCCTAGAGGTGTACTTCTCTGCAAAGTTCGGCTTCGCTTCGGGTACCTCAAACACGAGGATCGTATCTGGCCCCAATGAATCGAGCTTCTTTCCGGCAACCTCAAGGTTGTATGCCATGCCCGTCTTCTTCCCTTCATCACCCGTGCAACCCCACGGGCCGTTCGGGTCCATTTTGCCAAACATCTTGACCTCATCCTGCTTCTTTTGTTGAACCTTGATGAGATAGGGACGGACATCGTCCTGCCAGGATTCGGCTTTGGGCAACATACCATTGTTCTCCGCAGCGTAATCTTTAAGCGCCAAACGGACGTGCGAAAACGCGAGTCCGCAAGTGATGGCCGGCTTAAAGTTGTTGAACAGTCTTGATGCGCCAAACATGGCGACCACGATGCCCCCGATACAAGTTAGGACGATCACGCCGATAATCACAAGGATGAGCGTCTTCGAACTACTATTGGTTTTGGGTTGCGGTCCGTAAAACGGAGGAGGTGAGCCTGCCATGATTCATCAGATTGTACGCCTTTCGGCAACATCCGGTTTCGAAGCCGTAAACTAAACCTATGGACGCCCTCCGCAACCTGCCTAAAGTTGACGTCCTTGCTGCTTCACCTGAACTGGCCGCGTTTCCGTTCCAGGTTCGAGTTTTGTCGGCGCGCCAAGCCATTGCGGAGACGCGTGATGCCCTTCAACGCGGATCCCAGCCGGATGATCTTATGGATCGCGCGGTCGCGCTTGCCCTGCGCAACGCAGTGCCGGGACTTCCAACCCTCATCAACATGAGCGGCGTCGTCCTTCACACAGGAGCTGGTCGCGCACGCCTGGCCCCGTATGCGGGAAGCGCGATCGAGGCGGCGGCGGTGAGCCACTCGGCGGTTGAGATGGACCTAGAATCTGGGGCGCGTGGTAACCGACAGAGCCATGTCAAGGATTTGCTGTGTCGGCTAACCGGTGCGAATGATGCTTTGGTGGTCAACAACTGCGCGGCTGCCGTTCATCTCGTTTTGAGCGCTCTCTGCGCCGGAAGAGATGTGATCCTATCTCGGGGTGAAATGGTGGAGATCGGCGGTGCGTTTCGCATGCCCGACATCGTTCAAGCAACTGGTTGCCGCCTAGTTGAAGTAGGATGCACGAACAAGACCCACCTCAGCGATTATTTCAACGCGATTTCCTCAGAAACCTCTGCAATACTTCGATGCCATCGGAGTAACTTCAAGATCATCGGTTTTACCGATTCGCCGTCAGGCTCGGAACTTGCCCAACTGAGCAAAGAGAAGAGTGTCCAATTCATTGAAGACCTTGGGTCAGGATGCCTTGTTGACACTTCACCTTTCGGCTTGCCAAAGCAGCGGACGGTTCAAGATGCCGTTTCTGATGGTGCAGACCTGGTTTTGTTCAGCGGAGACAAGTTGCTGGGCGGTCCGCAGTGCGGGATCATCGTTGGTCGAGATTTAGGAGAGATTGCGGCTCACCCACTAGCAAGGGCTTTTCGGGTGGACAAACTCACCCTCGCCGGGCTTCGTGCAACCCTCCAACTCTACGATTGGGGGCAACACGACGATATTCCAACGATCCGGTATCTAGCACGATCACTTGAAGACGTTCGAGCATTGGCAGAACACGTCGCCACAGGAGTCCGGGGAGCGAACATTGAACTTGGCGAGACGGAGATCGGTGGTGGCTCCGCCCCAGGTGATACTCTCCCCACTTGGCGAGTTGGCTTTGACGACGAAAGAGGGCTACTTGCTCAGAGGCTTAGAGTTGCTTCACCACACATACTCGGACGCGTGGAAAATGGTCGATTCTGGCTTGATCCGCGCACGATCGAGCCCACCGAGGCCGCCGTAGTCAACGAGAGGTTACAATGGATGATCACGAACGTTTCGAGCGAGTAGAGGCATCGCGACTCCTTGCCAACACTGACCCAACTTCCGTTCGTTATGTTCTGCTCGCGGTCGCTTTGGCGGAGCAACATTTTTGCTCGGACGATGAACTGTTTGAGTTCCGATCCTGTCTCGAAACCCAAAGCAAAGCGCCTTTGTCATCGCCGCTCCATCGCTTTGCGAAAAGGGCTTCTGAGTTGGTCTATGAACAGGCTGAACCGACATCGGATGAGGCCCATTTGATGAGCCTCATCCAGCCTCTCGGTGATTAGGGATACTCGAACAGATTCAGTTGATCAACTCGATGCTCCCATCCGTCAAAGGCTGGTTCCTCGTCATTGATCGGGAGCCAGCGCAGTGCCAAATGTGAGTACGTTGCAGAGTTCACAAGCGGGTCTGCGGGCAAGTAGTTGACCGAATAGTAGCCCTGGTCGCTCATCGTCGCCGACCTTGAACTGACATATTGCCACCCGTTCGTGTTGAAGTTCCACAGATAAGTTTCTTCGATCAAGCCTGGTCGAGCGACGCTCGTTTCTTGGAAGGCATAGATGCGCTCGCCACCGTCAATGAGGCCATTGAACGTGAACTTCATGTGACAAATCATGTCGTCTGAAATGAACCTCGCATATTGGTTGTCTGCGAATGCCAAGTCGGTGTGATCTCCCGTGAGAAGGAATCCCTGCAACTCAATGATTCCGATGCAGTTCACCCACTTGCCGATACTCAACTCAAATACCCGCTCGACAATGCCTCCCGTGTAGCAGTTTCGAAACCTAAGCGTAGCGACATGCCGACCAAAGCCAAGCGCATTGGCGGCCGCATTTACGGTTGCCGTGACAACCTTGGTTTGACCTCGGAACAATTCGCCCATACGCGCGGGGGTGATCGTGATCCAGTTCGGTACGTTAACGACCTCCCAGTTGAATCCAACTTCCCCAGTCATGCTGATCGTGTAGTCTTGCGCCGGGAATCCTCCTGCCCCGACATTGCCTTGCACACGCCGCCACACGACGTTAGCCGGTGCGGAAACGAACATACTGGCTGGCGTGGAGTTGACCACCGCACCTCCAGTCGCGTTTATCCATGCGTTGTTCGCCGTTGTTGATGCCTGGCCAAAACCCCACATTCTGTGGCGTCCGCCAGTTCCTGAGGGGTTCCCTCGGTCGTAATCGCCCCAATCGAGATCCGCCCCAAAGTAGTCGCCCCATCTGACCGTGCCGTTTGTCAGTCGGGTGTAGTTACCTGCACCGGCTTGTATTCGATCAGAGTTCTGGATGATTCCGCCTTCGACCGTCGTAAATCGTAGCTCGGCGAACTCATTTGCCGCTGTCCCACATCGACCGAACACGATAAATGCTTGGCCGCGATAGTCGGGCGCGATGGACGGGTAAAAGTAGTATCTTGCGTTGGCACCATATGTGGTTGCAAACCTCTTGGTGTCGGCAAATGGATCGACGTTGTTGATTCTCACTGCTGCACGGTCAGCCGTGTCGCCATCCCAACGGTGTCGGACGTGCAGTGAGGAGTAGAAATGAATTCCGGTTCCCCCCGCTGCGTCATTCGCAACCACCGCATTCAATAGCCTGCAATCCTCACCAAGGCCGTTGATGTCTGTACCGCCAGGCTGAGTCATGCCTGGAGTTTTTGAATAAGCACCAATGTCTATCTTCTTTTTAGTTAGGGTCGCAGCACCAAGCGGATCGCTAATTTTCGTGTAATACAGATTATTGTTGCCCCCAGAGTGAATCGTTGAAGCAAAAATCCCATCCGTTGTTCCGAAAACACTCATCATTCGAGCGGCACGGGGAGCAAACATGAGGTTCCCATCCATGTCGGACAGTGGAAAGTATCGCGTCCAGTTGACGGTCTCATGATTGAGCATCTGAGACTTGTTCAGTATCCACCCGGCACCACCTGTAAATGCGCCACCAGTCCACCGGAAGTGATTGCCAGAAATGTAGATGGCTTGCTGCCCGTACCCTAAATCGTAGTAGTCCGCCCAGTCCCTGGCTGCACCCGTACTGAGGACGCCGTTGAAGGTGTAGGACCACCATGTGCCGTGCGGATTGCTATCATCACTCACCATAACGGTGATGCCAGACGTTTGAGCAGTACCATCTTGCCTGAGGATCAACATGAACCACCGTTTGCTCCATGGATCGAAAATGACCTTTGGATCAAAGAGAAAGTTGGTAGTGTCGCTCAAGGTCGCCGAGTACGCTTGCGAAAACTGCCGGTTACCACACTTGTCATAGATTGCCCAGTTACTGTTCACTGCCTCAACAATCCATTCGCCTCCGACGGCCGCATGGTTGTCCGGCGGAGCCAGCGTGGTTGTGAGCGTATCGCTGAAGTTTCGAATCAACTGGTAGGCGTCGGTGCCTGATGTCCAATCACTAAAATCCTCTGTTGATAAAGTTGGAGAAGGCGCTTGGGCTCGTCCTCCGACAAAATCATCATTCCCCCTGGCCTTGCTTTTGTTAGGCACTCCGAACACGGGGCCCAAGTCCACTTTGCGATCAAGCGTTGAGAACCTAACGGGTCTAACCCCTTCTTGGCCAGTCATGTCCCCCTTCCCGGGGAACAACGGAGAGGGCACGCCTGGTGTCGGCGACTTGATTTGTGCTCCTGCCACTGCGGACACTGCTAAAACAACAACTAAGATTTGATATCGCATAAATCCCTCCTATGCGTCTCCTATCATAGTAGCCCCGATTTTCGCATTCTCGTCGTCAATTTTTGGATTTTCGTGTGGGATACTTCGAAGCAATGCGGAAATTCGATGTGATCGTTCCTTGTGGTGGAACCATTGACGATGAGTTTGCGAGGGTTGTCAATACGCGAACGAAGGCTTTGGTCAAGTTTGAAGACGTAACGATTCTCACCACCACGATCGCGGCATTGCGAAAGTCGCCGCACGTGGACCGAATTGTCGTGATCGGTCCTGAGTCTGTCGGTGACACCGATGCCGCAAAGAAGGCGGACGAGTTTCTCATTGAAGGAAAGACTGGGCCCGAAAACATTTTCCGCGGGCTTGACTGGCTCCTCAAAACGCCGAACCCACCGACCGAAGTCATGATCGTGACCGGCGACTTGCCATTCCTCACCGCTGAATCGATCAATAAGTTCGTCGCTCTTTGCCCCCAGGGCAAAGACATCTGCATCCCGTTAATCTCAAAGGAAGAGTTTCAAGACCTTTATCCGCGGGCGGAGGCGACGTTTGTCGGTCTCCGGGACGGCACTTGGACAACCGGATGTGCATACCTCGCTACCGCATCCGGGCTCCAAACTGCGGTCCACCATATCAATCTCGTTTTTAAGAATCGAAAGAGCAAACTCGGAATGGCCCGGTTGCTTGGCCTCGGATTTGTCTTCAAGTATCTCACGAAGTCCTTGAGCGTCCAGGACGTGGAAGGCAAGGCAAAGCACTTATTGGGCATCGAAGGCGTCGCGGTCCGAGGAGTCCCACCAGAACTGGCGTATGACATTGATGACCTGGACGACTACCATTACGCTCTGAGCAACCTTGGCGCTCATCGCCGAGAGACGGCCTAATGGATCAGCCAGAAAGGACGGTGTACCGTAGCGGTCTGGGTTGGCAACTGGGCATGTCCAGTTTCTGGTTTGCGACGAGTTTCAAGTGGTTCATCCTGCTAACCCTTATGGTGGGGCAAGTCCGCGCCATCGTGCCCGACGGGGAGAAGAATCAATGGTGGGGATTGATCTTCGCCATTGGTGCCGTCGAGGCAATGATTGGCCCCGGACTGTATGGCTACCTAAGCGACCGGTGTCGGTCGAGGTTTGGCAGGCGAAGGCCGTTCATCGCGATCGGCGGCGCCCTGACAGCGGTCGCCCTTGTTTGGTTGGGCTTCTCAAACCAACTTTGGATGCTCTTGGTGGGCTACATCATTGTGCAAGTCGCAGACGATATTGGGACTGGACCCTACAGTGCTCTGATTCCGGAGTATGTTCCTGAAGCAGAAAGAGGCCGGGCAGCAGGCATCATGGGTTTGCTGAAACTAACTGCTCAGATCAGTGCCGCGGTTGCTGGCGTGCTTTTGGGCAGTGTTGTACTCATCTATCTAACGATGGCGGTAATCAACATCCTTGCTGCAATATGGGTCCTCTACACCGTCCGAGAGCCCCAGTACGAACCGGTTAGCGAGCCCTCAAAGTTTGAGTTTTCCGTTGCACTCAAGGGACTGCTTACGCCATTCAAGGAACCTGATTTCCGATGGGTTTGGTTCACGAGTTTTCTCAATGCGTTTGGATTCTATTTGATCGTCGCCTACCTACCCAATTATCTCAAGGACGCGGTGTTCGATATGACCGCCGTCAAGCCTGAAGAGGTCGATACCTTTCTTCGCGTTCGAACCATCGGTCTTGCCGTCGTAATCTCGCTGACTGGTGCCCTGGCTTCAGTGTTCGCAGGCAAACTCGCTGATCGCTTTGGCCGAAAGAAGATCGTCATTTGGTCGGGTTGGCTGATGTTTGCTACGTTGATCCCGTTTGCCATCATCCCCAACTACACGGTAATGCTCGGATTGGCGGTCGTCTTCGGGGTCGGATACGGAGCCTATCTTTCGTCTGATTGGGCTTTGGTTTCCGATATCCTCAAGTCCCGCGACGACATCGGCAGAGACATGGGGTTGTGGCAGATGAGCGTGGCTACACCGCAGGTTGTGGCGGGGGGCGTAGGAGTCCTAATTGACGCGATGAACCAGCAGTATGCTCCGAATCACTACGGATATACAACGGCGTTCCTCATTGCTTCGTTCGGGTTCCTCTTTGGATCGACCCTTGTCAAACGTGTCCGTGGATCGTCCTAGTTCACACGTTCCAAGTGCTCAACGTTCCACTTAACGCTAACTCGACCGTTGTACTCGTCCAACACCGGCCGAAACACAAGATCAGCCAGGAATGAGGACCCCATGTTCAGAATTTCCTCTCCATTGCGGAACGAAATTCCGTAGAAAATCTGTCCGCCCGGGGGGCGTAGCCTAAGCCGCACGACGTTAGGATTCTTTGTCGTCATGACTTGAAGAATCTCAACGTTTCGACAGAAGAGGGTCGGCTCGGGATTGGAGGCTCCAAAGGGTTCCAACTTTGAGAACTCGGTCACCGAAGCGAGGTTGACTTCCCTGCCTTCGACTTCGACGTCAACTTCGTAAACTGGAATGAAATCCTCTGCACTTAAAACCCCAAGTGCGTACTCATGGAACGCGTCGGCAATCTTAGAAATATTCGTTGCATCAGCGGAGAAGCCAGCAGCAAGTGCGTGACCTCCCCCGCTCAAGAGATGGCTCAGTGCAGTAAGAGAGTCTCCGAGGTGGAACCCATGAATGGAGCGACATGATCCTCGAGCGATCTGCTTTTCCCGGTCAATTGACATGACGACCGCTGGCCGTCTGAACCGTTCAACCAAACGTCCGGCCACCAGCCCGATCACACCTGGGTGCCACGTTTCGCTACCAACGACGATGACGAAACGATCCTCCAGACCGCCTTCCAGAACCATTTCTATGGCCTCGCGCTCAGTATCGTTCTGAAGTTCCTTACGAGCCGTGTTGATCCCTTCAATCTCGCTGGCGATCTTGGCGGCTTCCAGTTCGTCGTTCTGCAGGAGGAGGTCTAGGGCACGGGCGGCATCATCGATACGACCCGCGGCGTTGATCCTCGGACCGATCATGAAGCCGATGTCTCGAGCCGTCAATCTGGGCTTCTCTATGAGACGGGACTCGCGAAGCAAGGCGACCAATCCCTTACGCCTCGTTTCACTAAGGCGCTGACTTCCAAAGTGGGCGATGACTCGGTTCTCATCTTGAAGCGGCATCACGTCAGCAATCGTGCCGATTGCCGCCAAGTCTGCATAGGCTTCTCGATACTTATGAACCGGCTGCTCCAGTTCCCTCGCCAGCCCTTCGCAGAAGCGGTAAACCACCCCTGCTCCACTCAACTCCTGGAATGGGTAGGTGGAGTCCGGTCGATGCGCGTCAATCACGGCCTTCGCTCTAGGCAAACTCTCCGGCGGGAGGTGGTGATCGGTAACAACAACGTCCATACCAGCAGCGATAGCACGCTCAACTTGCTCGTTTGCCGAGACGCCGCAGTCACACGTTACAAACAGTTTGGTGCCCGCGCGAATTGCCGCGTCAACCGCGTTCGCATGGACGCCGTATCCCTCTTTTATCCGGTGCGGTACGTGTACGATGACGTTACAGCCGACCCGGGTCAAGAAGGGGGTAAAGATCGTTGGGCTGGTGACCCCATCCGCATCGTAGTCGCCGTGGATGAAAATCGTCACCCCGCGTTCACGTGCACCTAAG
>CALMEF010000141.1 GCA_937862825.1 uncultured Armatimonadota bacterium
TCATCTTGACGTGCCGCCAAGTGTCGCTGCAAAAGATGCCCTGAAGCGCTGGCGAGAGTCCGAAGAAGTCCGTTTTGTCGATCCAAACTACATCCTAAACGACATCGGTGAAACGCCAAAACAATCATTTAGTGTATTATCAAATGGACACTCCAAACTTTATGCCACAGAAACCTGGAAACGATCCGGCAGCGGATTCCGCGTCGAAGCCCGTGTTCGACTCGCAGGCGTATCACGAGGCAATGGTCAAGGAAACCGAGCGTCAAGAGTTACTGACGCAAAAGAGGTTCGAAGCCCAGATGAAGAAAGCACCGCTAGGCTCAGCGGTGGAGCATCCAAGCGGCAACGACCCGTACTTCGACAACCTTCCAACCGAAATCTCGTTACCGCCAGCGGAAAACGAATAAGAACGGTCAAAGACCTACTTGAGGTCTCGCCAGATGATCCCCGTTTAGATCCCGATAACATCGCCTTCGATCCTGCCCTATCCAGTGCAATCGGCAGGTATCTTGGCCAGGGTTCGCGCAAGGTCCGCGCCGAACTTCGAAAGGCAAGAGAAAGGGCCGAAAAAGCCTATCTCGCGCGCGATCTAGCCAAAGATTCTTATGCCGACGTGGCCGAAGAGTTCGAAGGGTTCAAAGGCGGAAAGCGGCCAGAAGCCGGCGCTGAAATCTATATCCCATGGAAGCGGCACTCGTTAAAGATCGGAAGCGGTTGGCGTCCGCCCAACCTTCCGTCCATGGTCGAAAGAGCGTATTTTGCAGACACGTTCTCGCCTCATGTTCGCGCCATGCTTGATGAGTTTGCCAGCTCACATTACCGCGAGCCAGAAGTGGTGCTAATGCGCAAAGTCGACTCCGATAGCGCGCGAATCTCAAAGCGGCATGTTCCAAGTTCGGTTTCTGCCTCGCTCAGCGGCCCTCCTCCAGGAGGAAAGCGCCCTTCCGAACTCGCGCTCCAAGATCAAGGCGGCAAAGCCCAGCGATACCCAGAGTCCCTGATAAGGGATTTCATGGCCTACTACGGCTTCGATAACCCTCCATCGCTCCTAGACTATCTCGCCAGTGAACTCGGGATCGACAAACGAGATCTAAACGAAAAAGTTGTCCTCACCCCCCGCGAGGCTTCCCGCGCCGAGGCCGCAAAGAAACTCGCCGCGCAAACCCTGAAGGAGCAGGAAAAGGCCAGAAACTATAACAAACTGCAGGCGCTTGATGAGGCTATGTCCTCGGGCGAGGTCTCAAAGGCCGAGTATGCCAAAAGCCGCGTGTCTCTGCTCGCCTCCGGGCTCGAGATCAAGGGCGTAAAGTCAAGCGCCGCCAAAAGGGTGATCGATAACGCTCTAAAGGATGCAGCGATCACAAAGCGTGAGCATGGCCTGCTCATGGAGGCAAAGTCTGCCAGCGCCCAAAAGAAACGTCTCACGCGCGGAGCCATAACGGTTCCAAAGAAGGCCCCGCCGCCAAGTGGTTACGTGCGCGGAATGTCCCTTTGGCAGTTTAAGAGGACTCTAAAAACGGCTGAGGATAAGGCAAAAGCAACGGTTCTTTGGGAAAAGGCAAGAAGGGATCATTACAGTCAAAAGCCTGCGGTAACGCTCGCCGGCGACCACTTAAGAACGGCTCCAAACCTCGGAAAGTTGGATCTTCGTGGCCTTCGCCGCCGCTCCGAGGAAGCCATTTTCACGACTTACGAAGCCGCCAAATATGCCCGTCACTTGCTTGAGGAAGAAATGGGTGAAAATCTCAAAGGCTCAAGACTTGATGCTGAACTGGCGTTGAGCGAGCAAACCAGGAACTCGGGCCGCGTTCAGCTCTTTGTCGAGCGCGGTTTTCATAACGAGAAGGGCGAGAAGTTAACGCTTGGTTTGCCCGAGATCAAACAGTTGATTCCTGGTGATGTCGAGCAGTGGCAGGAGTACCGCAGGGCCTTAAGAGAGAATGAACTTTCTCAAAGAGGTGAAAGGCCAATCACCCCGGAAAGGGTCGCCGCAAATCAGCACGTGGTCGATTCATATCTTGAAAGCATCGACAAAGAAGCGCTCGCAGCGGCCGATCGCGAGTTCGATAAGTTCGCCTATCATCAACTCAAGTTGTATGAAGAATATGGCCTTCGCGCCGAAGGCTGGGCCGATGAGATCAGACTCGAGAACCAAGCCTATTTCCCGATGGTTCGGGCCAGTCTGCTTGATGATCTAAGCGATCTAAACCCGCTAACCGTAGCAAGCCCTGAATCAACCGTCAAACGCGCCCATGGCGGCGAGCATTATGCCGATGGCCTGGCCGCAATGGCCGAAAGGACGGAGAGGATCATCCGCGCCGGCGAACTGAATAAAGCAATGCTTCCGTTTGTGGATGAGGCTGCAAAGCATGAAAACCTGTCATGGATGGCCACAGAGATCACGCAGGATGTTAATTTGCACCGCTCGCTAGAGAGCAATGCCAAGTTGCGAGACAAACTCGACCTCGCCATCACCAAGTCCGCCCTTCATTTAGAAAGGCTGCGGCAAAGGCTCCTGCAGCCCGAGCTCGATCTGGATCCTTTCAAGAAGCAAACGCTCGAAGAGGATTATCATAACGCCTTGGTCACCCTCGAAGATCTCGAAGCGCGCCTCAGCGCGGTTTCCGATCCCGATGGGCAGCAGTTGCCCGATCCGTTTCCCGGCGGCCTTCCCGTCGAAGGTGTCGAGCCAATCTTCACGGTCAGGGATAAAGGCGTCGAGCGGGTGTTCCGGTTAGATAAAGACCTTTGGAATGCCGTCCGCGGCCTGCAGCCGCAGGTTCGTCCGCTTTGGTTCCGATTCTTCGAAGGCTTTGCCCGGGTTGCCCGCGCTGGAACAACGAAGTACAACCCGCTCTTTCGCCTGCTGTTCAATGTCCTGATCGATGTCCCGTCCGCGGTGATTGTCCACGGGCTAAATCCTTTGCGTCTTGGCAAGGGTTTCGTAACGGCCGCCAAGGGCTGGAACAGCGGCGAGTACATCCAGGCGGTGATGAACAAAGTCGTAACCGATGCCAAGGGAGCATCGGATTTTGTCGATCAGCAATGGCTATATGAGCCTACAACGCGCAGTAGGGTGCAGCAAAAGGCAGACAAACTCATGGAGATACAAGGTATCCGGGTTATGGCCGATGGAGCAAAGGCCGGCCTCAGGGCCTTCGAGCGGGCCTCTCAAGTGATCGAAGAAACAACCCGTCTGGCCATGTACCAGCAAAAGGCCGCAAAGTATATGAAAGACGGCATGCCCGAGTTAGAGGCAAAGCGAAGAGCGGCCGCGGATAGCGCAAGCCTGATCGATTTTGGCGAAGCCGGAGAGTTCCTTCGCTGGGTCGGAAGGGTTACGCCGTACGCCGCCGTAAAGCCGCAGGTCATCATGTCGATCGCAAGGGGAATTCGTCGGGAGCCGCTGAAGTTCACGATGCGCGCAATAGGCCTAATCACGGTTCCAAAGATGATCGAGTACATGATGTACAAAGATGATGCGGAGTACAAAAAGTTGCCGCGGTACGTCAAAGATGGTTCGTTCGTCTTCAAGAAGCCGGGCGGAGGGTGGCTTGCTTTGCGCGCTCCCGGGGAACTCATGGTGCTCTTTGGAGGAATCCCTCGCCGCATCATGGAAAGCGAGGGAGACGCCGGCAAAGCCGCCGCAGAAATCGCGGGCAGCCTGGCCAAGGAGTACACCACCGCCGCAATTCCCACGTTCGCGGCCGCCCTAGGCCAGCAAGTGACGTACCTGAACTCAGGCGGAGTGTTCGATGCCCGCTTCTGGTCCTTTAAGCGCCCACCAACTCCAGATGGAGAGCCGGGGCATAGGTACGAGCAGTTCGTCCAGCAAACCGATACGCTTTTGGGTTCGCTTGGCCGTCTTGGGGCAAGGAATGTGGGCTATTTTCTCGGCGAAGAAAAGGAGCCGCCAAATCCCTTGCAGCGCTTCGCGCCAGAGCCCGAAAAAGGGTCAAGCAAAAGAAGGAAAACCCCGTCCTACAAAGGCAAGCGAAAGAATCCCTTTGCTCCGTCCGGCCCGCCAAAGCCGTCGTTCAAGCCCGGCTTCTAAGCCAGCCTTTGAGCCATTTCAAAGACATGAAGACAAAGGAAATGTCTCAATACGGTTGCCTTACTTTTGTGGAAAATTCCTTGGCCGTTCGTGATATGGTGAAAGGGCTATGAAAGCGTTCGTCCTTCTCGCTCTTTCGTTTGCCTCGCTCTCAAGCGTTGGCGTTCCCGCTCCCGCAGAGTCTGGCTGCTGCGCTCCAAAGTTAGCAGAGCCCGCCCGCTGCAAGCCGCTAAGCCAGGGCAAGTGCAATGCCTGCACGAACTGCAAATACTGCGCGTATTGCTCGGGTGGCGGCTCGTGCTCGGTCTGCGCAAAGTAAACTCCCTTCCCGGTAATCGTCCGCTCTGGCAGTCCTTCGCTTTCCCTAGCGAAGAGGCTGCCATTGTTTTTTTGTGCCAAAAAAGAGCCCGCCGCGGGTGAACAACAAATCCCCGCTTTGGGCTCTAAAGGTGCCTGTTTTTTTAAGACCGTTGCGCAAAAGAGGCAAAAAGCGCAAGTCCCCACTCGTAGCGCGCCTGGGGGACTTCAGGGGCTAAGTCCGCGCTAAGGCTTCAGTAGGCTCCGCAAACGCGAAGCAAAGCAGTTCCTTCCCGTCGTAGTCAGTGACGATTACCCCAGGAAGCGGAATGAGACCGCCCAATGTGTAGTCGCAGCGGCTCTGGTTGTCCGGGTGCCCGAAAAATGCGCTCGCGGTGTTCGGCAAGAATCTCCCAAGGCAGCTGAACCGGGCGGTATCGGGCGTCGCTCCTTTGTCCTTGAATGGCCGAAAGTCGTTAACCGTTTGAACGCCTTTGCAAATCGGGCAAACAAAGGCCCATTCTCCAGGGTCCCCTCCGAACCGGCGCTTCCCTTCAGCGAGCCACTCGTCCACAGTCATTCGCACAGGCTGTTTCATCGCCTTTCACTCTGCTCCTTGAGCGCCTCGCGAATCTCCTCTGCCTGCCCAGGCATAAGCCCCACGAACGTCGCATCGTCCGGAACGCAAAAGATGCAAACGTAGTTTTGGCAAGCAGCCTTGCTCACCGGTGAAACCCAAACCGGCGCGCCGCACTTTTGGCAAATCTCAACGCTCGATCCCTTAAGGGCAACGCCTCTATGCAAATGCACGGGCCAGCAGATGACCGTGGCCTCTTTCATGTTCGTCTCCTTGCCCCTTTCTCAAGGGTTGCAATCGTCTCAAGCAGCAGTCCTAAGGGAACGCGTCTAATCGTTCCATAGATGCAGCAGGTCGGCAAAGACCCGTCGGCCGCCATAGCGTAAGCCGATGATCGCGATATCCCAAGAATCTTCGAGGCTTCTTCAATGGTGATCATATAGGTCACTCCTCCTTTGGAAAGGTGTTCAATCAGTTCTTCCGCCAGGCTCGATGGCGCCGAGAGCATAAGGCTTGGCTGTGGCCCTTGCCGAACGGGCAAGATAACTTCTTTAGCGCTCATTCGCCCTTCCCCTTAGTTCCCTTGCCTGATGCCCTGCGCAAACGCTAGCAGTTCATCGTGAACTCTGGCCAGTCCTTCAAGGTCATTTACGGAAGGCTCTTTGGCAAGCAGGCAGCAGAAGAGGTGAAGGGCGCCGGCGAAGAACGCTTTGCGCATCTCGCTTCTCTGAAGCGCTGGTGCATCTTCTGGAATAACTGCTTCCTCAAGGCTGAGCCATCCTCTTTCGATGATGCCGGGTTCTAGGTCCATGCCTTCTCCCGTTCGTCCCAGGTAAGGCCAGTCGCCCGGTCCACGGCGGTGAGTATCCTGCTTTCCGCAACGGCAATCGCAAGCAGTTCGTCGTTAGTCGTTAGCAGCGCGGTTCCCGCCAGCTTAAGAACGGCGTACCGTGGCCCCTGGCCCTCCGCGCTCCCTCGCGAAACAAAGGGTGCGCTTACCATCTTTCCCTCCGCTCTTCCGGAACTCCGCTTTCGTAAGGGCCCCGCTTTTCGCCTTTGGCGAGCGAAGTGAAGATCACAAGAAGGGCAAGAATGGCGAGTAAGCCTTCAAAGACTCCCTCCCAGTTAATCGCCCGGTGCCACTTCCAAGCCGTGTCTTTTCGTGCCTGAATCACGAGTTTGCGCCGTTTGCGCTCAACGTTTCTTAGCATCTGGGCCAGCCTCCCGGTCGAAGGCTTGCGCGAAAGGCAAGGTGAATGGCCTGCTCAATCGCCGCGTCCTCGCTAAGCACTCTTTCCTGAAAGTAAACGTCAAGGCCGTTTTCAAACTCAACCTTCGTGCAGCGTCCGCCCCCAAAGGTAAAGATCGGTCCTGTCGTCTCCGCTTTCCGGTTAGAGATATCAAGGCGTCCGCGCCAAGTGGTAACCCGTCCCGCTCCAAGCGAAAGGGCAAAGTCAGCTTTGTGGCATTTTGGCCCGCAGTAGGGGCCGCTGGTAGTGGGCGCTCCGCAAATCGTGCAAGTGCCTTGCGGCTCCGCGCGCCGTGTGGGTCGTGTTCGTGTCTCGCTGGTCATAGTTGCCTCAGTTTGTGATTGTTCAATCACATTACTGAGAACCTTATACCACACTTTCAGCGCTTCCCGGCAGAATAAAATGGCTCAAAATCATGGGCGAAGTCTTGAGTTTCCTTTTCTATGTCGCGCGTGTTGCTGCGTTCTCGTGGTTTGCGGCTGCCTGGGGTTGTTTCAACAATAGCCTCCCGCCGCACCCCTGGCTACTGCCTCTTGCTGTCGGATCCGTGGCGACATTTCTCTTGGGCGCGGCAAGTGTCCAAGCCGAAAGGAATCCCGCAAGTCCTTATGCTTTTTCTGCCCGGGCCCTCGGCATTGTCTCAACCTGGTTATGTCCGCCGCTACTTTTGGCCCTTTTTTGGATCAACTGGAAGGTTGGTCTAGCCTGCTTGGCGCTCGTTTGGGTCGTCGCAATTTCGAAGTGGTTCATGCCTACCATGTGCATGATCACACTGCCGCTGCGTCTTCTTGAGATCCGCTCGCGCCCCTAGTCTAAGAACTCTCGCTTGGCCGCTCTGATAACCCCGATCATTTCAGCCCGTGCGAGTTCGATCTCTTTGTGCGCTGGGTTCTCCGGCCGCAGCACTCCCCCTCCTGTGAATCGTCCGCATACGAGTCCGTCTTGCGTCTCAACTACGACAAAGTTTCCAACCGATGGAACCGCTTTCGTGTCCAAGATGACCTCGTCCCCCTCTTGCAAAACAGGATAGTTAGCCGCATCGCCAATAAGACCACTTGCGTGCCGGTCAGTGTCGTATTCCCCGAAGGCGGTTCGCTCACCTTGTTGCTTCCAGTTGCCTCCGCCGTTGGGTATGGTGCCTAAAAATCGTAGTACCACTTCTCCCCTCCAGTTGTTACTCAGAATCTCATGCGGGTCAAACCCAAATTCGGTTGCCCATATTTGTACTGCTTTTTGAAGGGTTTTAAGGTCAGCCGGCTCGCCAGCTTCCCACTTTGCAATTGTTTCCCTTGCCACATTGGCAAGGTTCGCCCATTCCCCCTGCGTTCCCCTGAATCTGTCTTTGCGGATGCTCTTGATTCGTTGGCCCCGCAGAATATCCTCTTCCGTTCGCGCTTTTGTAGCCGTAACAAGCCCCCTTTAGTTCCCACAAAGTCTTGACTTAATGTGTGATTGTTTAGTTACACTTATGCGAGTATGAAGTCGCAAAACCGCGTGGTATTGCCGGGTTCTAGTCGTGTCCTCAGCCTGACCACTGACCAGTTTCGTGAACTCTTTCGCAGGGTTGATGCTTTCAAGTCGGGCAAAGGCAGGGCGGACTTGAAAGGGTTTGCCAGGGAGTGCAAGATTCACCGCCGCACACTCTATTCTTATCTCAAGAACCGTGAAGCAATCGAAGAGGAAATTGCTTCTATGGAAGCCGATTCCCCCGCCAAGGGTGCCGCGTGATGCCTATCAATGACCAGTCAATGAAACGGTTTCTCTTTCTGATTGATCCTTGGCAGTTCTTAGAAATGGCCCTGCGCGCCCGGTTCGTGGCGTTTTGCAGACAGCCCGCAAGTCCTTCTTCCCTTTCAAAAACGAAAGCCCGTGTCCTTGCGGGCGCGGGCTTCGTTTGCTATGAAAGGCCTTTTAACGGGCCATCCAAGCGAGACAAATGAAATGTTACCTAACTCAAATCCAAGCGAGACAAATCAATGACTAATCAAGAAATCTTCAAACTCCTAAGTAGCCCTTGGCCCCTGTCCGAAGTGCGCATTCGTCCCTGTACGCTCACGAAAGATAAAACCCGCGCGGTTCCTGCCTTGTATGTCAATGCCGCCGCAATGAGGGCAAGGCTCGATGAGGTCCTCGGGTTTAGTTCTTGGAGCGCCGAACTTCGCGAAGTAAAGGGCGGCATGCTGTGCCGCCTAACAGTGGTTTTGCCGTGCGGCCGGGTTGTGGTTCGCGAAGATGTTTGCGGCCCGTCCGATGTCGATCCTTTGAAGGGTTCCGCCTCTGGTGCCTTCAAGCGCGCGGCCGTCGCTCTGGGCTTGCCCGATCTGTCGCAGGTTGCGCTTGGTTGGTTTGCCGTAGAGCCTGCTGGCTCTTCGTTTCGGTTCACCAAATCTTCCGAAGAAGCGATCCGAAGCGTGTACGCGCGAAGCGAGTTAAAGGTGGCCGCCTAATGAGAACGTGCATTCTGCTCGATCTTGAGTCGCTGGCAAGAAATCTTCATGGCTCCAGCCTGGTCAGTCTCCTGGAACTGATCACGATCAAAGCCTTTCAAGGCAATCCTGTCCAGGCGTCCGTTGCCCTTTCGCATGTCATGTCGGGCTTCTTAAGCATCGTTACCATAAGCACCCCGCCTGATGATGCCCTCACAGAAGAGGAATGCAAAGAGGCTCAGGCGAAAATCCAAGAAATCCTTAACGAACTCGCCCTCGAAGGCCAGTCCGAAGAGGACCGCGAAGTTATCAAAGCGCGAATGGCCCTGGTGAAGGCCGAGTTCGAAAGGTCGAGGAAACCCCAATGAACGGGGTTTTTGAAGATGTGGCCGCGTTTCCCCTTTGCTGGCCCGAAGGGTGGGCAAGGTCAAAAACCAGAAAGCATAGCCAGTTCAAAGTCGCTTCGGTCTACGAAGCAACGACGGGCCTTCTCGAAGAACTCGCAAGGCATGGCGCAAAGTCGATCGTTGTCTCAACGTCGGTGCCTTTAAGGAAAGATGGCCTTGCCCTTTCAAAGCCCCCGGTCGATGGCGATCCCGGCGCCGCGGTCTACTTCGTAAGGAAGGGCAAACCGTTTTGCATCGCGTGCGATCAGTATGTCCTCGTCTATGACAATATCCATGCGATCCGTCTCTCGCTCGATGCCTTAAGGGCGCTCGATCGCTGGGGCTCTTCCGCCATGTTAGACCGGGTGTTCACCGGCTTTGAGGCTCTTCCTTCCCGCCCAAGGTGGCATGAAGTTCTTGGCGTTTCAGAGTCGGCAAGTGAAGCCGAAATCGCCAAGGCGTACCGAAGGCAGGCCGCCAAGGCTCACCCCGATTCCGGCGGGTCGCATGAAGCGATGGCCGCCCTAAATGCCGCAAGGGATGAGGCTCTGAAGGCCTGTAGCGAAAGGAGCGGGAAATGATCGATTACCCCGCTTCCGTGATCCAGGCCGCCGATACCTTGCGAAAGAGCAATCCGGTTCTCTTTGATCTCATTCTCGATTACGTAGAGAGCCTTTGGAAACGCGCCATTGATGAGGCCTCCGAAAGGCATGAGGTCAGCATGATCAGCCCGGGTTTTCTCGAGCAAATCTCGGGTCTCAATCCGTATGCCAAGGGCCGCCATGATGCCGTAATCCTCACGGCCAGGCCAGGACTCCAGGATCTAACCGATCTTGACCTGATCGAAGATGAACTCGCCGTTCGCCCAGAGGCGTTTCACGAAGGCCCGGTTGCAGGTTTTGATGAAGGCTTTGCCTATGGAAGGTCAGAAGAACTCCGAGCCTCTTTGGAAGGCCAATCAAACACCCATCAAATACCCGTCCCGCCCCCAAATGAACCTGAAACCCCGCCAGGTCAGGGGGCTTTGTCAAATGAGCGTCAAATAACGTTCGCCATCGATGAGATCACGCCGGAGCAGCAGCAGGCGTTCTTCGTGTCCTTCGCGGTCCAGGGGGAGAGCCTGGCGAGAGCAGGCGAGGCTGCCGGCGTTTCCTTTGATCTGGCAAGAAGGCTCCTTGCAAGGCATGGTATGGCCGTCAAGGCTTATAGACAGTGCAGGCCAGATCTCCAAAAAGCGTTTGCAAGTCGCTTTGGCGAAATGGTCGCGCTTGGCCTTCGGCCGCGTGCGTTCCTCGAGTTTCTCGAAAGAGAAAGTGCAAATCAGGCGGCTCCGCCTGTGCCCCTGCAGGAAGGAGCCCCTGGCCCAGAAGCCGTCGCAAATGCGGTGATGATGCTCATCGATGGCCTAAGAACGCAAATGATCACCGAGAGCACTGGCCTATCAAGCCAGCAAGTCAACACCCTTGCCGATCGCTACGCCTCAGAAATCGTCTCGATGTTCCAAGCAACAGCGGACGCGAGGTCGAACTACAAGGCCACTCTACTGGCAAGACTGAAAGAACAAACCAAGGAAGGTAACCCAATAATATGAACACAGCAACCCTGCACGCCAAAGCCTCAAGAAGCGAAGATCTCGCCCGCCTGTCAAACCTTGCGGCCCTCGTCTTTTTGCTTGCCCTAACGCATGCTGATGATTACGGCCGCCTCAGCGCCGATCCGGTGCACTGGGCGCTGAACGTCGCTCCAGGAAGAATCACGGTCACCAGCGCCAAAAGGATCATCAAAGAGATCGCCAGCGAACTTGGCGAGGTCTATGAGGTTGGCGGCAAGAAGTTCCTCCAGTTCAAAACGTGGTTCGATTACAAGTCGTTCCGCTCAGACTATGTGCTCGAAAGCCTTTGTCCAAATCCTGCTACTGGCCTGCTCGAAGATCCGCGCTCTTGGCGTCAGGCCAAAGAAGAAGGAATCACCCAAACCCGCCCCAGCAGCCAAAGTGGTCAGCCCGCCTTGATGCAGGTCGAAAGTCAGCCGGTCAAGGAATCCCCAAGGGCCGATCAAAAGAGGCCCGTTTCCGATCGAAAAGAGCAGCAAATCGATCAGGGCGCTTTCGTGATTTTGAACTTAATTAAGAATAATTCAATTAATCAATCTATTGATTCATTCTTTAAAGAAGATGGCCAGATCGACGCGGCCGCGTTTGCGCGCGAGTGCAAAACGCCTTCAGCCCTGTGGGATGCCTTCACCGCGATCTATCCGGAAAGCCCGCATCTAGGCAAAGAGTCCGAGGCCAAGCTTCTCTTTCGCTCTCTGTGCCAGGCGGGCGAAGCAGTTCCCGTGCTCAAAGGGGCGTATCGCTACCGCCTGTATTGCCAGCAAAAGAACGTCGAAGGCAAAGTCTTTAGCCGCTTCAAGTGGTTAGAATCGCGCAAGTTTGAAGACGTCTGGGTCGATCCAAAATCTCTGCAGCCAAAGAGCGGCACGGATTACGAAGTGCGAATGAGTGAGGATGGCCATGCGCAAAAGGTCGATCTGCTAACCGGCGCGCCCTGGAGCGAAGAAGCCTGGCGCGAAAGGATGATGGAACTGGCCTCATGAGCAAGAGAGAAGTTGTTCATGAACTGGGCCTTTCCTGGCACCAGTTCAATGCCGTCCTTGCAAAGGTTGAGTTCCTGCCCGGCTGGGTGCCTATCGCCATGCTTTTGTCGGACCATCCCGGTATCTACTGCCTCGTTTGGCAGTTCAAGGCCAAAGATAATGATGATCCCAGCGCCGAAGAAACGCTTCAATACGGGCGAAAGTGGCTAGTTTCTCGCTATGCCACCGAAGATGAAATCGTGAAAACCGCGTATCTGGCCGCCGAGGTTGCGATGAAGCATGAAATCATGGAAGCCTTTCGCTACAAGGGCGAGCAGGTGTTTCATCCTCACGCCTCGGTCAATGCGCTAGGGAAGGTGCCTCTTGTGAAACGGGTGGAGGGTCAGTGATGAGCGCCTATCTTTTCGGGGCCGCTTTTGGCCTTTTTGCCGTCCTCGTGCATGTTCTCGTTTCCTCGCGTGGGCCCAGCACTATCAAGAGGCTCAGAAGGTTCAAGCCGACCCAGAGCACATCGAAAGGATTTGCAAGTTCTATGGCGGCCCGCTTGACGGAAGCGAACTTCTCGTTTGTTCGTGCATCAAAGAGTTCAAAATCCCGCGCGAAACGTTTGTCTACCACTACGTTCGCATGCCTAAGTACGGCGAAAAGCCTGCCTTTTCGTGCATAGCCGAGGTTCCCGTCAGCAGCAGCCCATGAAGAACTCCTGCTCAAGGTGCGGAGATCCCGCGTCTCATGTGCTGTGCGTTGATCCCGATGTTCCTTCGCTCTACTTTTCCCGCTCGTGCAAAGAAACCGGCCCCGCCGAACTGCTCCAGCGCGAAGTGTTTAGCCTTTCGCCCCCGCGAACTGCCAGTAGAATGCGCAGGTTTAACGAGTGGAAGAAGGCGTTTAAAGAGGTCAAAGCGCCAAAACAAGATGGTCTAGGCTTATAATCTAACCTTAGCGTTTTGAGCAGGCGAGACAAGGGCCAGGGCTCCATCTTCCAGTTGGCAGATGGCAGGTGGCGGGCGGTCGTAACGTACAGAGACGAAGGCGATCGCCAGCAAAGAAAGACTTTCGAATCGAAGTCGCGCAGCGTCGCGCTAAACAAACTTCGCGATTTTGTGGCCGGCCGACGCGCGCATGAGTCGCGCCAGGAGTGGACGCTAGACCAGCTCGGTCAATATCTGCTTGGTGAAGAAGGCGTCTTTGCGCGCAGTGGCCAGCAAAGGCCCAACACAAGAAGGAACTACCTGCAGCAGTGGAATCTTCACGTCAAAGAGCAAATCGGCTGGATCAAACTCTCGCGCCTAGAGGTTGTCCACGTCGAAGAGCTCATCCTCGGAATCTGGGGCAAAAAGAAGTTCAGAACCGCCCAAGCGGTACGGAATCTCATTCACCTCGCGCTCATCGAAGGGCGAAGGCTCAAGCTCTACAAAGGGCATTACAAAGAGGGCTATATCGAAGGAAGCCTGATCAAACTGCGAAAGGTCAAAGCCAAAAAAGGAACGGCGAGAATCTTAAGCATTTCTCAGTCGCTTTCCCTCCTAGAGTCGATCGAAGATCCCGTGCTTGCCGGCGCGGTTGCCCTTGGCGCCATTGTCGGCCTTCGCAAAGGCGAGGTCCTTGGCCTGGTGTGGTCCAGCCTCGATCTATCTGCAGGAACGGTGAAAATCGAGCGGCAATATCAAGAGGTCAGAAACGCCCCGCTTGAAGAAGGGGCCAAAAAGCGAAAAGTCAAAGGCGGCGCGGCAATCGTCGAGCATGCAAAAACCGAGTCAGGCGAGCGTCTCTTGCCGCTGCCCCAGCTCGCTCTTGCCTATCTAAAAAAGGTCCCAATCACTAGCGCCTATGTGTTCCCTGGAAAAGACCTAAGGCGGCCTATGCATCCGCGAACGCTTTACGGCATGCTCAAAAAGGCGATCGCTTCGCACAATAAGGTCATGCGCTCTAAGGGCCTGAGCGAACTGCCAGATGTCACGTTCCACGAGCTCAGGCATAGCGCAAACAATAACCTCAAACAAATCGGGGTCGACTCGGTAACCAGGCGCGATATTTTAGGTCATAGCGACGTCAGAACGACCGATCAAATCTACACCCAAACGATCGATCCCGAAATCGCCGCAAGCTGGGCCGAGCTAGATCGCCGCGCCGGCGTCGTGCTCGAGCTTGATCCGGCAAGCGAAGGCCGCTAACCTCCCTTAAGGTGCTCAAGCAGTTCCTTGCGAACCCTTTCCCGAACGACCTCAAGTTCATCCCATTGAAAGTCAATGCCCGAAATAATGTCGCGAACGGCTTGCTCAACTGCTTTTTGAAGCAAGACAGGAACCACGCTGTAAACCTGCGCCCTGACGATCTCTTCGATGTTTATGCCCTCAATGGCCTTGCGCGCAGCCTCTTCAATTTCCTTGTGGCTTCCCGAAAGCGCTGTCAGTATTGCGTGCCTAGAACCCTCAATCTCTACTCGCAAAATAGGAAACTGGCTCATAACTTCCTCAACTTTCGTTTCCATGGCCAAAGCCTAACTCGGAATAGGTTTTCATCTTTCTTACGGCATCCAGGGCCTATGAAAATCGCCGTGCTTCCAATCATGATGAGCCCTATGCACGTCTTGGCCTGAGCGTGCAAGACATTGCGCTCAATCGCAAGCAGTTTCATGTTCCGTACCGCGCCGCGTTTGCGAGCCAGGTGGAGGCCCTCGCAAAAAGTCCCGCTCCAGGAATCTTTGCAGGAATCACAAGAACTTCCTTTCCGAGCATCTGGCCATGCGCGGCCGCGCGCTGAAGCCTTTGCATCGCGTCATCTTCTGAGGTCGCGCAAATGTTGAGAGCCCAGGTTCCTCCGTCGTGCCGATATTCCACTGCGTAAGTGTCAAAGGTCTCGCCCGCTGCTTGCATGGCTATATTATAGGGCTGGATTACGGCGAATCTTCCCTTCGAATCTCAATGCCCGCAAAGAAAAAGCCGTCCGCCCTTTGCTCCCGAAGTGGCATATACGCCATGGCCTGAAAGCGAAAGCGTTCAAAGTCCTCTGCCGTCAAGGTAATCGCCCGAACGTGAATGCCCTTGGCTTCGAAAAACTCCATGAGGCGGGAAATCCCAACAAGGAGCGAGTTGCCTTCTTTGCTCAGCTCATAAAGCGCCGAAAACAGCGCGCTAGGGTTTTGGTGAGCGATTCGGAAGGCTTCCGCGGCCAGCGCAAAGGCCACGCTTCCGTCGTCTTTTGGGTGGGCTCGCATGTCGGTTCGATTTCAAATGGCCCCGATTTTTTGACCACGGGGCCAGTGGCCAATGCGCCTCCGCGGGCATGCATCTATCGCCTACTAGGTTCGTCCGCCTGCCCTGCGTCCTTTCAGGGAGGCCTCATCCTGCCCCGTTCGCTAAGGGGTTCGTCTGTCCACCGTAACTAGCGGCGAAGCAAAACCTTCGATCGAGATAAAGACCCCCCCAGGTTCTAGTGCCGCTTCGGTCTTCTCGCAGATCGTGTCCTCGTTTGCGCTCGTTTCTGTCCAGCCCATACTTGCGCCAACGGTTTGCCAGTCGTCTGCCAAGAGGTCGCTTTGCGAGGCAACCCAAGGAACAAGAGCGTGGTCAACGGTCTTGATGTAGATGTAGGGCCGGCTCATCTTAGAGTCCGGGTCAGGGGTTTGAAGGCCAAGGTGCTGCCCTTTCCCGTTCCATCCTTCCCGCGTGACCAGGCGGCCCTGTTTTAAATAGTTGAGGGCCTGGCCAAACGTTAGGTCCTTATCTTGGGTCACTGCCATAGCAGGTGGGTTTTGCCCTCCGCGGGGCTTGTCGGCACGTTTTTGAGGTGAACGGTGCAAACCGCGTGGTTCACAAAAGCAACGCAGTCAACGTGCCCTTCCTTATAGGCAACCGGAACGCAAGGAAGCAGCGCGCCTTCTTCGGCAAGGCGGCCTCCGTTGCCTTCAAAGCGTTCGTCCCCCGCGCCAACAAGGATATAAGGGGCAAGCAGGTTGCTGTCCGCGTGGTCCGGTGTGTCCACGCAAACGGGGTGAGAGGGTTCGGCTTCGTCTCTGGGAGCGTCTCCAGGCCCTGGGCCAATAGGGACTTCGCCGCCTTCTGGTGCGGGCTTGGTTTCTTCGGGCCCTTGCGTGATCCCTTCAGCCGTCGCGTTCTTGGCGGGCGGCTCTTGCCATTGTCCTTCCCTTTGTCCTTCGGTTTGTCCGCCTTCAGGGGCATTCGGGCTTTGTTCGTTTTCGGTAAGCATAGCAAGCGGTTTTTACCCCAACCCCACACTATTCCCACACTATCATATGGACGTCTTGGACTCTCCTGGACGGGTTCCAGGTTCGCGGGGCCAAAGGGCAAAAGTAGCTGGTTAACCTGCAAACCCGCTTCTCTGTAATCAGCGGGTTTGAAATCCAAAAACCCTGGTAATCCTGATTCAAAACGGCGAAGTAGTCAGCCTTTCAGAAACAAATCCCACACTATCCCACCACCAGTAATAATTGAGGGCAAACCGCAGGGTGGCAAGGTCAACAGAGCCCATCTTTTGTTGCCTCGAAGCAGCCCATACCGTTTCCTCTTAATCAGCGGGTCGTAGGTTCGAGCCCTACACGGTCCACCAAGATTTAGGTTCAAAACGCCCCTTTCGAGGGGCGTTTTTTGTATGGCAAGACCGTTGCTGGGCAGGTAGGGCTGGATCAAGTTAAAATACTGACTTGAACGCGCGGGTGGAGGTTAAGGGTCTCAGCGTCACCTTCGGTGGCGTTGACGTTGTCTCCAAAGTTGACCTGGTCCTCGAACCCGGCGAGATACACGCCGTCGTCGGAGAGAACGGTGCCGGCAAATCAAGTCTCGGCAAGGCCATTGCCGGTGTCTACCAGCCCTCTGCCGGAACAATCGCTGTTGGCGGAAGCACGGTAAGGCTTCGAAACCCAGCCGATGGGTTAGCGCACGGTATCGCGCTCATTCATCAAGAGCCCATGACGTTCGCCGACCTCTCGGTGGCTGAAAATGTGTTTGTAGGTCATGTTCCGAAGCGACGCGGATTGGTCGACTGGAAGCAACTCTATCAGCGGTCCAAGCAGTTGTTCGCCGACCTCGGCATCTCCATCGATGTCCGCCAATCAGCCGCTCATCTATCCGTCGCCCAGCAGCAGTTCATTGAGTTGGCTTCTGCGCTCAGCCACGATAGTCAGGTTTGGATCTTTGACGAGACGACCGCACCCCTGACTCCAAAGGAAACCAGCGAACTTTTTTCGATCTTTCGAAGGTTACGCGACCGCGGATGCGCGGTGATGTTTGTGACCCACCACCTTCAAGAGGTGTTTGAGGTCGCCGACCGTATTACCGTCCTCCGCGACGGGGTCAAAGTTGCCGAGCGGCTCGTGGCAGAAACAAACCCCGGTGAAGTTGTCCAACTCATGGTCGGTCGAGACCTCGACGCAAGTGGTCCGATCACCGAATCCGCAAATGCCGAGCCCATTCTTGAAGTGAACTCACTGACCGGACCAGGGTTCTCCGAAGTCTCCCTGACGGTGCATCGTGGCGAGATCTTTGGCCTAGCCGGACTGGTGGGCTCGGGCAGAACTGAACTCGCCCGCGCCCTAGCGGGTGTGGTGCGCCCAACCTCGGGAGAAATACTCCTCTCGTCAACCGCCAAAAGGTTCTCCTCCGTTCATGCGGCGATTGAAGCAGGAGTCGCCATGGTCCCCGAAGACCGCCGAAGGCACGGACTCTTCATGAGCCAGTCCATCCAGTTCAACGCGACCATGGCACGGCTCAGCGAATTGAGCCGCCATGGATGGCTGGATCATCGCAAACTGGAGGAGGTCACGGTTGCCAGCGGATCGGATTTGAGGCTCGCGTATCGGTCGACGAGCCAGCCGGTTGAGAGCCTTTCCGGCGGCAATCAGCAAAAGGTCGTCTTGGGCCGCTGGCTGATGACCGAACCGCGCGTGCTCATCCTTGATGAGCCCACACGCGGCGTGGATGTTGGCGCAAAGGCCGAAGTTCACCGCGTGATCCGCCAACTGGCTGAGCAAGGTACAGCCATCCTTGTAATCTCCAGCGACCTGCCAGAAGTTCTCTCGCTCAGTACGCGAGTAGGAGTCATGCGTCAGGGCCGCTTGGTCGCGACTCTGGACCGTGGATCGGCCACTGAAGAGTCGATCATGGCTGCTGCCACTGGCGAGGGGTCTGCATGAAACGAGAGTGGATCGCCCTCCTTCTCATCGCGATCCTCTGCCTTGCGGTTGGGCTCGCGGAACCACGCTACCTCCAACCAAGGAGTATCGACAGCATCTTGCTGTGGATGCCGCTCACCGTGGTGCTCGCAATGGGCCAACACTTGGTCGTCATTACCGGTGGCATTGACATTTCGATTGGCTCCATCCTCGCGTTCGCTGGGATCGGCGTCGGGCTCTTGCTGAAGGCGCAACCAGGGCTCCCAATCCCGTTGGCATTCGCTTGTGGGATTGCCATAGGTTTGGTTCTTGGATTCGTCAATGCTGCCCTGATCGTGTGGCTTCGATTGGCACCACTTATCGCGACCATCGGCACACTGGCCGCATTCCGAGGACTAACCTTTGCTCTAAGCAAAGGCGACCAGATTGATGGTTCAACCCTTCCCGATGGCCTGACGAGCCTGGCTAGCAACGGAGTTTCCGCGGGTGGGGTGACGGTTTCCTGGCTCCTGGTGATTGGGTTAGGAGTGGCTGGAGCGACCGCACTTTTCTTGCGCTTTGGTGCGGCGGGTCGAGCGCTATTCGCGGTTGGGAGCAACGCCGAGGCAGCCCGCCTTCGCGGTGTTTCTCTCAGTAAAGCGACCTTTGTCGCTTACAGCACTTGTGGTGCTCTCGCCGGCCTGGCTGGAGTGATGTATGCCGCCAGGTTTGGATTTGTGAACCCGGGCAGCGCAGGTCAGAACTTCGAACTAACCGTGATCGCCGCAGTTGCGATTGGCGGAGCCAAATTGACCGGCGGCTCGGGAACTGTGACCGGAACGCTACTGGGCTGCCTCCTTCTCTCATGCATCAACGTCGCGCTGAGCACGCTTGGCATTGACGCCAACTGGCAGTTACTCGCTTACGGCACCGTCATCCTTGCGGCAATCGTCGTGGATGGCATCCGCAGCAAAGCGGAGGTAGCCCGATGAGGGTTAGCCGCCTGCCTTGGGATCTCATGGTCCTACTAGGGCTACTCATTGCTGGCTCCTTGCTGGCGAGTTTCTTCATCCCAGGGTTCCTTGACTTCCGCTACCTATTGGACACGTCAACCCTGCACGCCGAGGCAGGCATCCTGGCCCTTGCGATGACCTTCGTGATCGTCAGCGGGCACATCGACCTCTCGATTGCTTCCAACATGGTGCTTTCGGCCGTCTTCGCTGGCCTGATGCTCAAGAGCGGAATGAACCCGCCATTGGTGATCGGCCTAACCTGCGTGGCCAGTACCCTCCTCGGAACGCTGAATGGCGTGCTCGTCGTCCTGTTTCGTCTTCCATCGTTTCTCGTGACCTTGGCAACCTTAGCGATCTATCGGGGAACGGCGCAAGCCCTACTCGGTCCCAAGTCTGTCGCCATCCCAAAGGAAATGGTAGGACTGGACCAGTCGCTCGTTGCTGGCATACCCTGGCCCACCGCAATCTTCGTGATGCTTGCTATCGTGAGCGGGTTATTGCTCCATCGAACCGTCTTCGGTCGCTGGACATTTGCGGTCGGCACGAACGAAGAAGCCGCTGTATACGCCGGTCTGCCCGTTGCACGAATCAAGATTTGGGTATTTGCCTTGGCCGGACTTGCCGCCGGGATTTGCGCGCTCTTGATTGACTCAAGACTTGGCGTTGCCAGGCATGACCTGGCCCGCGGTTTGGAGTTGGATGTCATCACCATCGCCGTCGTCGGAGGCTGCGCGATTCGAGGCGGCAAGGGTTCTATTCCTGGAACCGTTCTCGCAATGCTCCTGGTTATGTTGATTCGAACCGCCATGGGCGTCGCAAACGTGAAGGCCGAGTACCAACTGACCGCAATTGGGTTGCTGCTCGTGCTTGCGGTTGGGTTCGGCGGTCTAAGGGGTTCGCCAAGGGCAACCAAAGTGAACCTGTGATTGGGTAACGTCAACATGGCTTGTGAGGATCGCGAATGCCCTTAAACTTCTATCGCCTAACACCCGTCGTGCTCGCCCTGATCGTATCGTTTGGATGTTCATCAACCGAACCCCAAACGGACTCCGGTCCTACTCCGGTTGCCGGCGCAAAGATGAAGTTGGTCTTCATTCCAAAGAGCACCGGAAACCCATACTTCAATCAAGTCGCAAAGGGCTTCGAGGGAGCCTCGGGGATCGAGTTCTCTTCCCAGGCACCCGCAACCGCAGACGCAACCTCGCAGTTGGCGATCATCAAGGAACAGGTCCAGCGAGGCGTGAATGCAATCGCCCTATCGGCGAACAGCCCCGATGCCCTGAATGAGGCCTTGGATCAAGCGAAGGCGAAGGGAGTGATGGTCCTTACCGTGGACAGCGATTTAACTGGAAACGAATCGCATCGAGACGTTGGAATTCTGCCAACCAACTTCAAGAAGATCGGCCCTGCCCAGATCGAACTGCTCGGCTCCCAGATCGGCTACGAAGGCGAGTTTGCCATCCTCAGCGCGACCACCGACGCTCCGAACCAGAACGCCTGGATCGAGACGATGAAAACCGAGTTGAAAAATCCCAAGTACGCAAAGATGAAACTCGTAGAAATCGTGTACGGCGACGATGAACCCCAGAAGTCGTCAACCGAGGCGGAAGCGCTGCTCACCAAACACCCTAAACTCCGAGGCATCATCTCCCCGACTTCGGTAGGTTTGGCCGCCGCCGCCCAAGTGCTCGACAACTCAGGACTGTATCCGGGAGGCGCGAAAGCTACGGGCCAGGGCATCGTCCTCACGGGTTTGAGCACACCCAACCAGATGAAGAAGTTTGTCGAAAAGGGAGTGGTCGCGTCGTTCCAACTCTGGGATCCTGCCGACATGGGCGTGATCGCCACCCACATCGCGTCCAACAAGTTGACTCTGAAGCCTGGTGACTCGTTCGAGGTGCCCGGAAAGGGCAAGTTCACGGTTGAGGAGAACAACGTCGTTTACGCCGGACAATTGCTCACATTCAATAAGGAAAACATTGGCAAGTACGACTTCTGACCTGCGCGTACCCAATCTCTGGTCGGCTACCCCCGCAGACCCGGTTGATGAGTTGGTGTATGCCTCAAACCTTCTCGGCTCCGATCCACGCGTAACCAACTTTGGAGGCGGAAACACATCCTCAAAGGTGCGTTCAGTTGACCCTTTGACCGGAGAAGAGGTGGAGGTCCTATGGGTCAAAGCTTCGGGCGGGGACCTGGGGTCGGCCAAGCGGGCAAACTTCGCTTCGCTATATCTGGACAAGGTGCTTGGCCTTGAGTCTCGCTATTCAAGAACCGGCTCGACTCGTGCCGGGCTTTCTGAAGACGAGGTCGTCCCGCTCTACGGTCAGTCTGTCTACAACCTAAACCCAGCAGCACCATCCATCGATACGCCGTTGCACGCATTCGTGCCGTTCAGAGCGGTCTCTCACATGCATGCCGACTCGGTCATCGCCGTCGCCGCCGCTGCCGATTCGGAGACCCTGACTAAGGAGATTTACGGTGACGAGATGGGATTTCTGCCTTGGAAGCGGCCAGGAATCGAACTTGGATTGATGCTCCGCGACCTCATCGTCGCGAACCCGAACATAAAGGGCGCGATGATGCAGTCGCATGGCTTCATCTGCTGGGCAGACACTTGGGAAGAGTGCTATGCGCTCACGATCCGGATGATCAACCAGGCAGCAGAGTTCATCGAGCAGCGAGACCCGTCCAAGGCGTTTGGCGCTGTGGTTCGTGACCGCCATCCATCGCCTGAGTCAGTCCTCATCGATTTACTGCCAGTCCTTCGCGGGAAGGTTGCATTTGAGGGTCAACGCCTCATTGCCGCTGTCGATCAAAGCGAACCCGTCCTTGATTTTCTCTCGCGCGCGAAGATGGACCAACTCACCGCGCTTGGGACCTCATGCCCAGATCACTTTTTGCGCACCAAGATTCGACCAATGGTTCTGAACCCCCTCTCCACGATGTCTGTGCGTGGGGAGGGGGCAGGGGGTGGGGAAATCGACGTCGCCCTCGATTCGTTCCGCCAAGACTATGCCGCCTACTATTCACGGTGCAAGCGCGCAGATTCCCCCGCAATGCGCAATCCAAACCCCAGCGTAGTCCTAGTTCCTGGAGTTGGCATGATTGCCTTCGGGAAGAACGCCCAAGAAGCCAAGGTAACCGGTCAGTTCTATCGCAACGCGATCGAAGTGATGCGAGGTGCAGAGACCATGTCGCGTTACACCGCCCTAGACGAGCAAGAGGCGTTTGACATCGAGTATTGGCTCCTCGAAGAAGCCAAACTTCGCCGCATGCCTCCCGAGAAGGAACTCTCACGCCAGATCGCATTGATAACTGGCGCCGGAAGTGGAATCGGTAGGGCTACCGCACTGAAGATGGCAAACCTGGGCGCCCATTGCGTCCTTCTTGACATCAACGAGACCGCGCTCTCAGAGGCCGAAGCAGAGGTCACCAAGATCAACAAAGCGACTTCCCTTGCCTGTGATGTCACGCAACCGGGAGCCTTGACTGCAGCATTCCGGCACGCGATTCTCACCTTTGGCGGTGTGGACATCGTGGTCGCGAACGCCGGCAACGCTCGTCGCGGAACGGTCGCCGAAACCAGTGCCGAGGACTACAACTTCTTGAGCGACCTGCTCATGAAGGCTTACTTTGACACGCTTGCCGAGGCAACAAGGCTCCTGGTCAAGCAAGGAACGGGGGGCTCAATCGTTCTCGTCGGCTCAAAGAACGGAGTCGCCGCCGGGTCCAATGCCGCCCTATACTCCGCAGCCAAGGCATTTGAACTCCACCTGATGAGGGTCACGGCGGCAGACTTCGCCAAGCATGGCATCCGGTGCAACGCGATCAATCCCGATGGAGTGGTGACGGGTTCGGCAATCTGGTCGGACGCCTGGAAGGACCAAACCGCAGCCGCACTTGGAATCAAGCCAGAAGAGTTGGTGAACTACTATGCGAAGCGGTCGCTACTCGGAACCGTCGTGACCCCCGACGATTGCGCTGAAGCCATCTGCTGGCTTGCCGGACCCCGTGCGAGTCGAACGACTGGATGCGTCATCCCAGTCGACGGAGGCAACAAGGAAGGGTTCTTGCGCTAAGATGCCGCACGTTCGGCTGATGCTGACCTGCTTGTGCGATGCCTTTTTTGGCGAGGTCGGAATTGCCACAGTGCGAGTTCTTGAATACGCCGGATGCACAGTTGAGTTTCTAGAGGGCCAAACCTGCTGTGGGCAGCCCCCATTCAACTCTGGCGACCGGGAAGCAGCTAAAGCCTCTATGTCCCATTGGCTCTCGGTGTTTGCTGGCTCCGTTCCCGTGGTCACACCCAGTGCAAGTTGCG